>CAZXQL010000010.1:0-3093 GCA_964643395.1 uncultured Thermotogae bacterium
GGTCGTTCCAGGAGGCTCTTGATCGAGTCGAGGAGAGCGCCGATTCCGAGGACGAAGGGCCGCGCGACTCGTTGCTCCACGATCTGAAGCGGGCGGTGCGAACGAAGAGACGAACGATCGAGAAGCTGCACGAGTGGCTCCAGGCCGCTCCCCAGGCCGATGTATGGCAGCGCCATGCGGATCTGTTGATGACCTACCTGTCGGAGATCCCGCGCGGCCAAACGTCGGTCCGTCTGCGAGATCCGGCCTACGACGATCGCGAGGTCATCGTCCCGCTCGATCCGTCCCGCTCGACGATCGAGAACGCCCAGGCCTTGTACAACCGTGCCAAGCGCATTCGGCGCGGACATCCGCATGTGCACGCGCGCCTGGAGCAGACGACGCGAGAGCTGGACGCTCTCGAACGCGCTCTCGCCAAGCGCGAACGTGGGGAACCAGTGGAGGAAACGGTCCTCGACTTGTTGCCGCGGCGAGGGAAGAAGCCGCCGCCGCCGAAGAAGGCGCTGCCGTTTCGGCAGTTCGACGTGGACGGCTTCCAGGTTTGGATGGGCAAGAGCGCACGGCAGAATGATGCGCTTCTCAGAGCCGCATCCCCGAGCGATCTCTGGCTCCACGTGCGTGACCATGCGGGGTCGCATGTCGTGGTGCGACGGCGAGGTCGGAACGAGGTTCCTTCCCACGTCGTGCAAGCGGCTGCGAAGCTGGCGGCGCAGTACTCCAAGGCACGGACCGAGCGGCGGGCCGAGGTCATCGTGACGACCGTCAAGAACGTACGGAAACCGAAAGGAGCCCCATCCGGCCTGGTAAACGTGCGTGACGCGGATACACTGACCGTTGAACTGGAGGAGAACGGAACATGACGATCAGCCAAGTCCTTCGCGTCGCTCTGTCTTTCGTGGCCGCGATCCCGTCGATCGTGTTTCACGAAGTGGCGCACGGGTACATGGCGTTGCGGCTGGGCGACCCGACGGCTCGAGACATGGGGCGGCTGACGCTCAACCCGCTTGCCCACATCGATCCGATCGGAACAATCCTCGTGCCGCTGGTCATGGTCATTCTGGGGGGGCCCGCCTTCGGTTGGGCGAAGCCGGTACCGATCAGTCCGCGGTACTTCCGCAATCCTCTCAAGGGGATGTTGTATGTGGCGCTTGCCGGGCCGGGGACGAACGTCGCCTTGGGCCTTGTGGGACTGGCCATCGGGCGCCTTCTGCTGTTGGCGATCCCGTTCTCCACGGTCTTGGTCTCGAGCGGTTTCGTCGGCAATCTATTTCGAGCGGTGTTCTTCACGCTCGGCATCTTCGTCCTGTTCAATCTGTTCCTTGCCGTCCTCAACATGATTCCCGTCCCGCCGCTGGATGGATCCAGGGTGCTGACCTACTTCCTGCCCGCGGGAGGGAGGCGGTTCATGGTCTCCCTCGAACGGTACGGACTGATCATCGTCGCCGCGCTCCTGTTCTTCGGAGTCTTCCAGGGGCTGTTCCAGCTCATCATTAGCGGGATCTCGGTTCTGCTTGGACAACACTGGATCATCTTGATCAACGCGTTCTAGGCGTCGACAGCGCCTTTGCTGATGTCAACGAGCCTTCGTATAATCCGCGCATCTACAGAAGCTTGGGAGCTACCGTCTAAACATGGGTACTGAAGCCACTTATCAAATCACACGCCGCGAAGAGATCGAAGCGACGATCCGGGTGTCCATTCCCGTCGAGGGTGTGTCCGAACAGATCGATGCCATTTACGATGAGTACGCGAGAGAAGTCAGGGTGCCGGGATTCCGGAAGGGGCACGTCCCGCGCAGTTTCCTCGACACCCGATTCGGCCGCGATGTGTTTCTCCAGGAGGCGCAGGAGGAACTCCAGCGCAAGTATCTGCCTCTCGCACTCACCGAACTCGACCTTCGACCGGTCACTCGTCCTGACGTGCAGGTCGTGACGTTCGGCGAAGCCGAGCCGTTCGTCTTTGCCGCCACGTTCTCGACGTTGCCCGACGTGACGGTGCCCGACTACAAGGGACTGCAGGTCACGGTTTCTCCGGTGAAGACGGTCTCCGACTCCGATGTCGAACAAGCGCTGGAAGAGGTGCAACAGCAATTCGGCGCGTTGGGGGAGGCTGAAGGCGACAAGGTCTCTGACGGGGATCTCGTTCGCGTGAAGGAAGGCGAGCAGGAGTGGGACACCCGAGCGATGTCGGACAATCCGATCACGAAGCACCTCGTTGGCGCGGATGTGGGAGCGACCGTCGACATCGACGCCGAGCTCGAAGGGAGCAAGCCGCTGAAGACCCGGCTCGAGGTCATCGGGCTGCGTCAGGTCATCCTTCCCGACATTGACGACGATCTGGCCAAGGACGCAGGGTATGACGACCTGGAAGCCCTGAAGTCGGAGATCCGGGAAAGGCTCGCGAAGCGAAGGGCGTCGATCCACGAACAGCAACTCCATTCGGCGTTGCTGGAGAAGCTGCTGGAGAACGCGGACATCCCGCTTCCGGAGGCCTTTGTCAGCGATCTCGTGAACGAAGAAGTCGATCGACTGCGCGAGTCGCTGGAGCGCCCCGAGTCGAAGCGGACGTTCTCCGAGTACTTGGACGAACACGGGCGAACGGAAGAAGAGCTAAGAGGCGACATCGAGACGTCGATCGAAGCCCGCCTCCGGCGCGAGCTTCTGCTGAAGCAACTCGCCACCGACTTGAACATCACGATCGACGACGAGGAACTCGGTCAGTTGGCCGAACAGGAAGCAGCCGAGTACGACGAAGATCCCGTCCGGTTCGTTGCCAGCCTGAAAGCGGAGGACCGATGGGACGACTACCGGCTCGACAAGATCAACGAGCGGATCTTTGCCGCGCTTGCCGAAGCGGCGGAGATTACGGAGAAGGAGGAGTCATGACAGCGCAGATCCCGTTTGTGATCGACCACACCGGACATGCAGAACGGACGTACGACATCTACTCACGGCTGCTCGAAGACCGCATCATCTTCCTCCGTGACGCGATCGACGACGAGGTCGCAAATGTCGTCATCGCTCAGATCCTCTTCCTGGCGGCCAAGGATCCGTCGAAGGACATACGGCTGTACATCAATTCGCCGGGCGGCCT
>CAZXQL010000010.1:3103-4751 GCA_964643395.1 uncultured Thermotogae bacterium
GATTGGCCATCTACGATACGATGCGGTTCGTCAAGTGCGACGTGGCGACCATCTGCATCGGGCAAGCGGCGAGCATGGCGGCCGTGCTGCTGACCGCGGGTGCGGATGGCAAGCGGTCAGCGCTCCCGAATTCTCGAATCCTTCTTCACCAGGTTCTGGGCGGCGCGCAGGGACAGGCGGCCGACGTCAAGATCCAAACGGACGAGTTGCTCCGAATGCGGGATCTGATCGTCCGGATTCTCGCGGAACGTACGGGCAAGACGAAGCGGACGATCCAGAAGGACACGGACCGCGACCACTACATGTCCGCGGAAGAAGCGATCGAATACGGGTTGATCGATCGGATCATCCCGCCGCGCGGATAGCGGATCCCATGGCGAGCAGGTGGCGGTCCATCCCGAAGTTGGATGCCCACGTCCACGTCGTCTTGCATCAGCGAGCGAACACCGACCTCGTACTTCACACCGCCGAGCAGCAATTGGAGGCGATGGACGCCCACAACGTCAAGCGGTCCATCGTCCTTCCGATCAACTTCGCGGAGTACTTCCCGTTGTCCGCGGACGAGCGCGGCGACTGGCTGCGAGCCGGAAACGAGATCCAATCGCGGATCATGAGAGAATCTGATGGGCGGCTGATCGGGTTTGCCGATTGCCGCATCGACGGTCCCTACCTGTCGCCCGACCGCGTGCTGGAGGAGCTGACCTACGCAGCGGAAACGCTGGGCCTACGTGGTTTGAAGATCCATCCCTCCAATCTGAAGACGTCGGCATCGGATCCACGAATCCGTCTTTGGCTTGACGCCGCGAGAATCGTCGGCATCCCGGTCATGATCCACTCCAATCCCTCGGGATACGATCCGGCGTTCGACGAGTCGGCGCCGCACACCATCTATCGAGCCATGTACGGACGTGACCAGACATTTGCCCTCTGTCATATGGGCGGAGTCG
This sequence comes from uncultured Thermotogae bacterium, assembly GCA_964643395.1. Lineage (GTDB taxonomy): Bacteria > Bipolaricaulota > Bipolaricaulia > UBA7950 > UBA9294 > SPBW01. The sequence goes on from CAZXQL010000010.1 coordinate 4,051, forward strand.
CATTCATGGAGACAGTGGCCGGCCACGGGTACGTGGACGTTTCCTACGGCCTTCTGATGCTGGGCGAGTTGTATGGGGCCGCATTCTGCGAACGGTTGTTGCGGCGGATCGGCATCGATCGCATCCTGTTCGGATCGGACATCCCCATCCAGCCCTACCCAGCGTACGAAGACATCTTCGACGCCATGAATCTGACGACCGAGGAACTCGAGAAGGTGGCGTTCCGCAATGCGGAGCGGATGCTCGAGGGGCTCCCTCCGGTCGAGTCCGAGTAGCCGTCGTCGACGCGGGACGCGTCGATCCTGTACAGTCAACGCATGCGTACGGGAACAGCAGACCTTCCTCTTCATCAAGGACGAGCTCCGCGCTGGCTGTTCCAGCGCATGACGCAGTTGGCCGGCTCGATCACCGAACTGGTGGTGTTGGAGCACGGCGTCCCCGGTCTGTTTGACCGCCTGTCGGATCCGTACTGGTTCCAGGCATTGGGTTGTGTGCTGGGATTCGATTGGCACTCCAGTGGCGTGACGACGACAACGTGCGGCGCCATCAAGGAGGGCATCAAGGGGAAGGAAGAGGAACTCGGGCTCTTTGTCGCCGGAGGGAAGGGCGCGGCATCGCGGAAGACGCCGGCGGAGATCACGTCGTGGGGAGAAAAGACGGGCCTCGATGCCGGGCCCCTCATCGATGCGAGCCGTACGGCG
>CAZXQL010000010.1:4761-9736 GCA_964643395.1 uncultured Thermotogae bacterium
AGGTGGACAGTGCGGCAGTGCAGGACGGCTATCAGATCTATCATCACGTCTTCTTGTTCGATCGGACGGGCAAGTGGGCCGTCGTCCAGCAGGGGATGAACGAAAGCAACGGATTCGCACGACGCTACCATTGGGAATCGTCTCGCGTGCGCGATTTCGTCGAGGAGCCGCACACAGCCGTCTGCTGCGACCGCCGAGCGCCCGCCTTGAATCTGGTGGCCACATCCAGTGCCGACGCGCGAGCCACGAGCGCGGGACTCTCGCGAGAGAGCCCGATCGCGTTGGCGAACGAGCTTCACCGCCTGAAGTCGCTGAAGCTGCCGCGCCGACATGAGATTCTCGTCTCCGACCTGTCGCCTGCACGTCTGGGACGGATCTTCCTCAAGACGTACGAAGCCCAACCTGCCGGATTCAAGGAGCTGCTTTGTCTGCCTGGCGTCGGCGCCAAGACGATTCGTGCCTTGTCGTTGATTGCCGAGCTGGCGTACGGTGACACCCCCAGCTACCAGGATCCGGCCCGCTTCGGATTCGCCCACGGCGGGAAGGACGGGATCCCGTACCCGGTGGATCGACCCTTGTACGACCAGACCATCGATCTACTGGCGCGTGCGATCCGGAAAGCGAAGTTGGGGCAACGCGACGAATTGCACGCACTCCGGCGGCTGGAGCGGCACTTCCGAGAACCTGACGGCGCATCGGGGGCGGCCAATCGGGGCGCGACATCAGGAGGAACATCCGGTTTCTGAACCGAAACGGCTGCGGCAGTTGCCGGCGTCCGGCCGCTCGCTCACAATGAGTCACATAGCTGCAAGTCATTCGCAACGTGTTCCCGGCCGATTGTCCGAAGGAGGACCGTACCCATGAGCAAGGCCTTACTGGTGATCGACGTGCAACGTGTATACATGGAACCGACCCCGATGGTGACCTCGGATGGGAATGATCTGATCTCGAAATGCCAAGGTCTGATTCGACAGGCTCGCGAGGCGGCCGTCCCCGTGGTCTACGTTCAGCACCGAAGCGACGATCAGCCCGACGATCCCGAACTGATCGGCATCCATCCGGATCTGGCGCCCGCTAATGGGGAACCGGTCATCCAGAAGCACTTCGGAAGCGCCTTCCTGAAGACGACGCTCGAATCGACCCTGAGCGAGATCGGCGCGGATCAACTGCACGTCTGCGGGCTCGCGACATTCGGATGCGTCAATGCGACGGTCATGTGCGCGTTGTGCAAAGACTACGACGTCCACGTCATCCAAGACGCGCACGGCTGTTTGTCGTTTCCCGACCAGCCGGCTGCGGCTGTGATCGAGGAGTTCAATGAGACGTGGGAGCGCGCAGGAGCGACCCTCATCCGCGCCGAGGACGTTGCCTTCTAGGCGTTTCGCCTGGAGGTGATCGAGGCGTGAAGAGAATCGTTCTCGTCCACTGGAATCGCGAAGAGGCGGAGGCTCAAGCGGACAGCCTGCGCGCAGCAGGCTACGCCGTGACCTGTCATACGGACGCGCGCGCGAATCCCGCCTCGCTCCGGAGTGACCCGCCGGACGTCTTCGTGATCGACCTGAGACGGATCCCATCCCAGGGACGGGAAATCGGCGGGTGGCTGCGAAGGCAGAAGCCGACTCGCACCGTCCCGCTCGTCTTCGTGGAAGGCGACCCGGTCAAGACGGCTCGGGTGCAAGAATTGCTGCCGGATGCCACGTACACATCATGGGACGATGTCCTCTCAGCCGTTGCGACTACGATCGCGCGGCCGCCGGCGGCCCCGGTCGTTCCGGGCGCGATGGATGCCTATCGCGGCGTCCCTCTGACGAAGCGGCTCGGAATCCGGCCCGGAGACACAATCGCCTTGTTCGGGGCCCCGGACGGTTACGACGAGAGGTTGGGGCGTCTTCCAGAGGGCGCGGAGGTTGTGCGCGACGCCAGGGAGCGCATCGACGTGATCGTTTGGTTCGTGCCGTCGGGGGCAGAACTCGAGCAAACCTTCAGGGACGTCGAGGCTCTTCTCGACACGGGCGGCCGCCTGTGGATCGCCTGGCCGAAGAAGATGTCCGGCGTCGTGTCCGACCTGTCTCAATCCGTGGTGCGCGCGTTCGGCCTGAATCGCGGGTTCGTCGACTACAAGATCGTCTCGATGGATGCGACGTGGTCGGGCCTGTGCTTCGCTCGCCGATCCTAGGAATCGAGGACAGGCGGCGGGATGATACGAGGGAGAAGACGTCGTCTGTCCTGCGAATGCGGATAGAATGGAACGACACAGGGAGGTGATCGGATGTCTCTACGTGGTTGGAAACACCTCGATTCGGACACTCAGGAATTCACGATGGATTCCGCCGAACTCAAGCGCCGCTGGCACGAGGTGGAACTTGCCGCGCCGAAGCGAGCGATCGTTATGGGCGCATTCGCGGGCATCCTGCTGTTGTTCGCTGTCGTCGGGTACTTCGGCGTGGCCAAGGTCACGTTGGCGGCGCAGGCCGGTTCCCCTCCGACAGGGGTTTGGCCCCTGTTCTGGCACTTCATGGGGCTTCCACTGATGATCGGCGGAGTCGCCGGCGCGATCTACATGGCGTGGTTCATCGGTCATCACGAGCGTTCGGTACGCAGTTGGGGCACGGCGCTGCCCGAGCAAGGGATCCCGGGCCGGCTGACGTGGCGGGCGCTGCGCTTCTCCGATCGAATCTATCTGATCGCGTACGTGGCGATCGCGGCTCTAGGGGCTGTCGCCCGGTTCGCGTGAGCGAACGCCTGCGAACACGCACCGAACACCTGCGAAGTGGAAGATGGGATGGAACCGGAGAGTGCGGAGCATTCTCCGCCGAACAGACATCTTCGATGTCTGTTCGCACTCATCTATGCACCTTCTTGAGGAACGCCTCGATCTCGGGCATGCCGCCCTGAAACACGAGATACCCGTCATAGGGCTCGCGCTCGGTGATCTCGCCGCAGACGGGCGTCAGCATCATCTCCTTGACGCGGTCCAGGTCATCGGTTTGGCCCAGCGCCCAGCCGAGCTTGATGTACGCAACCTCCGGGAGCATGTTCTCGGTGGGGATGATGCCTTTGGCCATCAAGTCACGGCCGGTGTCGTAGACGAACATGTGCACGTAGCCCCAGAGGGTCTGCACGGTCATGTAGATGGCAACGCCGGCCGCCGTCGCCCGTTCGATGGCGGGGTACACGGGCTTGTTGACGTGTCCGAGTCCGGTCCCCGCGATGACGATTCCCTTGTAGCCCTTCTCGACGACTGCGTCGATGATGTCAGGATGCATGTTGGGGTAGTAGTAGATGAGCGTGACGCGATCCTCGAAGAACGGAAGGACTTCGACCCGCCGATCGTTTCTTCGGTGGTTGTAGTCCGACCGAAGGGGAACGACGCCGTCGCGCGTTACCGTCGCGAGCGGGATGTCGCCGATCGTCCGGAACGTCGAGCGATACGATGAGTGCATCTTCCGCACTCGAGTTCCACGATGCAGGAGGCCGTACTCGTCGGACGTCGGACCGAACATACAAACCATCACTTCGGCGATGTCCGAGGTCGCCGCGGTCGTGGTGGCGTGGATCAGATTCAACGCCGCATCGGAGGACGGGCGGTCCGAAGACCGTTGCGACCCCACCATCACGATGGGAACCGGCGGCTTCTGAACCATGAATGCGAGGGCACTTGCGGTGTGGTGCATCGTGTCCGTGCCGTGTCCGATGACGATCCCGTCGACGCCCCCCTCGATCTCCGCTCCGATCGCCCTAGCAAGCGCCATGTACTGCTTGGGGCCCATGTTCTCGGAGAAGACGGCGAACAGCTTCTCGGTCGAGAGGTTGCAGATGTCGGCCAGCTCGGGAACGGCCCCGTAGAGCTCGCCCGGGGAGAAGGCCGGAATGACGGCGCCCGTTCGGTAGTCGAGCCGCGACGCGATGGTCCCTCCGGTTCCCAGCAGCTTGACGAACGGCTTGTTGGGGGAGACGGGGAACTCCTTCTCCGGAATCTTGTAGTGAGCTTCCTTCGATCCGAGAACCTTCGCTCCCGTCAAGGTATGGACGTCGATGCCGACGTTGTAGCCGGTGGAGAGCTTGAGCACGAGATGATTGGAGTCATCGAACTCTGACCGGGGAAGGATGATCCCTCGGAATTCTCCGCGCGTCGTGTCGAGGACGACATCGTCCCAGACTCCGAATTCATAGCGCTCCAGCGCCTCCAGTGCGTCGCCTCGGTAGCCCTTCGTTCGTTCGTCGTTCACGAGGCATCTCCCCCTTCGATCCGCGCGGCCAGACGCGCGAGGGGCACATTGCCCAACGCCCGCGCACGAAGCTGCCCCATCACCCAGTCCCGCGCGGAACGTGAGCGACCCCGCTGTCCGTTCTCCGATTGCACGAACCGTTGGAGCAGAGAAGGAATCTCTCTTATCAACTCGGACTCCGTGACCGGAACGTACCCAATGCGGGCCAACAGCTCGTCGAAGTCGGCGCCGGGGTCGGCGAACGCGGGAGGAATCAGTGCGGCGAGAATCTCCGGCTCCAGACCTCGCACACGCACTTCGATAGCCAGGTCGAGAATCCACTCCACATCTCCAGGGCGATCGCCGGATACGTGTCGTAGCGTGTGCCCAAGCAACGTTCCCGCGAACCGCGGTGCGAGTCCCGCCTGATCGATCAGGGCTTCGAGCAGCGGGAACAGGTTGCGCTTGAGGATGAATGGCTGGCAATCGCCTGGAACGTTCCAGGAATCCATCGACGCCATGCGATCGGAGACGCTCGGTGGAAGCGCGGACCGGACCCGGTCGATGTACGCGTCGGCGATCGGGATGGGGGCCGAATCGGTGTCCGGATACATCCGATCGGGACCGGGCAGGACGCGCTCGAACACCGTCGTTCCATCGGGCATGGCCTTGCGCGTTTCGTTCGCCACCCCTTGAAACGCCAATCGGCAACGTTCTTCGATCGTCTCGATGGCTGTCGGCATATCGGCGGCCGGTCCCCACACAAG
>CAZXQL010000010.1:9746-22839 GCA_964643395.1 uncultured Thermotogae bacterium
CTGTGCATCGGCCTCATCCGCGGACAGCGACGCCCGCAGGCGGGTCCATTCATCCGATGGGATCGGCGACGTCACATCCTCGGAGTGGCTCAGATTCGGCTTGCCGATGCAAGCGACGACGGCAAGCCGGTCGGAGATCTCGTCCGCGAAGCAGCGGCCCGGGTTGGTGAAGAACGAGAGGATGCCCGCAAAATGCGGCAGATTGACAACAAAGATCGCCTCGGGAGCGCACGGGACATCCAAGTGGCTGCGATCGTCGTCCGGCTGTAGCATGAGAACCTCAGGTTGCCAGGAATCCAGGTCGGGGATGCGCTCGACCAGCCTGGAGCGGATCTCCAGCAGCGCTTTCTGCCGGAACGCCTCGTTGTGGGTGAGATCGGGAATCCATCGGATCCGCTGGACTCCTTTGATCTCCACGCGCGTGCCGCCGCGAATGCTGACATTGACGTCCTCGCGAGCGGCTCCGATGCCCACATTGACCTTGCCCGTGCTTCGCGTGAGAAACCGGATGTACTGCGCGGCCTCGGCAGCCTGCGTCGGCGTGCAGAGATCGGGATACGTGACCGTCTCGACCAGAGGCATCCCGAGACGATCGGTCGTGTACGTTCGTTCGTGTCCCACGTCGGATACCTCGCGGCACGAGTCCTCCTCGATGCTCAGCTGGATGATCCGCACCGGCTTGTCCCGGAGCGGAATGTCGCCGTGAATCCCGACGATGGCGGTCCGTTGGAACCCTGTCGGAATACTGCCGTCCAAATACTGCTTCCGGGTGATGTGGAGTTCTCCGACGATCTGAGTGCCAAGCAACAACGCCATTTCCATGGCGATCTCCAGAGCTTCACGATTGATCGCGAACGGCGGCGTGTCGTCGATGTCATACGTGCACGCGGTCTCACCCTTGATCCGATAGATGATGTTCTTCCGAGTCTTGAATTCCATCAGCGCGGTTCCGTCGTACTCGCCCAATTCGCTCAGTGTGGGGCGCATGTGGCGGACCAGCTGCGCGTCGTAGGAGTCCGCGTCCTGATACAGGCCGGCGGGACACCGACAGAAGAGCTTGCGGTCGGTCTTGAGTTGCTGATGGACCTCCAGGCCGCACCGGAAACCCATGTCCTCATAGAGGGCATCTGTCATCTGGTTCCTGGGGCGATAGCCGACGATGGCTTCGGTGTCGTCGTGGACATTGGCAGGATGGTCGGAGTCGCGCATAGGTGTTGGCCTCATCTCCCGTAGAGAGGGCAGCCTCGATGGAGTATGCGAAAGGGTATGTTACGCGGACGATCAGAGCAACCCTCCGTCGAGAGCCGCCCGCTGAATGTAATCTCCGTAACGCCGGTTTGAATCGCGAACCGCTATACTAGCGACGTCTTTTCGCGCATCGACTGCGCGCGGGATGGGGTCAAGATGAACGTGGGGGACACGACACGGGAGGTAGGGGTCGGATGAATACGACATTCTGGACGTGGCTGGCTGTAGCCGTCGGGGTGGGCGGCGTTCTTCTGTTGCTGCTGGCGACACCTGCGACGGAACAAGCGTCTCCCCTGGTTCTCGAAGAGACTGGGACGGCAGCAGCTGTTGTGCCTGCTACGCAGTCTACGCAGTACTGGGCGCCGGTCACGGGCAACTCAACGGCCGTGCAGCCGGTGGCGTCGGCTCCTGTTCGGCCGTGCAGTACGTGCGGTGCGTCATCTACGGCGGCGACGGTCTCCGTGGTTCGCACGGTGCCTGTTTGCTCATCGTGTGCGCGGCAGGTTCCGAGCACCCCATGCGGGGCATCCCCGTGTTCGGGTATCCAGGCCTACCAGGATACGGCGTGCGGCACCTGCGGCACGACGTGCGGAGGGACCTGCGCTTGGGTGAAGCCCGGCATCAATCGCAACATGAATCTATGCGTGGATGAGTGCACATTCATACAGCTTCACGCGACGATCCCGCATCCGATCTGCTCGAATGTGTGCTTCGAGTGGTCGGCGAGCAAGGGCTCTTTCCTGGACCCCAAAGCGGCGGATCCGGTCTTCTACGCGCCGACGACGCAGTTCCCGGGAGGAGAAGACGTCTGGATCGTCGTGAAGATCACCGATGGTAGCGGTGCCCAATATACGGATCAGGTCAAGGTTCACGTCGTCAATCTGAGATAGAACTCCGATCCGCGGCCGTCATAGCCTTCTGCAACTCCGGAAGTGGCGGCCGCTGATTCTTCGCAGTTGATGCGAGAGGGGGGACCTTCGTGGAGAGAGTCTGTGCGTTGTTCGACATGGATGGAACGATCTTCGAGTCCGGCATCAGCTTTCTCGCCATTCGTCAACAACTCGGGCTCGCCCAAAATGGAATGCCGATCTTGGAGCAGCTCCAGCAGCTTCCCCCGGACGCACGCGCCCGAGGAATCGACCTCTTGCACGCTGCGGAAGCGGCAGGAGCGGAGAGCGGGAGCTTGATTCCGGGGGCCGCGGAGTTGTTGGGGTGGCTCGAGGGTCGAGGGATTGCTTGCGCGTTGATCACCAACAACTCACGCCGGAGCGCCGATGCCGTCTTGGCCAGACACCCGCTGCCGTTCGATCTCGTTCTCACTCGGGATGATGGAGCGACCAAGCCGAATCCGGAACTGTTTCAGAAGGCTCTGAAGGAATTCGGCGTACGGCCCTCGCAGGCCATCGCGATCGGCGACACGCATCTGGACGCCCTGGCCGCCCATGCAGCCGGGATCGAGGAGATCCATCTGGTGGCGTTGCCGTCATGGATGGCGGAGCTGATCCCCGCCGAGGTGACCTATACGGCGGCGGCGAACCTGGCTGACGCAAAGCGCGGAATCGACGACTGGCTTCAGCGGATCGCACACCACTTCCGCATCGAAGACAAGAGCTAGGATAGCTTCCAGATCGTGCCTTGGGCCGTGTCCTTCAAGGTCACGCCCAGATCCGCGAGACGGTCGCGAACTCGATCGGCCAACTCGAACTCCTTCTTGTCGCGAAGCTCTTTTCTCAACTCGACGAGCAGTGCGAGCAAGCCGTCCTCGATGCCGCTGGCGTGAGCCTCGTGAGATCCAAACAGGCCCAACGGCTCGGCGAGTTCCTTGACCAGGGCGGCAACGGCGCGAAGCGCGAACCGATCGTCCCCCGTTGCATCGGCCCGGAAACGGTTGGCCGCCGATACGATGTCCTGGAGTACGCCGATCGCGGCCACCGTGTTGAGATCGTCGTCCATCGCTTCGATGAAGCGCACGCGAAACGCATCGAGTGACGCGGTGAACGTCTCGCCTGTGGGTCCGCACTCGCCCGAGGCATCGCGGAGTTCAGCCTCGATGTCCGAGAGCAGCGTGCGAATCCTGGCAAGCGCCGTTTCGGCTTCCTTCAGACCCTCGTCGGAGTAGTCCATCGGCTTGCGATAGTGGCGCGAGAGGTAGAAGTAGCGAACGGTGTCGGCATCATACGTGGCGAGCACGTCCTTGGCGTAGGCGAAATTTCCGAGCGACTTTGACATCTTCTCCCCGCCGAATGCCAGCATGCCGTTGTGCAGCCAGAATCGGAAAAACGGCTTCCCCGTCGCGGCTTCGGCCTGCGCGATCTCGTTCTCGTGATGAGGGAAGATGAGGTCATTCCCTCCGGCGTGGATGTCTCGATGCTCGCCGAGGAATCGGTGCGAAAGGACGACGCACTCGGTGTGCCAGCCCGGACGACCCTCTCCCCACGGAGAAGGCCATTTCGGCTCGCCAGGCTTGGCCGCTTTCCACAGCGTGAAGTCGAGTGGGTTCTCCTTGAGGTCCGAACGTTCGACACGGGCGCCGGCATCCTGCTCGTCCAGCTTGCGCCCGGAAAGCTTGCCGTACCCCTCAAACGCCTCGACGCGGAAGTACACATCCCCGTCACGCGCGTAGGCGAATCCGGTGTCCACAAGTGTCGCAATCAGATCGATCATCTCGCCGATGTGTTCCGTGGCAAGCGGCGAGTGCGTGGGAGGAAGAACATCGAGGGCCCTGAGAAGGCCGAAGTACGCGTCCGTATAGGTTCGCGCGATCTCCTCCACCGACTCGCCGGTTTCGGCGGACCGGGCGATGAGCTTGTCATCGACATCGGTGACGTTCTGAACGTGGATCACGTTCCATCCCTTGAAGGTAGTGAAGTATCGGCGCAACGTGTCGAACACGATGATCGGCCTGACGTTGCCGATGTGGATGTGATCGTAGACGGTGGGGCCACAGACATACATCCCCACGGTGTTGCCGTCTTGCGGTTGGAACGACTCGGTCTGTCGTGTGAGGGTGTTGTAGAGCTTCATCTGTCCCCACCTCCTTTTCGCCGATTATAGATGACGGTTTCTCCGGTTGCTACCGACCTCGACGGGTTGCCGGTAGACTCTACGCATGGACGTCGTGAGCGCGCTCCTGACAATCGGGGTCTCGGCCGCCCCGGTGTTCGAGCTCCGAGGAGGGATCCCCTTAGCGCTGTCGCGTGGGATTTCCCCGGGCTGGGCGCTCGGGCTGGCGCTTGTGGGGAACCTCGCCGTCATCCCGATTCTGTTGTGGGGCCTCGAACGCGCAGAGCAGTATCTGAGTCGGTGGCGGTTCACAAGCCGATTCATGGGTTGGGTGTTGACGCGCAGTCGCCGTAAAGGAAAGTGGATCGAGCGGTTCGGACCGATCGGGTTGAGCCTGCTCGTTGCGATCCCGCTGCCCGGTACCGGAGCATGGACCGGCGCGATCGTCGCACGTCTGCTGGGAATCCCGAATCGGAAAGCACTCGTGTGGATCACGATCGGTGTCCTCATCGCCGGAGGCCTGGTGTGGGGAGCGAGTCTGGGAGCGTTTGCGCTGTTCGGGGTCACGCCATCGCACTAGCGGCGCAGAGGGCGTACCACGTATCGAGCCAGCAGCGGGAGTAGAACAACCGCGATCCCAAGAAGCGACGCGCTGATGGCCCAGAACTCCACTTCCGACATCTCCATCACCCCGGTCACGTAGCGCATGGCATTCGCCATGTACGTCAACGGGAGTGCCTTACTGACGGCGCGAAGGAACCTCGGCATGAACTCGATCGGGAAGTAGATCCCGGCGAAGAACATCATCACCATGGCGAGGACGTTGGCAAGACTGCTGGCACTGGAGGGCCGCCGAACGAGCAACGCGATGATCGTCCCCATCCCCATCGTTCCCAACGTCGCGCAGATGACGAAGACGACGTAACGGAGCCAATCGACATTGAAATGGAGGTGGATGACGGCGATTCCGACGCCGAGCGTGATGAAGGTCGATACGAACACGATGGCCAGTCGGACGAGGACGATCGCGGTCAGAAGGGAGATCGGAGGCATGGGCGTGACGACGAGCCGATCGAGGATGTTGCGCTCCTTCATCTGGGTGATGTGCCCCGAGATGGCGAACAGCCCTGCCGACAGGATGGAAAACGCGAGAATGCCCGGCAAGACCTGATTGAACCAGCCCACAGACTCGACCGCTCCAACGTGGATCTCCTCGACCGGCAGCGCCGGCGTCACCGATTGCCGCAGGAAGTCGAACTCGGTGGCGATCCCTTGTGCAGCCTGCTGGAACGCGAAGTTCTCTTGGATCCGGCTTGCGTCGTAGAAGAATTCGAGTGTCGTCCCGTCCCAGAGCATCCCGAAATCGACCGCATGATCTGCGACAGCAGTTTCGAGATCCGTCCTGGACTCGAACGTCGTCGGGCTCTTGGTGCCCGCATCCTCGACGGCAGTCATCAGTGGCGTCTCGTCGTCGTGTGAGACGAGCACGATCCCCATGCGTGCCTGCTCGACGCTTCCCATATCGCCCATGAGGAAGCCGAAGATGAGGATGAAGATGAGCGGGAACAACAGCGTGAAGAACGACGCCATCCGATCCCGGGAGAGTATCTTCAGTTCGGAGACGAGCAGGGCTCGGAACGTCTTCATCGGTCCACGTCCCATCGCAACCGGCTTGCGGCCACCGATGCCGAAACCAGAATCCAGGCGATCGGTACGACTACGGTCAACACCGGAGCCATCAGCGATCCGCTCTGCACGCCGATGCTTCTACGCAGCCCTTCAAGAAGGTACGTCACCGGATTGATGTACACGATGGCCATGATGAACACGGGAAGGCCCCCGGTGGGGAAGAACATCCCGCTCAGGAACATCAACGGCATGTTGAGGATATTGGCCACGGCCATGCCCGCATTGGCGGTCTTCGCCACGGAGGCGATCAGGAAGCCGAACGCCATGAACGTAACAGCCGCCAGCACCAGGAATAGGATGGCCCCCGTTGACGCGAAGCTCACGCTGGCGCCGAAGCCGTACACTCCGAGCGCATACAAGAGCGCAAACTGAATCGCGCACAGCGCGAGGTGCCCGATGCCGAACCCTGCAAGGTAGCGCGGAACGGTGAATGGCGTCACCCAATAGCGGCGCAGCACCTTGCGGTCACGGCTGAACAGCAGCGCTCCGGGGACGCCGAACAAGCCATTCACGAAGAACCCCATAATGATGATCCCGGGCAGAACGAAATCGATGTACGGCGTTTCCGCGCCGTCTCCTCCAACCCACTCGGTCTGCGTGGCGACCGCGCGACTGGGATCGAATCGACCCATCTGCGTGAGCACGCGCCGGTCGATCTCGGTCAGCACTTGCTGGATGATCTGACTGGCGTAGTCCGACGAGACGCTGGTCTCACTCATGTAGATGCGAAGACTGGCGGAGGTGTCCATTTCGCCGCCCCCCATCAACGATGCGGTGACCGCGTTGCCAAAACCATTTGGAATCACCATCACCGCGCCACGGTGCCCGCGGCGAAGCTGCGTCAGTTCCGAGTCGAGATACGCGTCCAGATCGGCGCCCGGCAAGGGCGTGTGAAGCGTAAACAGCGGCTCGGCCCCCGTCTCCTGCGGCGTCGCCAATGCGGTGAATGCGGATTCGATCATGGTCGAGATCGAGGCCGCTCCTGCGGCGCCGCTGTCCCGATTGATCAATGTGATATTGAAGCTGATCTCGCCTTCCTGTCCCGTATTGCTGAAGATCAAAGCCAGAACGGTCAGCAAGAACGCCGGGAAGATGAGGAACCAGAACAACGTCACGCGCTCGCGAACGGCGGTCACGATGTGAGACCATGCGATCCGGAGAACGGCCTTCACCCGCGTAGCCTCCTCCCGGTCAACGTGAGGAACACGTCTTCGAGGTTGGGTTGCCGTACGGTTAGATCGTGAAGCTTGATGTCGTGCGTGCGGGACCAGGCAAACACGGCCTCCATCGTGTCGGTGAGATGCTCGGTCTCGAGCGTGAAGGACTCCTCGTTGTGTCGCACGGCGTCGCAGCAGCCCGACAGCGCATCGAGTGCCGAAGGCTGCACATTCTCAGCGCGGAACTCGATCAACGTCTCCTCACCGAGCTCGCCTGTGAGCGTTTTCGGGGTGCCGTGCGCGATGATCTTCCCGCCATCCATGATGCAAACGTCATCGGACAGCGCCTCCGCTTCCTCCATGTAGTGCGTCGTGAGAATCATGGTCTTCCCACGGGAACGTAGTTCGGAGACGATATCCCAGATGTTCCGGCGCGCCTGCGGATCGAGTCCGGTTGTCGGCTCATCGAGGAAGATCAAATCGGGGTCGTTGACGAGGGCGGTTCCGATGGCCAGTCGCTGCCTCTGCCCTCCGGAGAGCGTCCGAACCTGCGCTCGGGACTTCTCGGACAGCGCAACCGATTCCAGCACATCGTCCACGGAAAGGGACGTCTCGAAGAACGATGCGAACAGCTCCATGATTTCACGAACTCTCAAATGAGGTTCGAACCCACCGTCCTGAAGCAGAACGCCCATTCGCTGTTTCACCGAGCGCGTGATGCGCTTCAGGCGGCTGCCGAAGATCTCGATCTCACCGGAATCGGGCTCGCGGATGCCTTCCAGGATCTCAAGGGTCGTTGTCTTCCCGGCGCCGTTGGGCCCCAGGATGGTGAAGACGGACGCATGAGGAACCGTAAACGAGATGCCGTCGACCGCTCGCGTCTGACCATAATGTTTGGTCAATCCGCTGACCTTCATCATGAATTCGTCCGTCATGCCTCCCCCTTTGAACCCTCCGACCCATCGAGATGCATTGGGCGAACGATAGCCAAGACGCGTGCTACCGTCCACGCGACACGTGCCCCGCGGCGACCGCTGCCAGAGAATCGGCAATCCACCGTGGGCGGATGCCCGTCGTCTCGATGTCTCGGCCGTGTGCGATCCCGGTGAGCACCAAGAGCGTGTCAAGGCCGCATCGATTGCCTCCCTGAATGTCCGTCTCCAACCGGTCTCCGATCATCAAGGTCCGAGACTTGGCCGCGCCGGCGAGCTCGACCGCAATGTCATACGCATAACACTCGGGTTTGCCGAACATCAGGTCGGGTTCGAATCCCATGCCGCGCAACGCCCCGACGATGGCACCGGCTCCCGGCATCGGTCCACTCGGGGTTGGATACGTCGCATCCTGATTGGTCGCGGCAAGCTGAGCTCCAGCACGAAGCGCTCGCAGAGCATCGGCCAGTTTCCGGTAGTCGATCGACCGATCCATTCCGGCGACCACCCACTGTGCCCCTTCGGGCGTGGGCGCGACGCGATGACCGGCCGCGACGAGTTCCTGCGTGAGTCCGTCCTCACCGACGGGCCACACGCTTGTGGGCCCGCAACGCTGTTTGAGACACGAGGCGGCCACATAGGAGGAGGACACCACGTTCGATGGATCCACTTCGAATCCGAGATGGACGAGATGCTCGGCGTGCTGCACCCGTGAACGGGTTGAATTGTTCGTCAGAACGAGCACCTTGCCCATGGCTTGAAGCGTGCGCAGCGCTCCGACGGCGTTCTCGATCGGCTCGCTGTCGTGGACGAGAACACCGTCGACGTCCAGAAAGAAGGCATCATAGGCTTCGGGATTCCATCGATTCATGCCTGAAACGTATCCGAATCTCCGCTCGAATGCATCCGGCTACCGCCCTGCTAGGATCAAGACGTAGACGACGAAGAAGCCACCTAGGATGGCCAATGGGCCCTGCTCGAGCCGGAAGATCGCCATGGGCAATCGAAACCGTCTCTTGCGGATGAGGGAATATACCGCCGCACCCGTGGCGATGGCTGCCAACGCTTCGACCAGATGGAGGAAATCGATCGCACCCATCGAGATGGTGGGGGACGTCATCAACATGGACAGAGGCCAGAACAGGACGATCGCGCCCCCCAGCCACGTGTAGGCCATGGCGCGGTTCGGCTGCGTGCGGGACGTCGAGCGGGATGCCAATACGAACGCGAATTTCGCGAAGGAAAGGGCGGTGCCGACCGAGATCGCGATGACGACGATGTGCAAGGTCCATCCCGTCAAGCCTCCCTCGAGGATCGCCTTGGCATCGAAGCCGGCGAGCGGCGGAAGTCCGACAATTCCCAGGGTTGCTGCGAGCAGGGCTACACGGGTGCCCCATGGAATCCGTTGCCGATGCTCGACGAGTGTGTCCCAGCGTGCGCTTCCCACGCACGCGGCCGCTTCGCCGACAGCCAGAAACAGGAGGGCCTTGAACAGCCCGTGGGCCACGGCGTAGGTGAGGGCGCCGAGACGTGCGAGGTAGGTACCGGCTCCCAGCCCGATCAGGATGTACCCGATCTGGGAAAGCGTGTGGAAAGCCAGCATCTTCTTCATGTCGTACGTTGTGACCGCGTAGAGGATGCCGAGGAGTCCGGTGACGGACCCCATCACGACGAGCGGAAGGCCGATCGGGAACAGATCGGCCAGCCGGAACATTTCCAGAACCCCCATCTTGATGACGAGTCCGGACAAGAGGGCCGATACGACGGGCATCGCGCGCGCATGCGCGGAGGGGAGCCACAACGAGAACGTGAACACCCCTGCCTTCACGGCGATCCCGGCGACAAGAAGGGAGCCGGCAAGGAACGTCCACGATTCCGCAGAGTCCCCGAAGGCAATGCTCTTCACGATCTCGATGTCGAGACTGCCGCAATGCGCGTAGACAACGCTGATGCCAAGCAAGAAGATGCTCATTCCGAACGACGACAGAATCAGGTACCGCAAGCTGGCCCAGATCTGGCGCGGGCTACGCCCGTATCCGACCAGGAGGTAGCTAACCAAGGTCAGAAGCTCGAACAGGAGATACGCGTTGAAGAGATCCTTGGTGAAGGCCAGGGCATAGCACGTACCGATCAGGAGGTGCATGAGCAAGTAGAAGTACGGGCGCAGGCGATCCTTCCAAACATAGAGCGAGGCAGCGACGCTCAGACCCCATGCTAGCGCCGCGAACGTCAGCCCGATGCGATCGCCGGCCATCGATATGCCGATTCCAACCGGGACGGTCCCCACGGTTATCCGAATCGGCGTTCCGTGAGCCAGAGCCGTGATCAGAATCGCCAACCAGGATGCGTCAAGGATGTGTGCGAAGATGGTCAATCCCCGTCTTGCCCGGGGGAACGAGATCGATAGAAGGGCGATGACGAATCGAAGGAGAGGCAGCAGAATCAGAGGCATGGCGTCTCCTCCTCTTCGGATTCGCGCTCCAGTTCATCCTCGATCCGAGCCGAGTCCGTGCTGTGGTACCGCTCGACCAACAGCATGACGAAGACGAGGGCCAAGGCAAGGATCGCGAAATTCACCACGATGGCGGACAGCACGAGGGCCTGGGGCAAGGGGTCGGCAAGGATTGCTGTTTGACCTGGGAGTTCGATCGGTGCGCGTGCGCCGGGTCGGTCCCCAATCGAGACGAAGAAGAGAATCGACCCGGCGTTGGTCAGACCGAGTGCAAGCAGCTTGATGACGAGGTCGCGTCTCAGGACCAACCCCAGAACGCCGATGCCGAAGAGAATGAGCGATATGACGACGGCCATTACAGCTCCCCCCGGTGCTGCGCGAATGCAGCGATGACAACCCAAGCGCCGAGGAAGACCTTGATCCCGATCAGGATGTTGTAGGGGAGGATCGACCCGGCGCTGAGGAATTGCCCCGGAATCCCCTTCGGAAGCAGATCCGTTAGCGGCAGTTGGCCGACCACGGCCGGAGCGAGCATCCATGCCAACAGGATCAACAGGATCGCCTTCTCAACTGCGGCCATGCGCCGTGGCCTCAGCCGGGCCTCCGTCACGCCCATTCCTTGGGCGATCGCGACGTATAGCAGACCGCTGGCCGCGGTCACGCCGGCAGCGAATCCGCCCCCTCGTGAAATGTGGCCGAACACGACGAAATAGGCACCCAGGAGCAACGCGAGGGGAGCAAGAAACAGGACGGCGGTTTGGACGACCGCGGATTCGGACAGGTCAGGCAGCTCCATGCGTACGGATTGCGACAGGTAGTGACGAACGCCCAGCACGGCCACGGAGAAGACGAGAACCTCGAGCAGTGTATCGAATAGACGATCGTTCAGAGCGATGCCGGCAACCCGGTTGGACGCCCCCGTCGCTCCTAGCGCCTGCGAGAGGTAGCGCTGGGAGTCGGCGGGATCGGGATGGCCGGACAGGTATGTGAGGGACACCCAGGCCGTGAACGCGACAACGATTCCAACGGCGACGGCTGTATAGACCTTTCTCGTCGTCACGGGAAGTGCCTCCGAATCAGCTCGTCCAGCCGGCCGGTGGCGCGAAGCTTTGCCAGATACTTGTCGAACCCCTCGCGCAAATCCGCACGATCCTGCGCCGTCCAGAAGGCGTACCCGAACGGTCCATCGAGCCTCTTGAGCTCCTGCAGCTGTGCCCCGGACCGCGTCAGGGCGAGCACGCGCGCCAGATCTAGTGATGCGACGGCGGCAAGCGTTCCACCCTTGGCGCGGAAGACCAGATCGGAGAAGTACCCGTCGTAATCGGGCATCGAGTCGGCGTCCCGCACTGCCGCTCCATCGGTGGGCGCAACGTAGACGCCGGTGTCCAGGTGGCTGGTCGTGGCTGCCAAAACGCCATCGCCGCGACGGATGGGAATGATGCCGCCCGCGCCGATGTCCGCCTCATGGTGAGCGATCAGCCACGGGACTCGGCGCAAGGGAACGAACTGGACCGACAGGTCCAATCCAAGCTCACGCGCAAAGCCAGCCAAGAGATCGTACTCCAGTCCTTCGATGTGGCCGCCCTCGCGTGCGATCAAGCCGGGGGCTTCGTCGGCGACGACGGTCAGTCTTCCCGTCTTGCGAATCGCCAAGATGTAAATCGCCGTCACGAGGGCGGCACTCATGGTCGCCTCGGTGAGCGCGACATCGGGAGCGTGCATGAGCAGGTAGACGGCGGCCAGCATGAAGCTGAAGAGCCCCATCCCGATGATCGCTGACAGGCGCCGCGATTGCGTGAGTGCGATGCCGGCTACGATGGGAAGGAGCGCCAGCAGGATCCATCGTGCGATCATGGCTCGTCCTCCTCGCGATGCCCTTGGACGAACGCGCTACGCGCCACGCTGTGCGTCACGATGGGATTGGTGATGAGGAGAAGGAGCAATAGCACGAGCAGGACGGCATCGTGCCGGTTCCACCCCGAACGAAGGATGAGCCCAATCAAGATCAGTCCGAGACCGGCGTTGTCCGACACGCCGCTTGCCTGCAGCCGGGAGTAAACGTCGCGGAAGCGAAGCAGGCCGACCGATCCGATGTACACGAACGCAACGCCCAAGACGATCAGCACGGTCCCGGCGATGTTCATCGGTGTCCCCCTCCCCTCTCCAGGTACCGCGAGATGATGACCACCCCCAAGAAACTCAAGGCAGCGTAGCCGACGGCAGCGTCCAGAAGAGCCGTCTCCCCCGAGGTCACTGCGACCAAGCAAACGACGACCACGATGCGATTGGACGACGTGTTGTACGCGAGCAGGCGGTCCCACGCCGTCGGGCCGCGCCAAAGCAGAACGAGGACGGGGGCGAGAGAGCAGAGGACGAGCGCGTCAACGATCCCCATGACCGCCTCCTCCAAACACATCTGCCAAACGCTCCTCGAGCGATTCCTTGATCGCGCGCCAGTCCCCATGTCCGCCAGCCGGCTGCAACCAGTGGATATACAACAGGTCATCTTCGATGAGCAGCGCAATCGTTGACGGCGTGAGCGTGATGCTGTTGAGGAGCATGAAGCGTCCCCACGCGTCATCCATGCGAATCGGAATCGCCATCATCCGTCC
>CAZXQL010000011.1:0-22667 GCA_964643395.1 uncultured Thermotogae bacterium
CTTCGCAATTCAGCTCATCGATCGTGAGCCCATGGTGTTCGAGGACGATCTTCACGATCCAATCGTCTTCGCGCTTCAAACGAACGGGGCAAGCCCCACAGTACAGCCCGCAAAACGCTTCGAGGTTCCGGTTGGTCACAGCTTTGCCTCCAGGAGTTGGAAGAATTCCGTCAGGTCGATGTTCCCACCCGACAGGATGACGCCGATCCGTTTCCCCACCGTCTCGATCTGACCGGTCAGCAAGGGCGCGACTGCAACGGCGGAGGACGGCTCGATCACGATCTTCATCCGCTCCCAGACGAAGCGCATCGCTCGAAGGATGTCCACCTCGGACACGACGACGATCCGCTCGACTCGCTCCTGGATGATCGCGAACGTGTTTTCGCCCAGCGGCGTCCGCAGTCCATCGGCGATCGTATGCGGAGTGAAGTTGACGATGCGCTCTCCGGCGACCAGTCCGCGTGCCGCATCATCGGCGCCGGCAGGCTCGCATCCGATGATGGAGCATTGGGGCCGATCGGCTGCGGCCAACAGCGTGCCCGCAAGCAGCCCTCCTCCTCCGACAGGAACCAGGATGACGTCCAGGTCACCGGCGTCTTCGAGCAGTTCCAGGCAAGCAGTCCCTTGACCGCTGAACACACGCGGGTCATCGTGGGAGTCCAGAAACGTCGCTTGGGTTTCCTGCCGGATCCGTTCTGCGGCCACTTGCCGGCCAGTCTGCGTGGGCGGACAAAGCGTGACGCTGGCTCCGTACCTTTGGGTCGCCTGCTGCTTGACGGCAGTTGCATCCTCGGGCATGACGACGTAGGCGGGCGTACCGTGCAGTTGTGCGGCAAGCGCGAGCGCTTGCGCGTAGTTGCCGCTGGAATGGGCGACGACGCCGCGGGCTCGCTGGTCCTTGGCCAGGCTCGCGACGGCATTGCACGCCCCGCGAAACTTGAACGAACCTGTCTTCTGGAAGTTCTCGCACTTGAGATGAACTGCCGCCCCGGTGTGAGCATTCAACGTGGCAGACGTCAGAACCGGAGTGCGATGAATGAGA
This sequence comes from uncultured Thermotogae bacterium, assembly GCA_964643395.1. Classification (GTDB taxonomy): domain Bacteria; phylum Bipolaricaulota; class Bipolaricaulia; order UBA7950; family UBA9294; genus SPBW01. Next base: position 1,043 of record CAZXQL010000011.1, read on the forward strand.
GGGGCGATCCGTGCGCGCGCCTCCAAGACCAGATCCCGAGAGAACATGGCTACAGCGCCTTCTGCCGGAACACGTGTTGTCGGTAGTAACGCATCTCCTCGATGGACTCTCGGATGTCGTCCAAGGATCGGTGGGTCGACTTCTTGACGACCTTCTCGACGACGCCCGGATACCACCGGTAGACGAGTTCCTTGATCGAACTCACATCGACGTTTCGGAAGTCCAAATACTCGTTGAGCTTCGGCATGTGGTGCATGATGAAGCGGCGATCGAAGCCGATCGAGTTGCCGCACATGGGCGCCTTGCCGCGGAGGCAATGCTTGCGAACGAATGCGAGCGTCTGCTGCTCGGCGTCCGAGAGAGAAATCTTGGACCTGCGACTGGATTCGGTCAGTCCGGATGAGCCATGCTGCGCGACGCACCATGGATCCATGGTCGTCAACACGCTGTCCGGCTGATGAATCACAAGGACCGGACCTTCTTCCACGATGTCGAGATCCTTGTCTGTGACGATGGACGCGATCTCCAAGATCATGCAAGTGCGGTCGCTGATACCAGTGGTTTCGAGGTCAATCCAAACCAGATGAGAGGGCGATTTCGGCATGACCGTCCTTTCTATGGTCAGAGGATACCGGCAATTCCCAATGGGGACCAACCGCACGCAATCCGATGGTGGTCCGAAGAGCCCGCATCCCGTGCCGAAGAGGAGTGAGAATAGAAAGCGGGGCCGCGTGAAGCAGCCCCGCGTCGAGGTTGTGCTACTTGCGTTCTCCAAGCGGGAGAACAGTTCGACCATGCGTCTCGTTGATTAGAATGGCCGCAGAGGCGTACCACGCGATCAACGAGCAGAGGATTCCTTCGTAGCCGGCGATCGTATGCACGACCGGCACGAATTCGCCGATGGCGAGAAGGAAGAACAGGATCGTCAGTGTGATGAAGACCCACGTGATCGCGATCGGCTTCTTGAGCGAAGCGATGGTCGCGTACGCCGTGAAGATCCCCCACGCGATCAGGATGACAGCCACGCCGGCCGCTGTCACGTCGACGAACCCTGCAACGCCTGCCAGTTTGAGGAAGAAGAATGCGGCCAGGCCGATCCAGAACACCCCGTACGACGAGAAACAGGTGGCGCCGAATGTGTCGCCTCGGCGGACGTCCCACATCCCGGCCATGAACTGCGCCAATCCTCCGTAGAACATCGCCACCGGCATGACGATGCCGATCGTTGCGGCGTCGACCAGCCCGGCATTGACGATGTTCAAGACGAACGTGGATAGGGCGAAGCCGCCCAGCCCCAATGCCCCGACATTTGCCAGCTTCTCTTGCCCGTTCATTGATACCTCTCTATTCGCCCTTGTAGTCGACGAGTTCCTTGAGCCGATCGACGCTCTCCGGATTCTGCAGCGTTGTTAGATCTCCGACAGGTTCGTGACGCACGAGTGCCTTGAGCACGCGGCGCATGATCTTCCCGGATCGCGTCTTCGGCACATCGTGTGCAAACACGATCTGGTCAGGCCGTCCCGTGGGGCCGATGACCTGATTGACCGTGGCCATCAGTTCCTTGGTGATCTCATCCGAGCCTTCGATCCCGGCGCGGAGCAGGACGAAAGCCACCGGGACCTCGCCCTTGAGATCGTGGGGCCTCGACACGACGGCAACTTCGCTGACTTTGTCGTTCTGGGCCAGCGCGGATTCGACCTCCGCGGTCGCCAGTCGATGCCCGGCGACGTTCATGACGTCGTCGACGCGGCCTGTGATGCGGATGTTGCCCATCGCATCCTTCCGCGCGCCGTCCGACGTGAAGTACCGCTGGTCGCCGTAGTCGGAGAAGTACTGGTTCTTGAACCGTTCCATGTCGCCGTAGATGCCTCGAGTCAGCGCCGGTGGGAACGGACTGAAGATGGCGAGATACCCGCCCTCGTCCGGCCCCAGCGAGTTTCCGCCCGAGTCCAGGATGTCGCCGAGAACGCCGGGGAACGGCCGTCCGGCCACCGTCGGCACAAACGGGCCGATTCCGGGCAGGCTGTTCACCATGTTGGCGCCGGTCTCCGTCTGCCACCACGTGTCGACAATCGGGCACCGCCCGCCACCGATCACGTCGAAGTACCAGAGCCAGGCGTCGACGTTGATCGGCTCGCCGACCGTCCCGAGCAGCCGCAGCGACGACAGGTCGTGCTTTGCCGGCCACTCATCGCCCCACTTCACAAACATACGAATGGCGGTCGGCGCGGTGTAGAGCTGCGTCACCTTATGCTTCTCGATGATCGCCCAGAACCGGCCGTAGTCCGGCGTGTCCGGGGATCCTTCGTACATCAGCGACGTGATGCCGTTCATCAGCGGACCGTAGTTGATGTAGGTATGTCCGGTGATCCATCCGACGTCGGCGGTGCACCAGTAGATGTCGCCTTCGTGCATGTCGAAGTTCCACTTGGCAGTCGCGTAGGACTGCACAGCGTATCCGCCGGTGGTGTGCATGATGCCCTTGGGCTTGCCCGTCGTTCCCGATGTATAGAGAAGGAACGCCAGATCCTCGGAATCGAGCTGCTCGGCCGGGCAATCGGCCGATGCGTTGGCGACGAGTTCGTGGTACCACACGTCGCGACCGGCAGTCATGGCGACGTCCGCGCCCGTGCGCTGGACGACGATCAGCTTCTCGACCTTCGTATTCTCAATCCCCGCATCCGCGTTCTTCTTCAGGTCGATCGGCTTGCCGCGGCGGTAGTAGCCGTCAGCTGTGATCACGACCTTGGCCCCACAGTCGACCATACGATCGCGGAGAGAGTCCGGGCTGAATGCCGAGAACACGACGGAATGGGGCGCGCCGATGCGTGCGCACGCCTGCATCGCGATGACGGCCTCGGGGATCATCGGCAAGTAGATTCCGACGGCGTCGCCCTTCTTGATACCCAACCCCTTCAAGGCATTGGCGAGTTTGCTGACGCTCTCGTGAAGCTGCTTGTAGGTCAGCTTCACGGGTTCTTCGTCGATCGGCTCCGGCTCCCAGATCAGCGCGGTGTTGTCGCCCTTGCCCGCCTCGATGTGGCGGTCAAGTGAGTTGTAGGACAGGTTCGTCTTTCCGCCGACGAACCACTTGTACGCTTGGGGAACGAATTCATAGGTCTTGTCCCACTTCTTGAACCAGTGCAGATCCTCGGCATGGCCTGCCCAGAATCCTTCCGGATCGGCCTTGGCCTTCTCGTAGATTCCCTCGTCGGAGACCCAAGTTCTCTTCTTCAGCTCCTCGGACGGCCAAAACACGTTTTCGTTGTTGGGGTCCTTCTTGACCCACTGTATTGCATCCGGCACGCTAGAACCTCCTCCGGTTAGTCGTTGGTAAGGATGCGCCGATACTATCGCAAGGAGGGCGGTTCAGCAACGCTCGGGGCGATCGGAATGGCCCAGGGAGCTTCCTGTCGATCGGCTCCGCGGCGATCCTCGATGCGACTGTCGGTATGGCGAAACGGGCGCTTGTTCGCGGCTAGATCGGAAGTGCAGGAACCGAGGCATACAGCCAGGCGAACCGGAGTGCGAAACGATAGATGGGGAGTTGATGCTGAATTCGGTCGGCATACGCTGCGGTCTCCGGAAACGGCGGGTCGTCCTGGGTAAGCCACGCATTGGCGCGGGTCGGTCCCGCGTTGTACGCCCAGAGAGCGGCTTCCACACTGCCGTATCGATCGAGCAGGTACCGAAGGTACCACGTCCCCAGGGAGATATTGAACGAAGGATCCGTCAAGCGCTCCGGGTCGTACGCAGCCAGTGAGAGCTGCTCTGCGATCCACGCGCCGCTTTCGGGCATGATCTGCATCAGTCCGATGGCTCCCGCCGTAGACACGGCGTCGGGATGGAATCGACTCTCGTTGCGAATGAGGGATGCAACCAGTGCCGGTTCGAGATCGTAGACCGTGCTGTAGTAGGCGATCTCCGTTCGATAGGTCAGAGGAAACGCCGCTCGAAGTGCGAACAGGCCGATCCACAGGACAAGCAAGGTGCCAAGGACACCTAGTGCCCAACGAAGGGCGATCGGCCGCACGCGTGCAAGAGCGGGCATGATGACCTATGATACGCTGAATCCACTATAATCTTTGAATCCGTTCTACTCGGCATCGCACACGGAGGGACATGAGGAGAGCATTGCTTTGGCTGCGAACGATCTTCGTCAGCGGGCTGCTGGCTATCCTCCCGGTGGGAGCCACGATCTACATCGTGTTCCTGCTGTACCGGCTGATCGACAGCTTCGTCGGTAAGAACACCCCGTTCGGGTCTGCCATCGAACGCGCTGTGGGCCGGTGGATTCCCGGACTCGGCATTCTGATCACGATCCTTCTGGTGTTTGTCATTGGATTCATTACCCGCGGCGTCTTGGGCCGCACCCTGCACTACTACTTCGAGCGGATCTTCTTCTGGTTCCCGGGCGTTCGAAAGATGTACGGGACCCTCAAGCAGTTCACGAGCGCGCTTCTCAACCGTTCGTCGTCGTCATCGTTCCATCAGGTTGTGCTATTCGAGTACCCCAAGAAGGGCATCAACGTGCTCGGATTGGTCACCAACGAGAACCTCGGCAAGTTGCAGGACCATCTTGAGGAGGAGTGCGTTGTCGTCTACACTCCGACGGCTCCGAACCCGCTGTCGGGGTATATGCTCATTATTCCCAAACGGCTGTTGACCTACGTCGACATGCCGGTGGAGGATGCTCTGTCGATGGTCGTGTCCAGCGGCGCGGCGCTTCCGGAATCGTTAATGGTCGTCGAGCCCGGAGCAGGCAGAGAAAAGCGCTCGTGGATGGACTCGTTGCGCAAGCGCTCGTAGAGGTGGTGATCGCATGTCGATCTTCAAGGACAAGCAGTACCTGCGCGTCAACGTCGATAAGGCCCCAGACGATAGTCTGTGGATGAAGTGCAAGGCCTGCGGCGAGCTGATCTTCAAGCGTCGCGTGCGGGAGAACAACAACATCTGCCCGAACTGCGGCGAATACTTCTTCCTGACGGTGGAAGAACGAATCGAGATGCTCGTCGACGACGGGGAATTCGACAACATCTCGAAGAGCATCGAAGCCGCCGATCCATTGCAGTTTGCCGATCTGAAACCGTACCAAGAGCGCATCGAACAGGCGCAAGGCGTGACCGGGCTGCCGGACGCCATCGTCGTGGGCCGAGTGCACATCCAAGGTGTCCCCGTCATCCTCGGCGTAATGGACTTCCGATTCATCGGCGGCAGCATGGGGTCGGTGGTCGGAGAGCAGATCTGCCACGGCATGGAGACGGCCATTGTGGAGCGGATTCCGTTCATCCTCGTCTCCTCTTCGGGCGGTGCTCGCCTGCAAGAGGGCATGTTCTCTTTGCTGCAGATGGCGAAGACGACGGCCGTTCGTGCGAAGATGGCGAATGCCGGTGTTCCCTTTATCTCGGTCATGACCTATCCCACGTCCGGCGGCGTGCATGCCTCGATTGCGAGCCTCGGCGACATCGTGATCGCCGAGCGGGGAGCGATGATCGGGTTCGCGGGTCGGCGCATCATCCAATCTACGATTGCCCAGGAGCTGCCCGCCAATTACCAGACCGATGCATTCGCCTTTGAACACGGGGCCATCGACCGAGTTGTCAATCGAGAAAACATGCGTGAGGAACTCTCCGAGGTGCTCGGGTTCTTTGCGGAGGTAGCATGAGCGACGAACGCAGCTTGGATCTGCTGGAGACGAAGATCGAGGAGCTGAAGCAGCTCAACGCGATGGACGGAATCGACCTGTCCGGGGAGATCAGCAAGCTGGAGAAGAAGCTGATCGGGCTGCGTCAGGAGCTCTACTCCAACCTCACCGACTGGGAGCGCGTCAGGATTGCGCGCAACCCCAAACGACCCTATTCCCTCGACTACATCGAAGCCATCTTCACGGGATTCTACGAACTGCACGGAGATCGCGTGGTGGGGGACGATCGTGCCCTGCTTACCGGACTGGCGAAACTGGACGAGCAGACGGTCATGATCATCGCACAGCAGAAGGGCCGATCGACGGAGGAGAACACCGAGCGGTTCTTCGGCATGACACGTCCGCAGGGGTACCGAAAGGGCGTGCGAGCGATGAAGACTGCGGAGCGCTTCGGGTTCCCGGTGATTACGCTCATTGATACGCCCGGCGCCTATCCGGGCGTCGAGTCGGAAGAGGGCAACATCGGCGGCGCGATTGCCGATAGCCTTCTAACGATGGCCCAACTGCGAGCACCGATCGTGTCCGTCGTGATTGGCGAAGGCGGATCCGGCGGCGCGCTGGCGATCGGGCTTGCCGACCGCATCCTGATGCTCGAGAACGCCGTGTATTCGGTGATTACTCCCGAAGGAGCCGCTACCCTTCTTTGGAAGGAGAAAGACCGGACAAAGGAAGCGGCGGCGGCGCTGAATCTGACCGCCGAGCACCTGTCCGACCTCGGATTGATCGACGCTGTGATTCCCGAGCCGCTGGGGGGCGCACACAAGGACTTCGATCGGACGGCCGGAGCACTGAAGGAGACACTGGTCGAGACGATCGACGCTCTGAGGGCTGAGTCGTTGGACGAACTGCTCGACGCACGCTACGAACGATACCGGCGAATCGGAAGCTTCCGTGAGCTCGGCGAACCGAGAGGCGATGATCCTACCGACGAGTCCTCGCCGGAAGAACCGAATCCGACGCCCTCGTCCGACGCATGAAGCGCCTGTTGCTCGGAGTCGGCAACCGTTTGTCGCACGACGACGGCGTGGGGCCCGAGGTTGCCCTAACTCTCCACGGAGCCACGGGCTGGACATCCATCGATTGCGGAACATCCCTAGAGAACGCAGCCGGCATCGTATCCCGCGAACGCCCAGACCTTCTGGTGATCGTGGATGCCGCGCGTATGGGGGCGGCCCCGGGGACCATCCGCCGCCTTCCGCTCGGAACGCACGATCGAATGCTTGCCTCCACGCACGGACTGCCCATCTCGTTCGTGCTCGCCAACCTGCAATCTGCAGCCGCGGAGACCATCATGATCGGCATCGAACCCTTCGATCTTTCGTTGGGGGAAGGGCTGTCCCCGGACGTGCAGAGAGCTGCCGACAGCCTAATCGAACGCCTCTTGCAAGAGGATCTGACGATCATTCCGCCGTTCTCAGCCGGCTCGTGATCCGTATTCGCCTGCCTGCAAGGTCACGCCTTGAGAGAGACGAGGAAACGGGCTATAAGTGGACGACTCCTGATGCTGTGTACTGCCTGGCATCCAGGTAGGTATGACACGAGGGAATTGAAAGCTATGGGAGCCCTGTAAGGAGGCCCTGATGTCCTTTTGCGGCGGTGACAAGCTGCTGGCGGCGTATCGCCACGCTCAACAGAACGGATACGCATTCATGGCAAACAACGTTGCGGAAACCAACGTGTTGTTGGGACTGATCGCGACGTACACGCAGGAACGATCCGATCTATTGGTTCAGATCAGCCCCGGCGCGGCGAAGTTTGCCGGCGGCGGAGACAAGCTCGCCGGATTGCGATCCCTTTCGGCGATGATTCGGGAGGTCGCCCAGGACCTTTCGATCTGCGTATTCATCAACCTGGATCACTTCACGGTCGATGAGAGAGACCTGATCGGGCGAGCCATCGAAGGTCGATGGGTGTCCTCGATCATGATCGACGCCTCGAAAGAGCTGTTCGAAGAGAACGTGCGCATCTGCCGAGATGTGGCGGACCAAGCGGCTGGGTCGGGCATTCTCGTCGAGGCCGAATTGGGCAAGATCAAGGGCGTCGAGGATGAAATCGCTTCGGATGACGCGCTCTACACGGATCCTGCGGAAGCCGTCGAATTCGTGCAACGGACTCACGCGAACCTGTTGGCCATCTCCGTTGGCACGCAGCATGGCGTCTCCAAGGGGCGCACATTGCATCTTCGCCCCGATCTGGTCGCGCAGATCCGCGATCGCCTGTCTGAAGCCGGCCTCCAGACGCCGCTTGTTCTTCACGGATCCTCCGGCCTGCTGCCGGAACAGGTCCGTGAAATGATCGGGAATGGAATCTGCAAGCTGAACAAGGACACCCAGTACCAATATGTCTATGGGAGAGCGGCTTGCGAATTCTACCGGGATCACGCTGCCGACATTCTCCCGCCGACCGGCGTCAAGGACGATGTCCTCAACCTCTTCGCAGAGTCGGACTGGAGTCCGAACAAGAAGATGTTCGACCCACGCGCCGTGGGCCGGAACATCCAATCGCGGATTGGCGAAGTCGCTGCGGAACTGATCCATCAAGCCGGAAGCGGCGGCAAGACGCTGTATTCCAAGAAGGAGAGTGCATCGTGAGGGTCGGAGTTCTCACCGGCGGAGGAGATTCACCGGGCATCAATGCAGCCATTCGATCGGTCGTTCGATTCGGTGCCAAGCACAACGTAGATGTGGTTGGCTTCCTCGAAGGCTGGCGGGGCCCGCTGGACAACCTCGTCCAGCCGATGACGCTGGCCGACGTCTCGGGGATCCTACACATCGGAGGGACCATCCTCGGCAGTTCACGCACCAATCCGTTCAACGAAGCGGGCGGTCCCGAGAAGGTCATCGAGACGATGCAGGTCAATGCGATCGACTGCGTGGTCGCGATCGGCGGAGACGACACCATGGGAGTCGCACACCGGCTGGCCGAGCACGGGGTCAATGCGATCGGGATTCCACAAACGATCGACAACGACATCGCGCTGACCGACTACTCGTTGGGTTTCTTCTCGGCATTGGAGGCGATTACCGATGCGCTCGATCGGCTGCACACGACCGCGGCTTCCCACCACCGCGTGTTGATTCTCGAAGTCATGGGACGCGACGCGGGATGGCTGAGCCTGATGGGGGGGGTTGCCGGCGGCGCTGACGTCATCTTGATCCCGGAAGAGCCGTTCGATGTGGACTCGATCTTCCGCAAGATCAAGCGTCGCGAGCTTCTGAAGAAGCATTTCAGCATTGTCATCGTGGCCGAGGGTGCGACGCCGCAGGGGCTTGGCGGGCAGGTCGTCGACGAGGCGGAGGTCGATGATTTCGGCCACATGCGTCTCGGCGGCGTCGGTCAGTACATCGCCAATCAGTTGTCCAAGCGGATGCATATGCCGGTTCGCGTCACCAATCTTGCGTACCTCCAGCGCGGAGGCAGCCCGGCTCCGTTCGATCGGATTCTCGCGACACGGTTCGGCGCTGCAGCGATCGAGTTTGCTTTGGAGGGCACGTTCGACGTCATGACGGCCGTTCAAGGGATGAAGATCATCGCCGTGCCGCTTGGGGATGCTTTGGGTGCTTCACGCCCGGTTCCCGAAGGATTGCTCTACCTGGTGGACCTGTTCGAGTAGTCGCGTCGTAGTCGCGAACTACGACGGGCAGGGATCGTCCGAAAACGCGATAAGTCCCCTCTGGTTCTGACCGTCGACGAACACGTCAACGCCGCCTTCGACGGCATAGTGCGTTGTGAACTCGTCCTGATACGCCACACGGGCTTGCTTCAAGAGGTCCCGATTGAGACGATCGCCAGCCTCCTCGTGAAATGGAAGATACAGGATGCCGCTCGCGACCATGTCGGCGTAGAAGTGCGTGCCATACGAGAGTTCCGGAGCGAATGTGGCCGTCGACATCTCGACGATCGCGGCCGCGCCGGAAATCTCGTTGTACTGGACGGGCACCCCGAGCTGGGGGTTGCTCGATGCCCACCGGCCCGGCCCAATGAGGACGTACGGTTCATTCCTATCATCGAGCTGCCGGTTGATCCTGCCGATCGTCCGGGCAATGTCAAAGGCACGATCCCAACGATACGCCTCCGGATCCACGAAGACCAAGTGCTTGACGTCGTCGAGCCTCCCGTTGCCGAGCACGTTGCTGCACTCCATGATCCTGCGGTCCAGCGGAACGTCCGGGATGGTCACCTCGCGATGTTCCGGCCTCACGCCGAGCGGCCTGACCTGGAGCAGGAAGAACAGCGGCGCACCGTGCCGCGAAACGTCCGGACTCGAGAAGTCCACCGCGAACTCGATGTCGATCGGGTACTCGAGCAGGACCTCCAGGGACGCCAGCGTTTCCCGGACCAGTGATGTGAACGGCATGATCGTCTGACCTTCAATCAAGCGAGAGAACGAGGCGACGAGCCGATCCTTCGATTCGACGATGGCGGCCGAAGACAGCGGATCCCTCAGTGTTCCATCTTCACTGACGATGGAACAGATCTTCGTCAGTAGAGGATTGGACAGAGCGTACAGTTTGGTCTGCGTCAATCGCCCCGCTTCCAGGTCCAGCACGTCGACTGTCTCCTGAGAGGAGCGGATGATCGTCCGAATGTCCGACCCTTCGGGGCGAAGTCCGGGCATCTTGGGGGAGAAGACGCGGGCGTATTCGCGGCCGACGGCACGGGTACCGGTTCCGACGACAAGCCTGACGACGCCATCCTCGGGCTTCAGGCGCGATGTCCACGGGTAGTAGTTGATGGAGAAGGCAACACCCCCGACGAGTGGATAGAACAGCGCATGGCTGTACTGGCTTCCAATCATGTTCTGCACCAGAACGGCCATCTTCTCCTTGCGCCAATCCAATCCGTGTCGCTTTCGGTACGCACGGGCATTCGGGCCGAATGTCGAGGCATAGACGCGCTTGATCGCGTGGACCAACTCATCGAGCCGACGATCGATCGGGCCCCGGTTGGGTAGGAAGTCGGATAGGTAAATGCCGGCGAACGAGTGCCGCGTGTCATCCTCCATGACCGAGGACGAGCGGACGGCCAACGGGCGCGTCTCCTGCTCGAGAAACGGTCGGAGCTCGTCCCGCCACCGAGTCGGAAACGTACCGGCGACGATTCGTTCTCCCAATTCCTCCAACGAGATCTCGCCCGTACACCCTGCCTGAACGGTCTGGTGGAGACCGTTCTCCTCCATGAAGACATCGAATACATCGGTTGCGATAATCGTCGAGTCGGGGAACCGAAGGGACGACTGGAACTGCGTGAGCTCTCCGCCGTTCTCGATGTGGTCCATCACGAAGGCAAGTCCGCGTGCTTTGCCCCCGATTTCTCCCGTTCCCAGCAGCTGCATCTGGACGGGAAGCTCGTCGGCGCGGATGCGGTAGTGGCCGTCGGGCTGCCTGGCAAACCGGAAGAATCGGCCGATTCCGACGCTTTCCTCGGAGGCTTCTTGTGGTTGCATGATCGTCCTATCCACTCGTTGCCGCTCTCTCACTGCGGGTCGCCCGGCGTCGGATTCCCCGGAACGCGGTCGGACGGAGACCCGGTTCGGCGGGAACACGAAACCAAGCGACGGAAAGCAGCCCGCGCCGCACGATCGTCTGCCGGCGTCTAGGCGGCGTCGTATCCCGCTTGGAGAGCTTGCTCGTTGACGTCGATGAACTTGTCCTTCCCGGATGCGCGCATCGACGCGGCCATCGTATTCTTTACCGTCTGCAGGGGCATCGCCCCCGACGCCTTGACGTAGGCCCCCAGCGCGACCATGTTGATCGTTCGAGCGTTCCCGACCTGGTCCCGCGCGATGTCGTTGATGTCAACGTAGGTTGTTTGGACGTCGGTTCGTTCGACCTGCCGATCGATGAGCGACCGGTTCACGACGATGATCCCTCCCGGCGCGACGGTCTTCTCGAACTTGTCGAGTGAGGGCAGATTCATGGCAATCAGTGCGGTGGCGTCATCGACGATCGGCGAGCCGACCGTCTCGCCCGACAAGACGACCGTGCAGTTGGCCGTTCCGCCGCGCATCTCTGGGCCGTAGGACGGCAACCATGTGACTTCGAGGCCATGATCCATGCCGGCCTGCGCCAGGATCTTCCCTGCAAGAATGACGCCTTGCCCTCCGAATCCCGCGATGATGACTGATCGTTCCATGCTACCCCCTATCCACCAGATCGCCGAGCGGGAACACCTTGGTGACGGTTTCCGCGACATGCGCGTTCGCCTGAACCGGCGACATGCGCCAATTGGTCGGGCACGTAGACAGGATCTCGACGAGTGAGTACCCCACCCCGTCCACCTGATACTGGAACGCCTTCTTCACCGCCTTGGTCGTCTCCGTAATGTGCCGGGTATCGAACAACGCCTGCCGCGTCACGTACGCAGGGGCGTCGAGTTGAGCGATCATCTCCGAGAAACGGATCGGATAGCCGAATAGAGCTGCACTGCGCCCTTCCGGCGTGGTGGTCGTCTTCTGATCGATCAGCGTTGTCGGGGCCATCTCTCCCCCCGTCATGCCGTAGATTTGATTGTTCACGAAGATGACCGTGATGTTCTCGCCTCGATTGGCGGCGTGGATCGATTCAGCGGTGCCGATGCTGGCGAAATCACCATCTCCCTGATACGAGAAGACGACGAGTTCCGGACGCGCGCGCTTGATCCCTGTTGCCACGGCGCAAGCACGACCGTGCGCGACCTGCTGCGAGTCGGCCTTGTACCACAGATACGCGAACACCGAGCACCCAACCGGCGCGATCCCTACGGTTCGCTCGACCACGCCGAGTTCGTCCAGGGCGTTGCCGATAATACGTGTGATCAGGCCGTGATCGCACCCGGGACAGTACGTGAATCGGGCATCGGTCAGACTCTTGGGACGTTCGAACACCTTGACCATGTCTTGGACACTACCGGACATGTTTCTTCACCTCGCTCAGGATCGATCGCGGTGTGGGGACGATGCCCCCCATCTCTCCGTAGAACGGCGTCTCCGCCCGTTCGGCGACGGCAAGTCGAACGTCCTCCCACATCTGCCCGGCGCTCATCTCCACCGTCAACACGGTCTTCACGTTTTCGGATAGCGCCTTGAGAGGCTCATACGGGAACGGCCATAGCGTGATCGGCCGGAACAGGCCGACCTTGATTCCCTCCGCCCTGGCCATGCGTACGACGGATTTGCTGATGCGGGCAATCGTGCCGTACGCGGCAATGACAATGTCCGCATCCGCGGTGTCTGTCTCTTCGTATCGCACCTCGTTCTCGACGATCGTGCGGTACTTGGCCTGTAGATCGAGGTTCATCTGCTTGAGTCCGTCCGGATCGAGGTCGAAGCTGAGGATGATATTGGGCGCTCTTCCCTTGGCTCCCGTTGTCGCCCAATCCTTGGTCGGAAGGGTGGCCGGATCGATCGGATCGGGCAACTCGACTGGCTCCATCATCTGTCCGAGGAGACCGTCGGCCAGGATCATGACGGGGATGCGGTACTGATCGGCGAGATCGAATGCGAGCATCGTCAACGAGCCGGCCTCGGGAACAGTCGAGGGTCCGAGGACAATCAGTCGGTAGTCTCCGTGCCCGCCGCCCTTGGTCGCCTGGAAGTAGTCGCACTGCGATGGGGCGATGTTGCCCAACCCCGGACCGCCACGAACGACATTCACGATCACGGCGGGAAGATTGGAACCTGCCAGATACGAGATCCCCTCCTGCTTGAGGCTGATGCCCGGAGAGGACGATGAGGTCATCACACGGACGCCGGCGCCCGCGGCCCCGTAGACCATGCTGATCGCTGCGACCTCAGACTCGGCCTGAACGAACGTACGTCCGAGACGAGGCATATGACGGGCCATATGCTCGAGCAGTTCGGCTTGTGGCGTGATCGGGTAGGCGAAGTAGCATTGGCAGCCTGCCCGAATGGCTGCCTCGGCAATGACTTCGTTGCCACGTAACAACAGACGTTCACCCATGCCCCCTCCTTAGCTGGGAACCTTCTCTCGATAGACCTCGATAGCGATGTCGGGACACTTCATCGCGCAGAATGCGCACCCGATGCAGTCGTCGGGGTTCGCCATGTGAGCGACGTCATAGCCGCTCTTGTTCAGCGTTCCCGAGAAAGCAAGCACGTTCTTCGGGCATGCTGCGATGCACAAACCGCAACCCTTGCATCGCTCCACGTCGAAGACGACGGTTCCTTTCGGCATGAAGACCTCCCCTCAGGATCCGGTATAGAATTCTTCGTTGAGTCGCTTGGAACGGTTCCTTCTGAGTTTCTCGAGGCTCTTGTCGACACGATCGAGCCAATTCTGGATGCGTTGCTCATCCATCGTCGAGACCACCTCTTCTCGCGCAATGGGAGCCGCATGGTGATGATTGAGAGCGTCCTGCAGCTGGGTGACCTCGTGGTCGAACGAACGGGGAGTCTCGGCATTCTCCTCGATGGAGACGAATCCGAGCATCATCTCTCCGCTCTCGTTGCACTGTAGGACGCGGAACATGCCCTGCTGACCGGCATGCAGACTGCCCTCGCCCGTCACGGCTTCGGCGAGGAATCCGATGGCGCCGGTATCCAGACGAACGCGGACGCGCTCCCCCTCGATGCCGACGATTTCGCCGCCCAAGGGCTTGGACGGCGGTGCGGTCGCGGGCTGTTCACGTTCGGGCGTCGGGTTCTGAGTCAAGCGGCGAATCCTCCCCGGACCTCTAGGTTGCCTTGACGATCCTTCCGGACTTGATGCATCGCGTGCACGCGCGGATCCACTTCTTTTTCCCGTTGACCATGGCATGCACGCGCTGCAGATTCGGCGCCCACACGCGCCGCGTATGCCGGAGCGAGTGACTCACCTTGTTTCCGACGGCCGGCTTCTTGCCGCAAACCTCACAGACTCTGGACATCGTACGTTCTCCTCACGCTGCCTTCCCTCCGACGAGGAGGGGTTCTACATACAAAGGCTCGACCGAATACAGCTGGTCGGCCGCATCACACATTCCGCCCCACTCCGCGACCGCAAGCGGTGATGGCTGGTTGAGCGGCTCCGAAGCCATCTCAACATGCGGCATTCGTCGCACGCTTGCAGCAAGGCGCGGGACCCCGCTACCCACCAGACATAACGCACGCTCTTCGCGGTCCAGCCGAACGATCAACTCCCTCTCCCGCATGAGGGTCGTTGGTCCCTTGGGACGAGAGCCCGCAAACCATCTTGCGTAGTACAGGTCCCGCCGACTCGAGAGAGCGACGCAAACCCGCCGATGATCCGGCACCCGATGACGGGCGACCTCCGTACCATCGACTCCGATCAATGGGATCCCGAGCGATTGGCACAAACCCTTCATGGCCGCAAGCCCGATCCGAAGCCCCGTAAACGAGCCGGGTCCGCGGTTGATGCAGACCCGATCGATGCGGTGCTTGTCGATCCCACATTCCCCCAAGATCGACTCGATCAGTGGGAACAACCTCTCGGCATGAGACAGAGGAGTCTTCATCATCCGCGCTTCCGCCAGTCGGCCCTCTTCGTACAGCGCGACGCCGCCCAGCGACTCAGACGTATCGACTCCCAACGTCAACATGCTGGACAAATGGTAGGTGACGTCAGGGCTTCTTTCAACCGGCGAGATGCCTCTCGACATACGGGTAGTCCGTCGCATGGCACCGTGCCCGCTCGATGTCGGACGCGATCTGGCTGCGTAGCGCCTCCATTGAAGGGAACTTCTGGTCCCCTCGAATTCGCTCCAGCAGGTGGATTTCTAAGGATTCCCCGTACAGCGAGCGGCTCGGGAAGTCGAGAAGGTGTACCTCGCAGCGCAGATTGCTTCCGTGGAACGTCGGACGCGTCCCGATGTAGAGGAGTCCAACAGCACGGATGTCCCTTCCGAGAGCATGGACGAGGAAAACGCCAGCCCGTGGAAGAAGGACGTGCGGATCCACGTGCAGATTGGCGGTGGGGTATCCTAGCTGGTCCCCGACCTGCACGCCGTGAACGACCTCGCCAGATAGGACGGGGGCTCTTCCCAAGCAACGGCGAGCCGTGTCGAAGTCGCTCGATTCGATGGCCTCGCGGATCCGCGTACTGGAAACCGGTTCGGCATCGATCATCACGGGCGGCACGCTGACAAGTTCGAATCCGGCATGATCTCCCAAGTGTCTCAGCGTCTCGATATCGCCGGACCGACCGCAGCCGAAGTGGAACGGTTCCCCTTCTACGACGACGCGGGCCTTCAGTCGTGCGACCAAGATCTCCCGGACGAACGATTCGGGTGTCATGGCCTGTACGTCCTCAAACGCCACGGGGATGACACGATCGACCGAGCGGCTCAGCAGTTCGAGCTTGGTCGCTGCGGGCAGTAGCAGGTAGCGATCCTCGCCCGAGCGAAGCACCCACCGAGGAGGAACGGAGAAGGCATACGCAACGCTGGGAAGTCCGTGCTGGCTCGCCTGCCGGCGGAGTTCGCGGAGAATCGCTTGGTGCCCAACGTGAACTCCGTCGAACGTTCCGATGCTGACCACCGTACCTTCCTTCATACCCACCTCCGGGGGGATGGTATCACAAGCGCGGGAGATCGGCACGTGCGGAATGAGCGTTGGGAACTTGAATGGAGACGATTCCCCTCGGTACAATGCGGTGAGATGAGGACGGAACGGATTGCCGGGGCCGAACCCGAAGACGAGCAGCTTGCCGTCACCCTGCGTCCTTCGACGCTCGATGAATTCATCGGGCAGGAGAAGACGAAGGAGAAGCTTCGTATCTACCTGGCTGCCGCGAAGAACCGTGCGGAGCCACTCGATCACGTCCTGCTTCAGGGTCCCCCGGGGCTGGGGAAGACGACGCTGGCGCAGATCATCGCCTGCGAACTGGGTGTGGATATCCGCATCAGCTCCGGTCCGGCGATCGAGAAGGCGGGCGACCTGGCGGCGATCCTGACGAACCTTCGGCCGCACGACGTCTTCTTCATCGACGAGATCCACCGCCTCCGCAGAAACGTCGAGGAAATCCTGTATCCGGCGATGGAGGACTACAAGATCGACATCATTCTCGGAGAAGGTCCCAACGCGCAATCGTTGCGCATCGACCTTCCACCGTTCACCCTCGTCGGCGCAACGACACGGGCCGGGCTGATCTCGGCCCCGATGCGCGATCGCTTCGAGGTTTCGTTCCGACTCGGCTTCTATGCGATCGACGATCTTCGCACGATTATCATTCGTACGGGACAGATTCTCGGGATCGCGGTGAGCGAGGACGGGGCGGAGGAGTTGGCCAAGCGGGCTCGAGGTACGCCACGAATCGCCAACCGATTGTTGCGACGCACGCGGGACTACGCGGAGGTCCGCGGAGACGGTCACATCGACCGGGACATCGCCAAGCGGTCGTTGGACCTTCTGCGCATTGACGAAGCGGGCCTGGATGAACTCGATCACGCCGTCTTGGGAGCGCTGATCGACAAGTTCGACGGGGGGCCGGTCGGGTTGGAAACGCTGTCCGCCTCGCTCTCCGAGGAACGCGACACGATCACGGACGTCGTCGAGCCGTATCTCTTGCAGGAGGGGTTCATCCAGCGAACGCCCCAGGGGCGGGTTGCCACCGATCGCGCGTACGCGCATCTGGGGAAGGCGACTGCGAACCGGCTGTTCGACTAGCGGTGTGCCAGTTTCTTGGCGTTCTCGATGAACTCGCGGATGACGCCCTTGAAACGTGACCAATCGAGCAGAAGCGCCGCTACGATCCAAATGTAATACCACAACGCTGCGCGGGGCTCCCGGAGTGTTGCGACGACGAGCGGCAACGCGACCAGCGGAGTGGCGAACGTCATCGTGATCATCTTGGAACGGAACAACACGATGAACACCGCTGCGACGACGACGTAGACCAACGCGATCCAGAAATTGATGAATCCGGCCATGACCAGATAGCAGAGGCCGGCAAACACCATGGCCATGTCGAAGGTGAATTCCTGCTCGCCGATCCACGTCGGGGGCTTGTTGTACTTACGCGCAAGTCTCCCGTCGAAGATGTCCGTCGTCCACCCGAGGATGGTCAAGAGGATCACCGCCTCAAATGCACCCTCCCCCACGAAACCCAATGAGAAGATGGCGGCGGCAACGAAACCGCGCGACAACGTCAGCAAATCGGGAAGACTTCTCATCTCAACCACCGTTGACATTGTAGGGGGCCCTGTTCGACCTGCCAAGTCGAATCGATGGGCCTTATCTCCTGAACGGACTGCCAGGAATTGGCGGGCGGCAGCTTCGTGACTAGAATCAAAGAGACGCTCGTCGAATGACCCGGGACCGAGGGGAGAAGGGAGGCCGCACGAATGAGGAACGCATTGATACTGACGGGGCTCTGGCTGGGTATCTTGGTCACGGCCTATGCGATCGTGTTCTGGGGCAACGGAATCGAACGTCCGCTGCCGATCTCAATGCTGGAGGAACAAGGGGTTGCCGCGGCGGAGTCAACGTACACGCAGCCCGATGGGCTGTTCAGCGTCTCGATCCCGATGGGATGGCAGATGCTGCAAGATGCCGAGTACCTCGAAATGGAGGATCCCAACGGGGCCGTTGTCGTCTGGGTTACGACTGAGGCGTCGTCGACGCTTGCGGACGCGCTTGCAGGTGCCCTAACGCTTGCCGGGGTGGGTCCGGAATTCTCTGTAAGTCCGTTCGATCTGCCTGCCGAACCGTGGAACGGCGACACCGTTGCGGTAACGTACCGAAACGACGGCAATGACGAGGTCGTCTCGGCCCGTGTCCAGCGGGTTCAGGATCAGACGGTCGTGATGCTGGCGCAGGGGCCCGAGAAGGCGGTCGACGCGCTGACCGACAACTTAGACTGGATCTGGTCCAGCTTGGCGATCCCCGCCAACGACCTCCAGATCATCTAGGGAAGAAGACCAAGGGCAGGGCGCGGACCCTGCCCTCCATCGTTGGACGTCAAGCTCACTCTGCCGTGACGGAGATCCCTTCGAGCCTCAGGTAGGGCAGCGTCGCAGCGAACACGCGTTCGGTGTCCGACGACACGCCGGAAATCGCCTTCAGGATCTCGAAGACGTTGCCGGCGATCAGAGTGCCGGTCACCGGTCGATCGAGCTTCCCGTCCTTGACCAGGTAGGCCGCCTTGGCCACGCCCGAGAAGTCTCCGGAGATCGGATTCGAACTCCCGGAGAACCGGTTGACGAGCAGCCCTCGCTTGATTCCCCCAATCAGCTTGTCCTTCGATGCCTCTCCCGGTCGGATGGAGAGGTTGGTCGGGCCGATGCCCGGTATGGATCGAGCCGACCCGGTTGCGTGGGCCGTGTTGCCTGCGTTCATCGCTTGGGCCGTGTACGCGTTGTGCATCATCGCGTACACGACGCCACCATCGATCAGCACTAGCTCACGATGCGGGATCCCCTCGCGATCGAACGACTCGGTCGCCACTCCCCCGGTAAGGCGTCCATCATCGATCACCGTCAGCGAGCTCTCCGCGATTGATTCGCCGATCTGCTTTCCCCACCGACTTGCTCCGCGGAGCGCATTCTTGGCGTTGAGTTGGAACGCCAGCAAGCTGACGAGTACGGCCTGAACCGCGTCTGGCGCGAGGACGACCGGACCGACGAATGATTCGCCCTTCTCGGCTCCGAGGGAGCCCAACGCATCCTGGCACGCGCGGGTGGCCACCGGAACGACGTCGACGCCGTCGACGGAGTGGGCCGCATCGAAGTGGAACGCCATGTTGGATACCTTGCCGCCGTCCTTGGCCGTCGCAAGTGCGTAGTACGTGAACAAGCTGTTGCGCTCGGAACACCGAACACCTTGGCTGCTGACGATGCATCGTGTCTGCAGGTTGACCGAGAACGTGCCGCCTCCGAGAACGAGCCGTCGGTCCATCGTTTCCGCAGTCTCGATGATCTTGATCGCTTGCCCTACGGCGTCTGATACGGAGAAGGTCTCCGCCTTCGGGTCGTACAACCCCGCGATGGGAGCGAACGACACCGGCCCCGGGAGCACGTTGTACTCATCTCGCGGCGAGGCCTTGGCCAGCTTGACAGCGTCGGCGCACGTGGCATCGAGTTCATCCATCACATTGGTGCAAGCGAATCCGACCTGCCGGTTCACGACGGCCCGGACGCCGACCATCGTCTCTTGCTGGCTGCTCGAGGTCTGTAGGTCGTGTTTCTCGATCTCGGCCGATACGGTGTGCTTGTCTTGGGCGAAGATCTCGGCTTCATCGGCGCCGTGTCGCTTGGCGGCCCGCAGCGCGGATTCGCAACGTTCAAGCAGCTGGGCTTCGTCCATCATTGTCGACCTCCGATCGTGGCCTTGCAGCGGAGATGGGGTCCGCCTCCATCCACCTTAGCAAACTGCCCCTTGCCGCACGTCCCCGCCCCGAGGTCCCATCGGAAATCACTGCCGACTGCGTCGACCGATTGCAGCACGTCAAATGCGTTGCCGGAAATGGTTGCGCCGCGAACCAGCTCTTCGATCTTCCCGTTTCGTATCCGCCTCGCTTCGCGTACGCCGAACATGAACTCAGCATTGGAATCGGCCTGGCCGCCGAACCCGAGTCCACACATGTAGTAGCCGTCCTCTACGCCGGCAATCAGGTCCTCGACCGGTGTCTCACCCGGCTCGATGTACGTGTTGCGCATGCGGATGATGGGAGCGTCCGTGTACTCGAATGCCCGCGCGTTGCCTGTCGGCTCGACGCCGAAGTGGGCGGCTGTTTCCCGATTATGCAGATACGAGCGAAGGACGCCGTTCTCGATGAGGATCGTCTTGCGCGTCGTCACGCCTTCGTCGTCCACGGGCAGCGTCCCCGTGGCGTGAGGCCCCAGTTCGGAAGCGCCTGAATCGACCATCGTGACGAGTTCGGACGCCACCCGTTCGCCCATCTTCTCAGCGGTTATCGCTCCGCCGAGTACGATGTCCGCTTCGACGGTGTGGCCGATGGCCTCATGGCTCATCACACCGACCAGCCCGGGATCGAGGACGACGGTGATCAAGCCCCCTTGTGGGTGTGGAGCCGTCAGCTGTTCCACGGCCATCCGAACGGCGTAATCGGCCATCTCCTCCGGTGACATCGACTCGAACAAGTCGGTCCACCCACCCGAGACACCGTTTGCCTTGTTCCCGAAGCACTGGTCGCCGTTCTTCTGGGCCACGGCCATCACGCGGAAATCGGGAATCGCCACGTAGACGTGCGCATCGGCCCCATCACTGGTGACGATGATCTTCTCGTCCTGGATCTCCGAATACGAGGTGGCGGAGGACACGATCGAAGAAGCTCCGTTGCGGATTCTCTCGTCGATACGTAGCACCAGCTCGAGCTTCTCTTCGAGCAGATGCGCGTCGAGAGGGTCCGTCGTGTCGACCGCGAACGTTCCGACGCCCATCGAGGCCTGCGCCAAGCCCTGAACACGGTTCTTCTTGGCTCCAGCCGATGTCCTGGCAGCGTCTTGCGCAGCCTTCACGGCCCGCAGGATCCCGCGCTCCGTGACGTCCGTCGTGCTGGCGAATCCGAACACGCCGTCGACCAACGCACGGACACCGACCCCCTGAATCCTCTTGCTGGATGACTCTTCCAGATCTCCGTTCCGAACGGAGATCTGCTTGGTGCTACGTGTCTGAAATCGTAACTCGATCCATCCGCCCGACTGAGCAGCCACTCGCGCGAGTCGTTCTTGCATGCGACCTCCCTACTGATCATGGTGCCGGCCGGCGAGACTTGTCATGGTCCTGCCCGTGAGTCTCCTCGGACGGGGATTCGGTTCAATCACGCAAGCCATCGACGCAACTGAAGGGGAGCAATCCGATACAGCATACGGGTTCGACGCTTCAACCGCCAGCCGAAGGGGACTTGGAGACTCAGGGAGCGACCGTGTCCTCGTTGCGTTTGACTGGGAATCGGAACGCACTTATCCTGCATGGACACCGGGTCCATAGCTCAGTGGTTAGAGCAGCCGGCTCATAACCGGTCG
>CAZXQL010000012.1:0-18156 GCA_964643395.1 uncultured Thermotogae bacterium
CAACTCCCCGAATGTGGAGAATCCCGACAGAGCGCTCGACAGAGCGGCGATTCCGCAGCGAAGGTGCGGATCGGTATGGCGACGTACACGAAGCACCCCACCAGACACGGCGAATTCCCAGGTCCCCTGATTCCAGGGCGCCTGCGGGTCCTCAACGTCGACTCGAAGCGACAGGTCCGGGGCGTCGATCGATAGTCCGGCGAGCGTCTCGACGGACACGGCGCGGATCATGAACGTGTCATGAATCGTCCAGCGGTCGGGTCGATGTGCCAAATACGGCCAGAGTTCGACGTCCATCGGCAGATCGATCCGAACCAGCGATACCTGATGAGAGAGGCGCTTGATGTAGCGGAGCATCTCGCGAAATGCGCATGCATCCTCGACCGCCAGTAAGTTGACAGCGAAGATTGAATCGAACCGTTCGGATGTCCGTAGAAGATCGTAGCCCATCAAGCCACGCACCTGGCCGTCTCTTGTGAGTCGGACAACGCCGCGGGCGACCGTGTTCGGGTACCAGACCGGAACCTCGGTGCGCTTCTTCCACTCCCTTGCGTGACGCTGCAACAGCGTGTAGTGGCGCGACGCGTAAGCGTTGTAGAAATCCATCGACGCCTTGTCCGGGAACGGCATGTCGGACGCGACCCATTCCTCGGAATGCGCGTCTTCCGGAATCTCGAGCTGCGACGGTGCAATCTCGATCTCCTTATGGCGCGAGAACTTCTCCCATCCGTACTTGCGATAGAACGACTCGTTGAACGGGCCGAGCACGGAGACGGCCATCCCTTTCTCCCGCATCGTCAGGAGACTGTGTGCAATCATGTGTCGGACGGCACCTCGTCCGCGAGCGTCCATCCGCGAGCAGAGAAGGCCAACACCACCCATCGGCACGATGCCGTTTCTCAGTCGCATCCGGTAGTCGTAGAGCAGGAATCCGGCCAGCAGACGATCGGCTTCGTAGACACCGTAGAACTCGCGTTCCTCCGCAGCCGAGGATCTCAGTCGGTCTCCCATCGACGTCTGGTTAGGGAACCGGACTGCGAACGCCTTCGATGCGATCGGCAGAAGCTCTTGAGGGTCCTCAATCTTGCGGTAGTCGAACATGCCAAACCTCCGGTCAACGATTGTACTTGACTCGGCGAGCAGGAACAGCGGAAACGCGTACTGCGCCGAGGGGTACGTAAACCGAGGTGAGACCCATGCGTCGATCAATCGGAGTGTCCTTCCTTGTTGTGGGATTTCTTTTGCTCGCAACCGCCGCCGCCACCGCGCAGTCGTTCCCCCTCGGGATCCTGCCGTCTTCACCGGACTCGGGCGGCCCGTTGGATGCGTACGTCTGGACGATGGAATCGCGATTCGAAGTCGGCGATGCGATCGAAATCCATGTTGCTGTCAGCCGGGCCGCATTCGTGTACCTGTTCGATCTTCAACCGGACGGCGTCGTACGCATGCTGTTTCCCAACGCGTACTCGTCGGCCAACTACCTGGCCTCCTCGGTCACGCTGCCCGATGGAGCCTACCGATTGACGGCCCAGCCGCCGGTCGGAATCGAGGAACTGCTGGTATTCGCGACGACGAATCCACTCCCGATCCCGACGGGTACGGAGCTGGAGCCGTTTCCCGTATTCGCATCCGGGCCTGATGAAGCGATCAACCAGTTGGTGAGTCTGTTGGGATCGATCGACCCGACGACAACGTGGGCGGTCGGTTGGACAGCTCTCCAGATTGCTGGCGCAGTCCAGCCCGAAACGGGCAACGACGGGACGGTCTCCCTGCCCGCCCCTCCACCACTCCCCCCATTCGCAGGTGCGCCGGGCGATGCCTGGGCTCTTCTGAATGATGGATGGTTCCCCGGCATCCCATCGGCAGGCTGGTATTGGTATTTCGGTATCGAGGGGCAGTGGCATCTGTGCTGGGTCTGGCAGTAGTTCAGAGCGGCACGGACAAGACGACATGGTGAAAGACTACGCCCAATCGGGCAAACTCTGTGCGCATCCGGGCGGGTCGTTGGGGGGAATGCACCACGCCTGACTGCACACCGAGGAGGCATCACGATGGCTCAGAGGGTCATTCGAGGGGGCTCCGTCGTCTCACCGCGGGGCACCATCCGTGCTGACGTCGCGATCGACGACGGCAAGATCATCGACGTCGGACCCAATCTCGATGTCCGAGCGGACGAAACGATCGATGCGTCCGACCTTCTGATCCTTCCGGGCGTCATCGACGTTCACACCCATCCGGTCTACCTCGACGACCTGGAGAGCCTCCCGGTCACGGCGGCATACGGCGGCGTCACGACGGTCATCCACTTCGCGTACGCCAAGCCGGGACAGGGATTGCTTGACACCATCCATCGATTCCGCGAGGAAGGCGAGTCTGTCTCGCTGCTCGACTTCGCCCTTCACGGGGGGCTGTTCGACCCGGCTCATCAGGCTCACGAGATCCCCGATGCGATGGAGGCAGGCGTTACCTCTCACAAGATGTTCATGACCTATGCCAAGCTGGGCTGGATGACAGATGACTACCAGCTGATGCGAACGCTGGACATCTTGGGACAGGCAGGCGGCATGGGAATGGTTCACGCCGAGAACGGACTGGCAACCGACTACCTTCAGGACAAGACCAACCGAGCCGGGCTCGACCCCCTGAAGGCGTTCGTGAGTACACGACCGGCTATCCTCGAGGCCGAGGCTATCCATCGTGCGATCGCCATGGCCCAAGTCGCCGGTTGTCCGCTATACATCCCACATATGACGGCTCGCCTCGGCATCGAAGTGGTGGCTCGAGCACGAGCCGCCGGATACCACATCTACGCCGAAACCTGTCCGCAGTACCTGACGCTCACGGAGGATGCACTCGAGGATCAAGGGCCGCTGGTGAAGATCGGCCCGCCACTGCGCAGTGCAGACGATCGAGCGGCGTTGTGGGGCGGATTGGCTGACGGCACGCTCGATACCATTGCCAGCGACCACGCGGCAAAGGCCAAGACGCGGGAAGACGACTTCTTCGATGCGCCGTACGGTTCTCCCCAGGTGGAGACCATGTTGACGTTGATTCATCATGGCGGCGTTCGCAAGGGACGCATCACTGCGGCGCGATGGGTCCAGCTGATGAGCGAGAATCCAGCGCGCATCTTCGGACTGTACCCACAGAAGGGGACCCTGCAACCCGGAAGTGACGCCGACCTCGTGCTCTTTGATCCTGAAATGGAGCGGCGAGTTCACGTCGAGACACTCCACTCCCAAGCGAGCTACACCCCGTACGAAGGCATGACCCTTGTCGGGGCTCCCGTCCTGTCGATGCAGCGAGGCGAAATCCTGCTGAAAGACGGCAATCTGTACGCTCGACCGGGGCGGGGGAGCTTCCTACGCACCCGCAGCGGCCGCGCTGCGCTCGAAACGCTCCGTACGCGCCCCTGAGACAAGGCACGACACTGAAGGAGGAACACGCATGTCGACATTGGCTGGCAAGGACGTGCTCAGAGCCGACCAGTTCTCACCCGATGAAATCTCCCTGATCATGGACCTGGCTCGCGACTACGAGAGTGCCATTGCGGGCGGACGTTCCCTGGATGTCATGAAGGGGCTCATCCTCGCCACACTGTTCTTCGAGCCGAGCACACGGACTCGATTGTCGTTCGAAGCCGCGATGCTTCGCCTCGGCGGACAAGTGATCAGCGTAGCAGAGGCGAAGTCGAGTTCCGCTTCCAAGGGGGAATCGCTCCACGACACCATCCGGACGGTCGAAGGATATGCGGACATCATCGTGCTCCGGCATCCGCAAGTCGGTGCGGCCGAGGAGGCGGCTCGAGCGACGAACAGGCCCGTGCTGAACGCCGGGGATGGTGCCGGCCAGCACCCCACGCAATCGCTCCTCGACCTATACACGATCCGGCAAGAGGCAAGGGCAGTCGACGGACTGACCATCACGCTCGCAGGGGACCTGAAGAACGGGCGCACCGTGCACTCGCTGGCGCTGCTTCTTTCCAACTTCGACGTGCGTTTCGTCTTCGTCGCTCCGGAGGCTCTTCGGATGCCGCGAGAGATCGTCGAACACCTCGAAGAGAAGGGGATCGTGGTCGACGAGACTCCCGATCTCTCGAACGGGCTTCGTGGAAGCGACGTTCTGTACATGACGCGGATTCAACGCGAACGATTCGACGACCCTAGCGACTACGATCGCCTCAAGGACTCGTACGTCTTGACCCGAGCCCTTGTCGACGAGGCCAAGCCCGGCATCGTCATCATGCACCCGTTGCCGAGGGTGAACGAGATATCGACGAACGTCGATGATTACGCCAACGCGGCCTACTTCCGTCAAACCGCCAACGGGGTACCCGTGCGGATGGCCTTGCTCGCTCTGATCAGCGGACGGGCTTGAATCGGGGGATCCACGACAAGATCCCCGGCTGCTCCGACCGCCTCGGTGCGCGGATGTCGACCGCGGTGTCGGGATCGGGCAGCTCGACTCCGGTCCGATCCGGGTGGCGCGCATCTGCGGCCGTCTGCGGCTTCTCGACGGGAGTCGGATCGGGCACGAACAACAGGATGACCAGACTGAGGGCGAGCAGTCCACATGACGCCGCGAACGTCACGGCGTAGCCGGCGTGCTCGGCAAGGAGCCCCCCTCCAAGTCCGGCAAGGATCCATCCGACGCCTGCGATTGCGTTATAGAGGCCCAACGCCAGGCCGCGGTTCTGTTCGCTCGCCAGCCGAGACGTCAAAGCGATTCCTGACAGCTGGAAGTACGACCACGTGATTCCGTACAAGACGAAACCGGCGACCAGAAGGATCGTGGCCGGGGCCGCGCGGAAGAAGGCGAGATACGTCGCGAACACACCGAACAAGATCACCCTGACCCACAGCGACGTCATATGCACGTAGCGATTGCCGAACTTCCGGATGCGGCGGCTGGCAAGAGGATAGGCCAGAGCAATGCCGACCTGCTGCAACAGGAAGAAGACAAACACACTGGAAGACGGGAGCCCGAATTGCTGGGATAGAAGCAGCGGAAGCGGAATGCCGAAGAATCCGAGCCCAACGAAGGAGACCAGCGTGGACAGGAGCAATCGCCGCGTTCCGGGGCGGAATCCCTCGGGCTGTCGCAACTGCTGAAGGACCCGCCAAGGCTGCAGACGGTGATACAGATGAAGCGGTGCGAATCGTGCCTTCTCTGAGATGAAGTTGCCCAGCGCGAGCAGCGATCCTCGGAATCTGCGTTGCGTGAAACGGGGAGTGGTTCGGGGGATCATTCGAATGACCAGGACGGCTGCGAGAATCCCAAGTGCCCCGATGACGCCGTACAAAGCCCGGATGGCCGCGACCTCACCGAACAGCTCCGGCACCCACTGCATCCACAATCCACCCAAGGCGAGGCCCAAGACCCACCCGAAGGCTCCGAACTGATTGAGCTGGCTGATTCTCGTTTCCCATGATCGTTTGCTGCGGTTCTCCACCACGAGCAGCACGGTGACGGACGCGTTGGCGACCCAGAAGAAGTTGAGCACCATGTTGAGAACGGCCAGTTGGTTGAACGATCGAGTGAATGACACGAGCAGGAAGCACGCTCCAACGACCGCATATCCCAGGACGATGAACGGCTTACGGCGATTTGCGGCGTCGGAGAGTCTCCCCCAGACGAGACTCCCCAACACGCCGACAAGGCTGACCAAGCTCGTCAACACGCCGACCCATTGCACCGAGAGTCCGTAGACCTTGTCGATCGTGAGCGGGATGAGCACCGACGAGGTACCCAACACCAGGTTGGCTAACCCGACGGCGACATACCATCGCTCGATGTCGTTCCACCAAGACCGCATTGCCGCAACCATCATTGACTCCCTATATAAGCAATATCCCAGCCCAGTTCGGGCCGGGACGTGTTCCACAAAATGGACGGAGTATAGTCCCGAGTGTCGGCATGTCAAGGCAAACGGACCGTGGCAGGCGCGACACGGGTCTTCAATCCACGTTGAGGGGCTTCGCTCGAATGCGACGGACCTGTGGGATACAGTTGGAGGCCGAGTTCCGGCGAAATCGAGTCCAGAGGAGTGAGACGATGCAGGATCACGTGTTGCAGTTCATCACTCGGCGGCGGTCGGTGAGGAAATTCACCGGGAACTCCGTCGACCGCGACCTCCTGGTCATGGCGCTCAAGGCGGCAATGTCGGCCCCGTCGGCTCGCAATTCCCGGCCGTGGAACTTCCTCGTTGTGACGGAACCCGATCGCGTGAAAGCGATCTGTCGAGCCCACCCGTACGCCTCGTTCGGCGAAGAGGCAGGAGCCGTCATCCTCCCGTTCGGCAAGAAGGATGGCTATCGCTGGTTCGATCAAGATATGGGCGCGGCCACGGAAAACCTGCTCCTTGCCCTGGCGAATCTGGGGCTGGGAGCGACATGGTGCGGCATGCCCGACGAACGTCAGGCCGACGTTCGCAGTGCGATCGGCCTTCCCGAGGATCTGTATCTATTCGCTCTGATTCCGGTCGGAGAGCCACTGGACGCGGTCGAACCCCGAACGCAGTACGAAGCGAGTCGCGTGCACTGGGAGCGATACGACTCGGCCGACTGAATGCGCTAGGACATCCGTTCCGGGACGATGACCTCGTATCCGGATGCCTCCGCGGCGCAATGCTCGGCGAGGGCATCCGCGTAGCGCCGAGACCACTCTTCGACCGCCGCGATCGGTTCGTCGTTGGGAGCGTACAAGACGGCGATGACGTCGGTCGTTCGCGACGAGATCTTGGTGGACATGGCATCCTTGACCGGATTGCCGCACGCTTCCCAACCCGCCTCCGCTTTTCGGCACACGAGGAGAAGATCTTGAAGGTCGATCGTTTGGCCGGATGGGTTGAACACGTAGGTCTCGTCCGGCCGCCCTCGCCGAACCAACAGGTGTCGCCCGGATTGTTCGGCATCGAAGATCGATCCGGGAAATCCGGACTCGAGACTGAGCGCGTTGTTGACGTCCACAGGTTCGTTGACCAGTGGGAACGAATCAGAGAGAGCCGCACGAAGAAGGAATTCGCTGGCCGGCTTGCTCCGCCCGGACGGTTTGTACTTCCCATACCGCAACATCCTTCGGACGCGCTGGCGAACGTCCAGGGGAACGTAGGTTTCTCCGGTCTCGAGCGCGGCGTCGAGCAGATGCTGTAGGAAGGACGGCGCAACGGACGTCGGAGCCGGCGGCCGGATGCCCTGCGCCCAGATCAACCCGAAAACCGCGGGACACGGATCAAGCGATGCGTCGATCTCCAAGCGATGCTCTTCGCGGTTCATGTCGGACAGAGTGTACGTGATCTGACGCCCGCAGACTGCTCCACGTCTTCACCAAGGCTTGATGATCCATCCACATGTCGTTCATTTCACGCCGCCATACTGCGGTATCCAGGAAAAGGAGACTTCATGAGGCAGTTGTTTGGAACGAGGCGAGCCGCTTGGCTTGTCGGGATACTAGCCGTTGTCGGTGTTGGCGTCTGGGTCGGATTCCTTTCGATGGGACAGGCGAATTCAGACGTTCAGAGCGTCGAGATTCAGGAATACCAAGGCGAAAAGCTGGGCTCGGTGGACGACTTCCACGAGAACTCCATCCGAGGCGTGCAAACGATCGACTCGAGCACGTACCAGTTGGCCATTGACGGACTCGTTGTCGATCCGGCCAGCTATAGCTACGCACAGCTGCAATCGATGTCTCACATCGGGAAGCTGGTGACGATCCACTGTGTGGAAGGGTGGTCCGTGAAGGCGCTGTGGGAGGGGATCCCCCTTCCCGAACTGCTGGCGATGTCCCAGCCGACCAGCGATGCGAATACGATCATCTTTCACGCCGCGGACGGCTACACAACCTCCCTACCGCTTGACGTCGTCATGGATCGGAACCTGATTATTGCCGATCACATCAACGGAATCGTGCTGCCCCCAGCGACCGGCTTTCCGTTCATGCTCGTCGCCGAGGACAAGTGGGGATACAAGTGGATCCGCTGGTTGACCGAGATCGAACTCTCGAACGATCCCAACTACCGCGGATTCTGGGAGAGCCGAGGATACAACAACAACGGGGATGTCAACGGCCCGAAAGTGGGCAATTAGCTGAACCATTGCGCACTCAGATCCGAAACGGCGCGGCGGGGTCGAGAGGCCCCGCCGCGCCCGCAACCTACTTCTCGAAACTGACCTTCGGCGCTTCACGGGCGGCAGCGTCCTCGATCTCGAAGAATTCGGCCTCCGTGATGCCGAACATCGACGCGATCATGTTGGACGGGAACACCTGAACCTTGGTGTTCAGCGCGCGCACATTGGCGTTGTAGAACCGGCGCGCCGCCTGGATGCGGTCCTCGGTTTCACTCAACCCACGTTGCAGCTCTAGGAAACTCTCGTTCGCCTTGAGGTTCGGGTACGCCTCGACGACCGCAAACAGCTGACGCAGCGCTCCGACGAGCACGTTCTCATCCTGGGCTTGCTGAGCCGGCGTCCCGGTTGACGCGACTGCGTTATTGCGGGCCTGTACGACGGCTTCGAGCGTTGTCGATTCATGAGCCGCATAGCCTTTGACCGTCTCCACCAGATTCGGTATCAGGTCGTAGCGGCGCTTGAGTTCCGTATCGATCGCCGACCAGCTCTCCTTGACATGCTGACGGGTGCGGATCAGTGAGTTGTAGGCACTTACCCCCCACAGCAGGACGACGGCGACGATCGCGACGATGATGTAGACAGCGATCATGTGACTCCTTTCTGTTGCTCATGTACCACATAGCCGGGCAGCCGATCCAGGATCCCTTCGACGACCCCGATCGCACTCTCTCTCGTTTCAAGATTGAATCGGCGATTGCGCCAGCAGATGACGCTTCGCGTGTCGAACTCGACATGGAACTTCGGGCTGTCGAGCAGAAACTGCATCGTTCTTTGGTGCAGCACATCGTACGCCCACTTCTTGTCCGGGCTCTTGACGAAGAACCGACGACTGAACTCGTCCGATTCGAAGTCGATGTCGTCGGCCCCGAAGAACTCGGTGACCTTGTCGAACGCGCTTTCGGGACGGATCCGGAGCGGCTTCAACGGGACTTGGCTTGTCACAATGATGGCCGAGAAGGTGTGGACAGTGCGGTCCTTTCCGTGTCCCGTCACATAGCGGAAGTCGAACGCTTCCAGCGGCCGGCCGTGCCAAGTGCCGCGGGCAATGTTGTAGGCATAGCGGCTGTGTCCCCGATGCAGGCACTGGAAATCGGGGTACGCGTTCCCGTAGGTGCGATCGGCGGCGGCAGAGAAGGCAAATCCGGCATGGGCTGCCCAACTGGCGAGATCCCTCCTGCGTTGGGCCGTGAAGTAGAACGACACGCCAACGACCGCGGCGACGATCAAGATGACCAGAATCGTTGTCCCCGTCAAAGCCACATCCCCCCCACTTCGTTGCCGCATTCTACCCCGGCTGTCAAACGGCGGGAAGTCATCGCCTCCGGCCTTCCGACGATCCGTGCTTGGGTTCGTCCGCGGCACGGGAAATCGGTGAGTCCTGGCGGGCGGACAGCCGGATGCCTTCCCTGGCCGAAAAACGGTACGATAGGAAACATCGACGGACTTGACGTGTAGTTGATGCGGATTGCAGTGTCAAGATGAAAGGGGGAATCGTGAAATACGTCGCTTTCTCGTTGATCGTTCTTCTGTTCAGTTCTTTCCTTGCCTCTGCCGTGGAACTCGAATCGCTCTCTCTTGGTGTCCATTTCATCCCTGCTGTCGAACAGGTGACGGGAGCCCGGCACGTGGACGTGTCTTTCTCCTTCGGAGGAACGCTGATTCTGGACTCCGCCAATCGAATCGAGTTCATGGCGATGCTTGACTCGACACCGACGAGTCTCGGGACCAGCGTCCAATACGATCATCAGGTGACGGATCCTCTTGCCGCGGGAGGGGGCTTCACTGTCATGTGGCCGTTCTCGGCGGATCTTCATCTGCAGTGGCCCATCCTCAGCCTGTATGCGCACGCGGAAGCACGGACGTACTTCTATCCCGAGTTCTGGGCTGAGAGCGGCATCTCGTTCCCGCTGGTCACCCTGGCCAACGAAGTCGACGGGTGGAAACTCCTCCCACTGTCGGAGCTGCCAACGCTCTACGTGGCAGCGGATGCGCGAATCGCCAACGAGGCGAGCATCCAGCCACGGGTCACCTTCCAGCCTGTCATCACGGATACGACGGTGCTTCAGAATCCGATCGGCCGTGTCTCCGATGATTTGCTCGTTCTACCGATGGGATCCCTCTTCCTGCGCTACGTGCGGTAGCCGCCTTGGATTCCGCAAGCATCGGAGGCCGGAGGAAGCAAAATCGAAGCGCGCAGGCCTATCTTGTCCTTGAGTCGGTCGAATTCTGTGCGGTCGTTGCCGGCATCGCGATTGCCGCCCGGCTGCTGCACGTTCCACTGTGGGTATGGATCGTGGTGCCCGGAGTCAAGGCGAGTGTGTCGCTCCTGGTCTATGTTGCCTTCCTGCGGCGTAGCTTCGCGCGGATCCCCAGGCACGATCCGGCGAGTCTGGTCGGGCGCTCCGGGCGAACACTGTCTTGGCTCGACCCGGAGGGCCCGGCGCGGATCCGAGGAGAAATCTGGACCGTTCGAAGTAGTGACGAAGGAGGCATTGGCCCCGATTGCGACGTCCTTGTGACCGGGGTTCAAGGCAGTACGCTTCTCGTGCAAGCGCGACATGAAGGCAGCGGTCGCTAGGTTAGCGCCCCCGAGGCGATCGGTATCCGAACGATCGTCTTGAGCTTCTCCGGCGCTGTCCGTCGCGGATCGGAAAGGTACACCTCGTATCCGGTTGGCTCGAGACGCAGCTTCTGGGCGTTCGCAAACCCATTCAGGACTTGATACGCCTCACCGATTCCGTCGTACGGGCCGACGTACAAGACTTGCAGCGCCTGACCTCCCGCCTGACGATCGAATTGCACCTCCGAAGTATCGATGCCCTTCTTCTCCTGAAGCAGGGACCGTGCTGCCTGCACTTCCAGCTCCGCGATCTCATCCGGAACCCGAATGAGAAGCCGCCACTTCCAGGCGTCGATCGACACCTCTTCGGGATCGCTCAACCACTGACACTCGAGATTGGGAACCTTGTAGTCCAGTGTTCCCGCGTCCCTGAGCGCGAACTTCATCGTGTACGCGACGCCATATAGCTTTTCGATCGCGCGCTGGTACCCATCACCGCCGGGTTTGCCAATCCCATCCACGACAAGATAGGCGCTATCGGGGACGCGCACGCGAGATGGTGTCTCGCCAGCGCGATACAACTCCTTGTATCGTTTCTTCAGATCGATGAGTTCCACGGTCCCTCCTTCGGCACGCAACCCAACCTCGAGCCCCGGGATGGCGCGCTCGACGCAATCGCTGTTCATGAAACGTCCACATTCCCTTGTAGACCGATTCACATGTGTGGTGCAAACTCGACGACCTACGTCATACAGACCCAGGAGGACTGGCATGAAGACTCGGATTTCGTCCGTTGCAGCCGCCGCACTGGTACTTCTTCTCGCAACCATGGTCGCGGGGTGTGTGGCAAACCACACCGCTGACGAACTGGGAGACGCACTTCCGCCGTACGGGGTGATCTCGCCCCAGCAAGCATCCAACGTGATCGTCTCTCTCCATGACGATCCGGGGTTCGTTCTGCTCGATATTCGCACGCCGGATGAGGTCACGGCCTCGCACATCTCCGGCGCGGTCAACCTCGACTTCTACAGCCAGACGTTTCAGGATGATCTGGCCGCCCTCGATTGCGACGTCACCTATCTCATCTACTGCCGCACAGGGCATCGAAGCGGGTTGGCCTACGACATGATGGAGGAGTTGGGCTTCGAGCACGTCTACGATCTCGACGGGGGGATCACGGAGTGGACGGCCGATGGATACCCGGTGTGCGAGGGCCCTCTCGACGCCGAGCACACATGCATCGGGACCTGGACGCCGTCTTCTGCGGCATCCGGCTCGTGATGCCTATCATCCTAGCGCCTTGGCCGGGATGGGGCCAGCCCGTGACGGTATCAGCCGACGGGATGCCTACCGGGAAGGGATCAGTGTTGAGTGACCGCGCGCCACACGAACCCGACAACGGCGACGACGGCGGCGACCACGAATAGCCACCACAGGAGCCACACGATGCCCGCAAGAACGAACGTGACGACAACGGTTCCCACAACGAGTCCAATGAGTGTACGCATGCCGACATGGTAACACTGTTACAGTGAAATGCAACTCTGCCCATCCAGGCAGGATATCAAGACACTTTCTAATCCGCTTCAGATCTAGAAAAGCATCCAGAGACAGGAGTTGTTTCGACCACCGTGAATGCGAGGGAAAGACAAAGAACGCTGTTTCAGTGAAGCCCTGTGCGCTGTCTGGGACGGCGCGCTGTCTAGGACGGCGCGTTGTCCAGGCGGATCTCCCCGGATCCACGCTGCGAATGCCGCACTGAGAAATCGTCGCTGGTATCTTGGAAGGCGACCAGGATCGTGTACGTCGCACCCGGCTGCAGCGGCTTGTCGTAGGGATCCCCCGAATCCAGAGGAATGATGAACTCGATGGTCGTTTCGCCGTTCAGTTCACGTCCGGCTGCAGCGAGGATATCGTCCGTGCCGCCGTTGTCAACGTCGGGTCCGTGACTGATCAGGCCGGTACCGAAATCGTCACGAATGACAAGCTGACCGTTTCGAACGGCGCCGATGATGAAGTTGGCCCCCTTCATCCGCTGGTCGGGATCGAAGCCGACGGCGACGTAACCTGTCGTCGGACTGGACAGCCCAATCCGCAGGACGTTCGCATCGTTGGACCAGTAGACGCGGAACCCTCCTGCCTCCATCGAGTGCGCGTACTCACCAGTGTGAATGACGCCGTCGACGATCGGGGTCCAGGATACCGGCTCGACCGGCGCCGCAGGGGCGGGCGTCGGTGTCGCCACAGCTGCCGGCACCGGTTCCGGTTCGGGCTCTGCGACGACGGCCGGTTCCGGCGTTGGCGCAAGGAAGGTCGTAGCCCCTTCGGGACTTGCGGTTTCGACGGGAGCCGAGGGTGTCGGCGACGGCAACAACGCCAACAATCCGAGAACGGCTGCAACAGCCAACACGACACCCAGGATGATCAACGTCGATCGATCGATGGCCCACATGTCCCCGGTACCTCCATCCGCGGAATCGTCCGTCGCACTGTAATGGAATCGCCGGGAATCTCCAAGTCTCACACGGCCCCGCCGGAGGGCCAGGCCCGCGAACCAATGAGGGCGTTCTACGTGCTTGTCGATCCGGATCGGGACAACAGCCGAGCGACATCACGCGCGCGTTGTCTATGGATGGTGCGGAAGACGATGCGCCGTCCGCCGGTCCAGCGAACCACGACCACCCGCGATACACCGCGCGTTGCCCAATCGAAGCGATCCGTGACTCGGACGCCGTCCAGCGAAGCGACTTCTCCGCCGGGGGCGACAAGGAGTCGCCCCCCGGCGAAATCGATCTCGATCCGGCCGGCCACCTCCGCTACCGGGATGCGCGATCGGCGCCGGCCTGCGCGCCCCAGCGAAATCGAACCGGCCAGCGTGATGCCCGCGCCGACGAGCAATCCCGATGTCGAGGCTGCGGACATCGTCTGCATCGCGCCGGACAGCGCCAGCACGCCAACCAGAAGGAGAAGAAAGGACACGACGCCCAAGATGCCGGCGACGTAACTGAGAATCCACGTGCCGCGATCGACGCAGACGATGCGCTCTCCGTCGCGGAAGATCTCGTATCCGTGTTCCTGAAAGAGCAGGTCCATGGCTGAGCGATCGGCTACTGCGGCAGATCGAGCGTGATCGTCCCGGATCCGCGACTCGTGTGCTTGACGGAGAAGTCGTCCAGCAGGCTGTGGTACGACGCGAGGATCGTGTACTCGTGCCCCGGAAGAAGCGGCTTGTCCATCGGATCTCCCGAATCCAACGGGATGGCGAATTCAATCACGGTCTGGTCGGGCCATTCGTTTCCGGCGGCAGCAATGATGTCGTCCGTGCCTCCCCGTGCTGTGTCCTCTATATGGACGTACGGCTCGACTCCGAAATCGTCACGGATTGTGAGTTCCCCTTCGTGGACGGCCCCAATGATGATGTTCGCGCCTTCCATATGCCGTTCCGGATCGAAACCGATCGCCACGAACCCCGTTCCGGGAGAAACAAGCCCCACATTGAGTTCGGTGGCGTCGTTCGACCAGTAGACGTCCACACCGGCGACCGTCGTCTCATGCGCGTATTCACCGGATACGATGGTCCCATCGATCGCGGGCTTGGTACCGGTGGACGCCGCTTGTGTCGCGGGCGCGGGCGTCGTCTCCAAAGTGGTCGTGGATGGCTCTTCCGGCGTTGCGTCCGACGTTGCGACCGGTGCCGTCTCCTCTGGTTGCGTGCTCGGGGTCTCGTTGATTGCCGTCGTCTGCGGCTCGTCTGCGGCAGCGGCCGTGACGTCGGAAGCGCTCGTAGACTCCGCCGAGGCGGTCGGCTCATTGGCCGGAGGCGTAATCAACAGAAGCACAGCCAAGGCTCCGACGACCGAGATACCGATGAGGATGTACAAGATGGTGCGTCCCATGATTCCCCCCCTTCAATACACTCGGACCTACTGTAGAGGATCGAGGGGGGGAACACAACGCATTCGGCGCTGCTCGCGATCGACGCCCGCCCCGAGTCGGCTAGTACCCTCTTGCCGGATCGACCTGTCCCAGCAGAGTCTCCCCGGCTCCGAATCTCCGTAGATTCTCGAGGAAGAAATCGATGACGATGTCGGGAACATTCAGCCCCGCCTGATGCGACGTCACCGTGACATTGTCCATGAACCACAGAGGGCTGCCGGGCGGAAGCGGCTCATGCTCGAACACATCGAGCACGGCGGCTCGCAGGCGACCACTCTGAAGGGCCCCGATCAGCACCTTCTCGTCCACGATGGCGCCGCGTGAAACATTGACAAGCACGGCCGATGGCTTCAGCAGAGCGAGCTCGTCGGGACCGAACATCCGTCGTGTCTCCGGTGTCAATGGAAGGCAAATGACGAGGATATCGAGCTGAGGGAGGAAGCTCTCCAGCTCGTCGGGCCCGTAGACGTACTCGAACGGTGGAACCTCGCGAGGACGGCGGGCGAGTCCGAGGGTACGCATGCCCATCCCTTGTGCGTGCTGCGCGACAGCTTGCCCGATCGAACCCGCGCCGGCGACGCCGACCATCCTTCCTTTCAGAAACGACACCTCGAGAGGCAGCCACGTGCAGTCATGCTGAAGGTGATATACATCACGTAGCCGCTGCGTGAGCCCGAGAAGGTGGGCGATCACATACTCGGCCACCTGATCGCCGAACGCTGTGTCGACGCGGGTCAGCATGACGCCGTCCGGAATCGACGTCTCCTCCAAGAACGCATCAACTCCGGCTGCGGTCGCTTGGATCCACTTCAGTTGATGGGCTTGGTCCAGCAGATGGCCCGGGAAGTGAATCGATCCGAGCACGACGTCGGCGCGCTCGATCACGTCGAGAATCTCCTCCTCGTTCGAACAAAAGTGATAGTGTGCCGCATCGGAGTCCTGCAGCCGCTCGCGGTAGCGCTTGGGCGACTCGCGCAGGAACACGATCACGTCAAGGGGCTCGGTCACGAGTGCCTCCATGAACTGGTAGTGTCGGCAAATGATGACCGCACGGGATGCCGTCGATCAACCCCATCAACTCGACGTTCTCCCATGGATCGAACGGTGAGCCGCCCGGGTTGCACGCCACACCCCGACCAATGCGACGCGTTGTGATGCGTGCCGACGGCTACGGGTCGATCCCGAACTGGAAGCGCAGCTCCGGGAAGAAATAGACGCCTCCCCCGATGGACATGGCGAGGCTCAGGGATGCCCGTAGCACGTAGACGTTTCCCAGTGCGACCCCGAATCCCGCGGTGAAGTACGTGGCCCCGAAGTACGGTAACAGATTGGTGACGTGGCCAAAGCACAGATACAGCGCCCTCGCCGTCGCCAGTGTGTCTCGGATGTAAAGACTGCTGAAGCCGAAGTTCGTATGCAGAGCCGTCTCCCAAGCGAACATCGACCCGGCCCACCTGTAGTACGCCTCCAATCCAAAGCTGAACGACGTGAAACTGAAAGACGTGCCGACGGGGATGCCGATTCCGAATTCCGACCGTCCCGCAGTCGCCTGAAAGGCGACGACCCCCACGATGGCAGCGACCGCAACGAGCACGATGATTCGTCTCATTCCTTGAACTTGCATCGTTCCCCCTTTCACCGGCGATCATGCTAGTGATTCGTCGATGCGTCGCCAAGTCAAGGGTCAGCTGCGGGTCCCTGCGGGACCACGAAAAGCTCACAGGACTCACACGACATCGACCGCACCGGGGATCATGATGAGTGTGGAGGTGGGTGACATGGAGTACAGACTAGACTACGTGCGGTTGCTTGTGGAGAACTACAGAGACTCCGTCCGCTTTTATCGAGACAAGCTGGAATTGCCGATGATCCGAGGCGATCTCGAATCCGGATACGCAGAATTCCAGGGAGACGGGGTTCGATTGGCAGTGATCGAGAAATCGGAAATGTCCAAGGCGTTGGGAATGGAGGAACCGGTCGGAGAGGGACGGCGGCACGTTGCCCTGGCCTTCTCGGTCGATGATGTTGACGCGGCGTTCACGAAGCTGGAGGGCAAAGGGGTCAAGTTCATTCTGGCGCCCCGAACCCATCCGGATTGGAACCTACGCACCGCGCACCTCCACGACCCGGACGGAAACCTCATCGAGATCAACCAACGATTGAACTGACAACTGGCCGGTGTGCCTCAGCTGTGCGGCTTCCGAGCGATCAGTTCGGGGCCGCGTCGGCGTCGAGGCGGTCCAGCGCAGCGGCCAGGAGCATCTCCGTAGCGGCCATGCAGTCGATGGAAACGTTGGCCGCGATGTCGGTCGGCCGATGCCAATCCGACAACATCCCCGACGGCCGATGGCTCTCCAGCGTGATGACGCGCAAGCCTGCCTTCCCGCCGATTGCCCCGTCCGTATACGCTCCTTTCATGCGGACCTCACGAGCGCCGAGTTCCGGATGCTCGGCGGAGACCGCCCGGACCAGACTGAGGAGATCCGGAGCGCTCCGGGTGGTGGAGAGGAACGTCTCTTGTGACAAGTAGACGGGGTGTCCATGCGTGCTTCCCACCGTGTCCACGGCGATCCATGCAGCTTCGCCAAGCTCGGACCGATGATTCCGCAGGAAGTGCTGGGCGCCGTAGCAGCCGACTTCCTCGCAACCGGTAAGAACGATCCAAACATCCGTGTGCGCAAGCGACCGGCCGGCGAGCCTCTCGGCCATGCTGAGCACGACGCCGACGCCCGACGCGTTGTCGTTGGCCCCGGGAGCGTATTCGGTGAAGTCGGCTTGAAGCATCAGGAGCATCATCCCGAAGACCACGGTCATCGGACCGATGGCCGCGTACCGCAACCACGGAATCGGGTGAATGACGCCGACGATGAAGATGCCGATGAGCATCACGGCAATCGCCATGCCGATCGGAACGAGCCGCTCGAACGCCCGCACCCAGCGATCGGTCGAGAAGACAAGCGGCGTCCGATGGGTGTCCAGATGCGCAACGAGCGCGACGCGCGTGCGCGTCTCCCGATTCGCCGGGATTTTGGCCCAGACGTTCGTCCCCTCGGCCCTGGGCAAGATCCAACGAAGCGGATTCGGGCGGAATAGAAGCTCGAGGATCATGGAAGACAGCGCGAGAACCGCCAGCACGAGCGCGGCAACCGTGCCGCTACGACTCGCCCCCACGAACAGGAACCCGGCCGCCAGCAAGAGACTCCAGAACAAGGCGGGAGGAAGCCACGCCGATCGTGCGCTTGGGAACGTCTCCAGAATCGGATCGAGACCGACCTGGGCCAGCTGCTGATGAGCGTACTCGGCTGCCTGTCTCTCTTGGGGAGTGGTCGATCCCCTCGGGCCGATGACCTCCACCAGATGTCGAGCGTGATCGAACGCAGTCATGAAACGATTCTGTGGGCTTAGGGGCCGATTGGCAACTCAGCGGCGTGTTTCGGGCAGGACGTTTGGAGTTCGATGGTCGAACTCCAAACTCCCAAGCAACTCAGCGGCGTGTTTCGGGCAGGACGTTTGGAGTTCGATGGTCGAACTCCA
>CAZXQL010000012.1:18256-21586 GCA_964643395.1 uncultured Thermotogae bacterium
AACTCCCAAGCAACTCAGCTCCGCTGAGTTGCCGAGTTCCAGCTAGCCGCACGTATCGCAGCCCAAGACGACGACGGTTCGCACCGAGTTGTTGGATGCGCCGTCCTCGTCGACGACGGTGAGCGTGACCAGATATTCGGTTTGCTGTTGTGGAAAGATGTGCTCGACGTTCATACCCTCCGCACCGGTGCCGTCCCCGAAGTCCCATGTATACGAGACGATCTCTCCATCGGCGTCGTAAGACGAGGACGCGTCGAACTGCACGGGGTAGTCTCGCGGCGCTCCGAACGGCGTGATGCGGAAATCGGCATGGGGAACGCGGTTGAAAGCGTGAATGGGAATGGTGGATGTTCCGGTGCGTCCGTTGTCGTCGGTGACGGTCAGAACGACATCGTAGTTGCCCTTCTGCTTGAACGTATGAATCGCCATCTTCCCGGTTCCCATGGAGCCGTCACCGAAGTCCCATTGGTAGGCGACGATGCTCGAGTCGACGTCCCCGGATGCGGAGGCATCGAACGTGACAACCAACGGCGGGTATCCCGCTTGCTGATCAACGGCGATCGCGGCCACCGGGCTCGATGCAACCATACAACCACCGATGACGGCGACACCGCCCAGTAGGAGACCGGCAACCATCTGTCTTCTCTTCATGGATAGGAAGCGTAGGCATCGAGTGTGAAGGGGCCGTGAACCGGCGATGGATGAGATCTGAACTCTCCCGCGTGTTCACGGCCCCGTCGGACGCCACTGACCGTTCGCGTCGCCCGGAAGCGCCGCTTCCTTCGGCGTTCCTACGGATCGCGTGTCCCCAGGGCGAACGTCCACCCGAGGGATGTGGAGACTTGCAGCCCTCCCGGGAGGAAGGTGATCCCCGCTGACGCGACGGGTTCGAGGAGCCGATCGGGATCAGCATGCAGGCAGATGAGTCCGGTCGCGCTTTGGTACGCGTAGAACCCCAATTCTGTCGGGAGGCGAAGGAGATCCTCCATCAAGGCGCTGAAGTCGTCGAGATACAGTGTGACTCCCAACGCTCCGATAACGACCGACTCATCGAAGATCGGTACGGTGATCACCATCGACTTGCGCCCGGTGGACTTGCTGACGACAAGATCGCCGGTCGTGGTCTCCCCGGCCATTACCTTGGGGAAGTAGGCGCGATCGGACAGGTTGGCCGATTGAAGCCCCGTCTCGACCTTGTAGTAGCTCCCATCGGGTTCGAGGAACCAAGCGTCGTAGGACAACTTGGATGTCTCGAACTGCGCCAACAGGTCCAGCATTTCTGGCCAGTCCCCGGACCGCAGCTCCGTGGTGGCCGCCAGGGTATGCATGGTGTCAACCAGGCCTCCGATGTAGGCCTCCGCGAGATGGGCAATCACGCGCACACCGAATGCCGTGTTCAACTGCGCTGCATCCTGTGCAGCGCCCGCCAATCCTATCCCCAGTGCGAGCGCCAGAACGATCACGCTCGCTCGTCTCAGCTTCTTCATGCCACACTCCTTTCAAAGCCACAGGCTAGGCGGATTTGTCCTCCATGACAACAAACGGCTAGAACTGGTATCGATTGGGCGGAACGGATTCGATGATCGGCATTCTTGTGAGGGGGAACCATGAACAAGCCGAGGATTGTGCTGGGGCTGGCGGTTGCGCTTGTCTGCGCATCGGCACTCGGAGTCGCCGGCGTTGACCGGGACGACGCCGCGCAGAGCGCGTTTGATGCCACCCCCCAAGGCGCTTTCATCCTGACGGTGGGGGCGACGACGTTCATTCCGGGGTTCGCATTCACGGCGGATGTGGAGACGGAGCTTCGGATCGATCCATTCTTCACGGACAACGTGATCGACATCGTCATAGCGCCGACATTCACGGCGGACGATCGGTTGGAGACGGGTCTGGACTTCGATGGGTGGTCGGCATCGGTCGATGTGAACGTATCGTTGATCCCGTGGTCTCTCACGTCGACGGGAGGTTGGTTTGAGTTTCACCCGCCCGTCTGGCATCTCCTGGCCGATCCGGCCGTCACCGTCGACGGCGATCTGGGTTGGGGGCCTCGATGGGTGCCGCTGCAAGGCTGGACCCACTCGATTGGCGGGACACTCGATGTCGATGCGATGTGGGCTCTCCCGACCGTGTGGTCCACGGATCTCGAGTTGTCGGCGGAGTCGGATACGGCAGCTACGTGGACGTTCCCGGGCGGTACGCTGGCCGGAACATGGACGTTGGAGGCCGGCGCACGATCGATCCTTCCCTTGCTCCAGGGAGGGCCGGCCGCGCTACGAGCGAGCAGTCATGTTCAAATTGGCATCCTACCGGCGTTTGGGCTCGGATTCGACATCGAACTGGAGTTCCGACTCAACGCGTTCTACGCCTACGCGACGCTGGGAGCGGGCTTGGCTGGTGTGACCGGTGAGATCGGCGTGGAACTCTCCGTAGGACTCTAGCATCGAACGGCGCGACATGATGAGGAGGGAGTCGTTGTGATCGAGCTAACGGTTCTGTACGACAACCAGGCTACGGGCGACCTACGTCCGGGCTGGGGATTCTCGGCCTTCATCCGCACGGAAGGCGCCACCGTGATGCTGGACGCCGGCGCCGACAAGCTCGTGCTCGAGCACAACGCCGACCGCCTCGGCGTGAACCTCGATACAGTGGCCGCTCTTGCCATATCGCACAGCCATTGCGATCACGTCGGTGCGATTTCGTCGGTCATTCACAACGGGTTGCATCTCTACGTCCCGAAACTGATGATCGGGCAGCTAGGGCGCGGGCGGAAATCCGGGATCGATCGACATGCGGTAACCGGGCCTGTGAACATCAGCCCTGGTGTTCGCTCGACCGGGCGGATGGGGCGAGCGATTCCTGAACAGGCGTTGCTGATCGACGGCACGGACGGCCCCGCGCTTGTTACAGGCTGCGCACATATGGGGATTGTGAAGCTCGCTCGACGTGCCACTCAACTGGCGGGCGCTCCCTTGTCACTGATCGTGGGGGGGTTCCACCTGTACAAGGAGAAGCGCCAGGCGATCGAGCGGATCGCGCTCGACCTGGTCGAGCTGGGTGTGCGCCGTGTCGGAGCCTGTCATTGTACGGGAGACGAGGCGACGTCTATTCTGCGAGACGCTTACGGCGCGGGGTTTGTGGATGTTGCCGTCGGCACCCGTATCGAACTCTAAGGGGGGCATCATGAGGACATCGGGGATTCATCGATTCGTCGTCGTTGCGCTTGTCATGCTTGTCGTGGGGTGCAGCGTCAACGTGCAGGCGGCGATACCGTGGGAAGACATCGGGCAAGTGGGGCTAGGCATTGTCGGCGGGGTCGCCGGAGCGGCGGTG
>CAZXQL010000013.1:0-21450 GCA_964643395.1 uncultured Thermotogae bacterium
GGGTCCATAGCTCAGTGGTTAGAGCAGCCGGCTCATAACCGGTCGGTCCCAGGTTCAAATCCTGGTGGGCCCACCATATGGACAAGTTGTTCGTTTATCTCGACGGAGTTGCGAAGGGAAGCCCGGGCGAGGCGGCCATTGGCATTGCGATCACCGATCCGGACGGGAACGTCATCGAGGAGGTCTCTCGGCTGATCGGGAGAACGACGACCGAGGTCGCCGAGTACCAAGCCTTGATCGAAGCTGCCAAGTTCGCCGCCGCCTACGAGCCGCGTTCCGTCATCTTCTTCACGGACAACCAGAAGGTGGCTAACCACGTCAATCACGTCTTCGAGTCGCGCGCACCGCACATTAGGCACCTGGTGGAGATTGCCATCGGTTGGCTCGACCAGTTCCCGCAATGGCGAGTGAACTACGTGGATGCCCACGCGAACGTGCGTGCGCCGAGGCTGGTCGAGCGTGCGTTTCATCAGAACGTCAAGGACCAAGTGGCGCGCGAGCGGCTGGAGCTCATTCTGCGGTCGCACAGCGCAGGCCTGTCGGACGCCGCCCTGCAACGCTTGATCGACTACGCCGAACGGCTTCAGGAAGAGGAGTCCTGATGCGTATCGTTCTTCAGCGTGTTTCTCACGCATCCGTCGATGTTGACGGGGTCCGAATCGCGAGCATCGATCGCGGATTGCTTCTTCTGGTGGGGATCTCCGATGAGGATGCCGGAATCGATCTGGAGAGGACCGCGCGGAAGATCGTCGACCTGCGTGTTTTCGAAGACGACGAGTACAAAATGAACCGGTCGTTGCGGGACGTTCACGGTGAGATCCTCGCGGTCTCGCAATTCACGCTCTACGGAGATACCAGCAAGGGGCGAAGGCCGAGCTTCATCAACGCCGCTCGCCCGGAAGTTGCCGCGCCTTTGTTTGACGCACTCGTCGACGCGTTGCACGCCGAAGGCATCGATGTGCAAACGGGGCGATTCGGAGCCAGAATGGCCGTTGATCTAGAGAACGACGGACCGGTCACGTTGGTTCTTGAGGTTGCAGCGGCACCGGCCACCGGCTAAACTGCCGTCCGCAAGGATCCGCTCGGGGAGTGTCCCCTTGCGTTGTTCAAGGAGGAGACATGCCGGTTCCGAAATATCGAACATCCCGTTCCAAGGGGCGCATGCGGCGCAACCACTGGCGAAAGATGAGTGTTGCTGCGGCGAGCGAATGCCCACATTGCCACGAGACGAAACTCCCCCACCGCGTTTGCCCTCATTGCGGGTACTACAATGGGATGGAAGTCGTCGCGCACACGAAGGACGAATCCTAGCTCGTCCGATTCCCGATCTTCCGTGATCGAGTGAGCGGTTCTACGACTGGTCGGACTTCTTGAGCCGTTTGACTTCCGCCTTCGCTCGTTTCTTCTCGATCTTGGCTTGGGCGTCCGCCTGAGTTCGCGCAGCATCGGGCGCCGGTGACGGAGTCCCCGAGGTCGGCACTTCGCCGCTCTCGGCACGCTTGCTCCTGCGCCGCCTTATCAGAAACAAGGCAAGGGA
The DNA here is from genome assembly GCA_964643395.1 of uncultured Thermotogae bacterium. Lineage (GTDB taxonomy): Bacteria > Bipolaricaulota > Bipolaricaulia > UBA7950 > UBA9294 > SPBW01. The sequence continues at coordinate 1,538 of CAZXQL010000013.1, forward strand.
CTTGCCGAACTGACCAATGAACCCGGCCACCAGGGCCGCGAGAACCCACTTCAGAACCCCCCATACGTCATGCCAGCTCATGCATCCATGGTAGAACACGGGAATGCGATCGACAACAGCCGCGGGAGGGAATGGGTTCCACCTGTTGACAAGCGCGAGATCCCACACCAGAATAGCCATGGGAGTGTGCGAACGATGGATGATGCCAGAGTGGAAGGCGCGCAGAAGGGCGTCCGGGAGATATGGCGCGAAATCCTGAGCGCAGTTGACGACCGCATCCTGCGCGCCTGCTTGCCAGCCGACTTCCGATCGATCACGCTGAACGATGAACAGCTTTACGTTTCCGTTGAATCGGAGTTCAAGAAGGAGTACTGCCAGCGCAAGCTGGAAGGTCTCCAAAGCGCCGTGGAGCAAGTCATCGGTTTCCGCGACATTGTGATCGGCGAACCTCCACTCGTCGAACAGGTGAAGGAACAACAGCAGCACACACAGCACGGTCCGACTGCCCGGATCGTCGTCTTGGGAGTCGGGGACGGCGGCGTCAATGCGGTCAATCGGATGCGCGCCGAGCAGCTGGAAGGGGTCCGTTTGGTCGCCGTAGACACGGACAGGCAAGTACTCGATGCGTCCGGGGTCAGCGAGACCCTGCAGCTAGGGCTGGACATCACGGGTGGTCGCGGTACGGGCGGCGACATCGAAAAGGGCCGCAAGGCGGGCGTCGAGTCGCGATGGGAGATCGCGAGCTTGGTGCGCGATATGGACCTGGTCTTCATTACGTCCGGCTTCGGCGGCGGAACGGGCAGCGGAGCAGCGCCCGTGATTGCGGAAATCGCCAAAGAGAACGGCGCCTTGACCGTTGGCGTCGTGACGCGGCCGTTCTCGTTCGAGGGGACGGTGCGCCAGAAGCATGCGGATGCGGGACTGGAAGCGTTTCGCAAGGCGTCGGATGTCCTGATCGTTATCTCGAACGATCGTCTTCTGGAGACGAGCGCACGAGGCATGCCGATGACCAAGGCGTTTGAGCTGGCCGATGGCATCCTTCACCAAGGGGTCCGCGGAATCTCGGATCTAATCACGGTTCGCGGCTTGATCAACCTCGACTTTGCCGACATCCGCAGTGTCCTGGCCAATGCCGGCGAAGCCATGATGGGAATGGGGAAGGCGACGGGGGAGCAGCGGGCCATCAGTGCCGCAAAACTGGCAAGCACCAATCCTCTCCTGGAAGGCGAGTCGATCCGAGGTGCCCGCAAGATGATCATGAGTGTCACCGGTGGAGACGACCTGACGTTGGGTGAAGTGATCACAGCGGCCGATCACATCCGCAAGGCGGCCGCGACGGAATGCGATCTCGTCTTCGGAGCTGTGGTGCGTCCGGAGTTCGAGGAAGGTGTCCAGATCACCGTCATCGCGGCCGATTTCCAAGCTCCGGACATGGTGGGAAAGGAACTCAAGCGACCGGCGTTGCGGGAGAGAATCCGGACCGATGAGAATCTCGACGTTCCCACGTTCTTGCGGCGGGAGAAGGCCGAACATCCGGACGATTCCGGGAGTGAGAAGGCGACGCGTAAAGGGCCATAGCGGGCTGCCGTCTGGGGGTAGAAGGGGGGGACGATGCGTCAAACGAGCGTCCTGATCTGTGAAGACGACGCGACGATCGTCGGGCTTCTGACGAAAGCGCTCGAAGCAAACGACTACCTCGTCAAGGCAGTAGGCACGAAGACGGACGCGGAATCCGTGCTCAACGATTGGATGCCGGATCTGATCCTGTTGGACATCAGCTTGGAGACGAATGACGCCGGCTGGGAACTACTGGAAAGGATCCGGAAGTCGAGTCGCGTCCCCGTCATCCTCGTCTCGGCGCTCAGCCGCGCTGATGATCGCGTCCGCGGTCTACGGGCCGGTGCGGATGATTTCATCTCCAAGCCGTTCTACTTGGAGGAAGTCGTTGCACGGGCGGAAGCGGTTCTTCGCAGGTCTCAACCATCGATTCCAGGACTCGACTTGTCGATCGATGACCTGCGCAAAGAGGTGTGCATCGCTGGGAGAACGATCTCGCTGTCGCCGAAGGAGTATCAGTTACTGAAGCTGCTTGCTTCGTCCCCGGGGCGCGTGTTCACGACGGAGGAGGTCCTCAACGAGTTGTGGCCCCCGACATCGGATCCCGGCAAGAAGACGTACGCCGATGCGCAAGACGTCCAGAAATACGTCTATCTTCTTCGCAAGAAACTCGAGATCGATCCGAAGAATCCGACTCGGGTCATCACCGTGCGCGGCTTCGGGTATCGCCTGGGCGTGTAGCGTCCGGCGCGGCAGACAAGCTAGATGTCACGGATATCCAGATAGAAGGGTCTTCGGGGAAGCTCCATTCGACAGAGCGGACGTGCCATCGTGTTGTAGTGGAGCGTCTCCTGCGGGAAGAATCTGGGGAGCCGAGCCAGCGGATCGTCCGTGTAGACGAACAACGTGATGATGTCCATTCCATCTGCGTAAGCGCGCCGCCGGAGGTGCTGGATCAACGTCTTGAGCAATCGGACGCCCTGCTTCCCGTGGCAAATGGGATCGAACAGCTGGAGGTACTTCATCTGCTCGCCGACGCGCGGAACGCGCGGAACCGGAAGATGGACGGAGAGTGGATTCAGCACGCTGCTTAGCAAGCGGAGAGACAGGGGCATCCTGAGGACACGGCCTCGATAGATGCTGGAAAGGTCCCAAGCGCTGACCTGAGCGGAAGAGCGTCCTTCTTCCAAGCGGAAGATCCCCTTCAGGTATCCCAGCTCGGCTCCGCGCACATACGGTGCGTGGAAGTCGCATGGCTTGAGGTTCCGCGTGCCGACCAACATGCTGATCCGTTCCAATTCGTCATCCAGCGTGTCCAGATGGGGATCGAGCTCTGGGGTTCGCCCGCGAAGCGTCGGCAGCGAGAGGATGTCAAACGATGCGATCGGCTGGGCTCCGACCTTGGTGCTGACGTTCATCGAATCGTTGTTGTCCGCTTTGACGTGTCCATAGATGAACGATGCGCCCGCCGACTCCATTCCTTCGAGAGCCGTTCGCCACAATCGGAACAGCCCTCGCTTCATGCTTCGACGATACGTTGCTTCACCGCGGAGGTCGTAGAAGTAGGCGGCCCGCTCTTTCTCCCCCTCCACGAGAATGTCCTTGATCGCGTAGGCCATGATGCCGACGAGCTTGTCGTCCTCCTCGGCGATCAAGACCTTGCTCTTTTCGTGGAGCTGGGAGCGGTAGAAGTAATCGTCCCTGTCGATGATGATGGAGATGCCCGTTCCCTGCGGGCTTTGCGCCTCGAGGTGCAACAGCGCATCGTTGTCCTCCCGAGTGGCCTCACGGATGCGAAACATGCCGATCCTTTCTATTCGCCGATCACGATGGTCTTCTGCGTGCTCGTTAGGGCTCCGTGTTCGTCGATGACGAATAGCGTAACGATAAACGTTCCGGGTTCGGAATAGCAATGCTTCGGTGTCCATCGTTCATCGTCGATACATCCGGAGGGGCTACCCGGGCAAGTCGTTCCATCCCCGAAATCCCACGCGACATGCACGATTCGACCGTCCGGACTCGGATCGTACGATTTCGTCGCGTCGAACTGCACGCTGGCTGCTTCGCACTGCGTCCCCTGTGCGACTGTGAACACGGCAACCGGCACCGCATTGCCGACGGGTATCGTGGCGGTATAGGGTTGCGATGTCGCCCCATCATCGTCCCGAACCGTGATCGACAAGAGGTACGATCCATCATCCGGAAAAACGTACGAGAACTCTTGGGTTGACCCGCTCGTTCCCGGGCTCAGTGTCCACGACCAGCTGACGACGGTTCCATCCGGATCCGATGCGGTGAGGCTGAACGCCACCGTCTCGCCATCCATCGGGTCGGCCGGTGACCAGGTCGCGTTGGATACGATCGGCGGACGGTTGGTGACTGTCACGGTCAGCGGTTCGGAGATCGCGACGGCTCCATCGGAGTCGGTAACACGGACGCGAACCGCGTACTGCCCGTCCTCTGCGAATGCATGGGACAAGGTCGGCCCTGTCGTCTCGAGTTCGAAGTCGGTTTCCGAATCGATGCTCCATTCGTAGCGGACCAACCCGCCCTCCGGACTTGGATCGGACGAACTCGAGGCGTCGAAGGAAAACGCCGACGCGGTGGGGAGCGTATCGTCGGCCACGGTTAGGCCGGCAGTTGGGGGTAGGTTGTCCACCGTGATCGTGGCGACGGACGAGTTGACGGCTCCCGCGCTGTCTGTCACCGTGAGCGTCACGTCCATCGTTCCGCTTCGCTGATAGGCGTGTGTCGGCGACGGAGCGTTCGAAGTCGTTTCGTCTCCGAAGTCCCATGCCCATTCGACAATCTCCCCATCAGGGTCCTCGGACAGATCGGTGAATCGGATCGTTCCCATCTCGTTGATCTCGAAGCTTGACAGAGCGAAGCGGGCGACCGGAGCGAAGTTCACATAGAGCGACCGCTCTCGCATCCCACGTTGACCGGTATCGTCCACAACGTAGAGGAGCGGCGCGTAGTCGCCGCCCTGGGAGTACGTGTGATCGGCAATGGGATCTACCGTCGTCTCGTCGATCGTGCCGTCCCCATCGAAATCCCATTCGTAGGACACGATCTGGCCATCGGGATCGAACGATTCGGCTGCGTCGAAGCGCACGACATCCGATGGATTGGGAGACTCCGGCTCGACCGTGAACACGACGATGGGCAGTCGACTGGCGATCGTCAACGCTTCGGTTTGAATGCCGACCTCTCCTTGAGCGTCGGCCACGCGAAGCCCGATCACGTAATCGCCGTACGTCGCGTACGAATGCGGCACGCGGTCCCCGGACGCTTCGGCGCCGTCTCCGAACCGCCACGTCCACGACACGATGTCCGAGTCGGCGTCGGTGGACTCATCCTGGAACATCAGCACGTCTCCCGCCCGAGGGATGGACTGATCAGGTTTCAGCACCAGGCTGAAGTCTGCGATCGGTGGCGTCGTTACGGCAACCTGGATGGTCTGGATCAGGAACGTCTGGCCCCCCTTCGAGTCCGTGAGTACGAGCGTGATCGTGTACTCACCCGTCTCGGCAAATGCATGCGTGACGACGGGGCCGTCAGCCTCTTCTCCATCGCCGAACTGCCAGTGATACGCGACGATTGCATCGTTGGAGTCACTCGAGCGCTCGGCATTGAATTCGGCGGCGACGCCCGGATGAGGAATGACTGGCGTCACCATCATATGGGCGACGGGAAGAACGTCGTATACGGAGTTCTCCGCCCGCGGCGTCCCCAGGATGCCGCGGGCCGTGCCTTCGGGAATCTCGAGGTCGCAGGACGCCCAGTTCTCAGGCGCATCAGGCAACAGGAACGATACGCGCTCCATCGACGCATAGGGGGGCATTCCATGGCTGTCGGTCCCCGCCGGCCAGGCCAGAGTCTGCCCGTCGAAGGCGGCATTGGCCGTATCGACGATTTGCCCGCTTGCGTCGATCAGAACCAGCGACTCTCCGCGGTCCGTCAATGCGCCCTGGTAGATCATGTCCGCAGGAACCCCAGGCACGCTGTCGTCCGATCCGCGTTCCAGCAGGAAGTAGCCCGAGTCCGGACCGCTCGCGGGTGACGAGATCACGCCATGCAACGGGATGTACGGCGCCCCATCCGAAGAAACGAGCAGCCAGCCGTCGAGATCGATCGGCGCGTCGGTGACGTTGTACAACTCAATCCATTCTGCCGTGTGGTCCCAGACTGCGCCGGACCAACAAACCTCGTTGATGACGATCGAAGGCGCCGACCCATCGGCTGCGGCAGTCGCGACCGCGAAGGCGGCGGCCATCGAGACGACAAGAAGGAACGTACGAAGCAATCGGTTGCGTTGCATGCGACCCCCTTCAGTTGGAATCCCGGTACCCATACAGGACCAGCCTAGCACAATCCATGGAGAGGGCAAAGCGGCCGGCTTCACGGACTTCCGAAGTGGTCGCGCCTTACGGCGAGGGGGATCGGCGAATCTGGTCCTTCTCGTAGGCCTCGATGATCCGTGCCACGAGCGGATGGCGGACGACGTCGCCCTTGTCGAGTCGGATGAACGAGATGCCCTCGATGTCCCCGAGGATGTTCTGCACGGTAATGAGACCCGATTCGTGGTTTTGCAGATCGACCTGCGTAATGTCGCCGGTGATGATGGCCTTCGAGTGGAATCCAAGCCTCGTCAGGAACATCTTCATCTGCATCGACGTCGTGTTCTGCGCTTCATCGAGGATCACAAAGCAGTTGTTCAACGTTCGCCCGCGCATGAAGGCAAGCGGCGCCATCTCGATTCGTCCGTGCTCGACGAGCTTCTCGAATTCGGAAACCGGGATCATGTCGTAGATTGCATCGTAAAGCGGACGAAGATACGGGCTCACCTTGGCCTGGATGTCTCCCGGCAGGAACCCGAGTTCCTCGCCGGCTTCGACTGCAGGCCGAGTCAGGATGATCCGCTTGACGTTCTCGCTCTTCAGATAGTCGATGGCCATGGCGACGGCGAGATACGTCTTCCCTGTTCCTGCCGGGCCGATCGAGAACGTGATGTCGTTCTCCCGGACGGCCTGGATGTACTTCGTTTGACCGACCGTCTTGGCCCGGATCTCCTCTCCCCAATGTGTGACCCGAACGACGTCCGAGAGAACGCCTTCAACGCCGACGCCGGCCCTGATCTGGGTAATCAGATACTGCACGTCGTTCAATGACGGATAGTGCTTCCCCTCCACCAGTTCCATCAGCTTCTCGAACAACGAGCGAACGAGTTCGACTTCATCGGCGTCTCCCTCGATGCGGATCGTCTCGCCTCGGGCGATGATCTTGGCGGAGAACGCCTTCTCGATCGCCTTGAGATTCTTGTTGAATTGGCCGAACAATGCCGTCGCCTCAGCGCCGTCACGCAGCGTCATCTCAACGTGCGTCGATTCGATGGTCATGCACTCCTCCCAACGTTGCGCCCTCCCGCACTGCGATGGAGACGGGCACGATGGAGCCTACGGGGATCTCACGATCCGAGTGGAACTTGGTGTAGAGATAATCGCGCGTGTATCCGCACAGGACGTCCCCTCGGCGCTCTTCGACGAGCACATCTTGTGTCGAACCGATCCGGTTGTCAAGCGAGGTTGCGAGCCCCTCGCGCCATCGCGCCATCACCGATTCCGAACGAGCGCGTTTGATGTTCCCCGGGACCGGATCGGGCAACGTGGCCGCCAGCGTTCCTCGCCGTGGGGAGAACCGGAACACATGCAGGTTGACATACCGCACGGCCTCGACGACTCGGCACGTCCGGTCGAATGCGGCTTCGTCCTCTCCGGGGAAGCCGACGATGATGTCCGTCCCGAACGTCGCCTGTGGGATGCGGTCTCGGATCCTCTCGATAGCGGCCTGGTAGATCTCGACGTCGTAGCCTCGCTCCATGGCGGCGAGGATGCGGTCGTCTCCACTCTGCAAGGGAACGTGGAAGTGCGGACACACCGTGGTGTGCTCCGCGCACGCATCCACCAGAGCCGACGTGATCCCGGAGGGGTTGATCGACGCGATCCGGAGACGCCGGAGTCCGGGAAGCGACCCGACGGCCGCTACGGCCTCCGGCAACCCGCCGTCATCGGATGTGTACTGAGCAAGGTCGATGCCCGTCAACACGATTTCCGGGAATCCGGCGGCCACCAGCTCGCGCGCCTCGTCGACCGCGCAACCGAGAGACTTGCTACGAGCAGGGCCGCGGACCTGCGTCGTGCGGCAGTACGTGCAGGATCGGTCGCACCCGTCCTGGATCTTCAGAAACGATCGGATTCGATCGCGGGGGCCGAACGTTCGCTCTTCCGACAGTCGGACGGTGCTCGCAGGAGCCAGTACTCCTCGCTCGCCGCCGTGTGCGAGGCGGACGACGTCCTCGATGCGCGATTTCCAACTCGTTCCGGCGAGCAAATCGGCATCCGGGAATGTCGTGAGGTCCTGCACGACGGCGTCCGCCAGACAACCAACAACCACGAGGACGGCGTCGGGATGATTCCTCCGCTCTCGCCGTGCCGCCTGGCGAGCCTTTCGCTCGGCCAATGCGGTTACCGTGCAGGCATTGAGGATGATGACATCCGGATCTCGATCGGTCATCTCGTGAACCGGCTCGAGGCGGTCGCGCATCATGGTCGACTCGTACTGATTCACCCGACAGCCGAACGTCAGGATGGAAACGCGCACGGGACGCATGCTACGAGTGCCGCTGAACCGTGAAGCGGAAGATCCGAACGGGTTCTCCGGGGCCGATTCCGGCCTTTCTTCTGGCGATCGAGACTTGCTCGCCTACGGTGTCCACGCCTTCGAGATCGGGCAGGAGAAGGCCTCGCCGCCATCCGCTCTCAACGATGACTCCGTAACGAGCGGGATCCAGTTGGCTCTCGTCGCAGGGCTCCGGCTCGGTCAGGACATCGACGGAAATCTCGAGATCGTCCAGTTCGTCGATCCCCACGGGCGGGAAACGAGGATCCTCCGTCGCGGACTTCACGGCATTGGCGATGATCTCATGGGCGATCGTCGCCTCCGTGGGCGAATACGTCCCGATGCATCCCCGAAGGCCTCCCCGTTTCTTGATCGACACGAACACCCCGGCCTTTCCTTGCATCATGTCCGGAAGAGGATCCGGCGCGGGCGGCACACGTCCGGACGTGACGAACGTACGGATGACCGTGCCCGCCAGGTCGACGAGAGGGTCGGTGTTACCCGGTTGCGATGTCGATTTCATAGCACGGAAAGGATACTCCCCTGGTACGGCCGGTCCAACCGAGACAGGATGGACTCCGACCGCTGCAGAGCCCGGTTGACATTCTTCGAGGGCTGTGGTAGCGTCGAGTTGGGGTGACATGAGGGGAAACACGGTACGCAAACAGGTTTTCATCTACGCAGGCATCGCTCTCGCGTTGGCTGTGGCTGTCGTCCTCTGGTTCTTGCTCACACAGCGAAACGTCGACCGGCTCTTCGAGCATGGTGAGCGTGTCAACGTGATGCTCATCGGTCACGCCGCGGACGGGGCCGTCGACCTTCTGACGCTTCTCAGCTTCTCCGAGACGGATGCCGTTCTGTTCGCTCTCCCTGCCGATCTGCGTGTGCGCGACGACTCGGAGGGCTACCAGCAAGCGGCGGCGCTGTGCGATATCGCGGGAGACCAAGCGGGAACGCGGGCGATCGGCGACCTCCTGGGCATCGAGATTCCGTTCTTCGTCTCGTACGAGCATGCGACGCTCGAGTCCTGGATCGATGCGTTGGGAGGGGTCACGGTCACGCTCAACGCCTCCGCGGTCTACCTCGATTCATCGAGCGATCCGGAAGTCCACGTGGAGCTTCGTGCCGGCGCCCAGCTGTTGAACGGCATGGAGGCGGTCGCGTTCGCGACGATGCCCTCCGAATCCGGCGATATCGGACTCCTCGATCGCCAGCGACTGCTCTTCCGTGCGGCGATCACCGACGGGATCCAGAAGCCGAGCCTGCGTTCCCTCCGGAACACGGTTCGCAGCATGACGCCGGCGTTGCAGACGAACCTGTCGTCCTCGGACCTGATCGAAGCAGCCGAGGTTCTGCACGGGATCCCCCAAACTGCGCTTCGCTCGGATCTCCTAACGGGCGAGATTGTGGAAATCGAAGGCATTACGTACACTCAGCCCAGCGTCGTGGAGACGGAACGTGTGGTTGCCGCGGCGCTACGAGGACTCGATCTGTTGACCCCCAGCGACGTGAAGGTCGCTGTGTTCAATGGGAACGGCGTCCGGCTGATGGCGCGAACGACGGCGGACTACCTTCTCGCACGCGGATTCCAGGTCACGGCAGTCGCCAATGCGGATAGATTCGACTACCAAGCGAGCTATGTCATCGTGCTGACCGATGAATCCAAGGCATGGATCCTGCTGGACGCGCTTCCGGGCACGGCGCAGATCGTATTCCCCGAGACGTTCGCGACACACTACAACGCGTTGAAAGACTACATCCCGGCGGGGACGGACATCGTCCTGATCGCCGGGCCCGGATTGGAGATGGAGTGAACGAAGAGCTTTCCTGGGTTCGCAAGGCGATCGAGATCATCGAGGACAAGAAAGGCGAGAACATCGTCATCGTCGATCTTGCCGAGGTTTCGATCCCCACGAGCTATTTCGTGATCGCGGAGGCGGACAACGCCGCCCACATGAAGGCGATCGCATCGGAGTTCATGAAGAGCTTCCCGCTGCCGTCCCACCACCGCGAGGGCTGGAGCGAACGACGCTGGGTGGTGATGGACTACGGGGACATTGTCGTCCACCTGTTCCAAAAGGATGCGCGGGAGTTCTACGACATCGAGTCGCTTTGGGCCGACCATATCGTCGAGCTCGAGTCGTTGACGACAGCCGCGTAGGTATCGAGCCGGCTCACGACGCCTTGCGATCCGGGCAGATCGGAGCGTACGGGCAGTATTGGCAGGCTCGATAGGTAGGCTCTCCCGGGAACTCAGCGTTTCGGATCCCGCTTGCTGCGGTTTCGACATCCCGGAGGGCCCGCTGGGCCGTCTTCTCGGTGGGTTGGGTCCGTCCGGTGACGAGTTCAGGCGTTAGGAACCGCAGTTCGAGAGCGGCCGGCGACCGATCGAACATCTTCTCGTAGGCCAGCGCGTACAGCGCCAACTGAAGGCTATCCTTTGCGCGTTTGTCGGCCTGCTCCACGGTCCGAACGTCCGAGGTCTTGTAGTCGATGATCGTGCCTTCCTCAGGGCCGGCGCCGGGAGGAATGTCGATGCGGTCGAAGATACCGATGAGGCGAACGTCATCGATCGTGACCGAGAACCGCTTCTCGACGTAGCTGGGAATCGAGGCCGAGGCCGTCTCCGCAGCGTGAAACGCGCTCAGTGCCCGGAGACCTTGCCGCATGCGGAGTTCCTCATGCTCCCGAGTGAGGAATCCCTCGGCCTGCCAAGCCTTTCGGAAGACCTCGTGCAAGTCGCTGACCGGCGTCTCCCGTCCGGCCATTCGATTGAGATGGAAGATTCGAATCGCCTGGTGGACGGCGCTCCCGTAGATCACGGTGTGATGCTGGCGGATGGGCACGCGTAGCAGATGGATGTACTTGTACTTCTTGGGGCAGGTGAGGTAGTCGTCGATCTTGCGGTGGCTGAGCGTCAGGATCTCCTCCCCGGGCGGGAACAGAACGAGCTTCCGATCCTCGGGCGCTTCCTCGGTCGCGCGCTCGCTGTGGCGAGCCATCTGCCGAAGCGGAGACCGCCGCTCGGGAGGACGTTGCGTCGCGGCGATATCCAGGGCCTCGGACACGAACAGCGACGGCTTGCGGGGCCGCTTCCCGCCGTAATCCTGCGCACTCGTGAGATAGACGTCCTCCCTGGCACGCGTCATGCCGACGTAGAACAGCCGCCTCTCCTCCTGACGATGGAAGTCGGCGCCCGAGACGAGGTCCTTCACGAGCGGATCGGGAAGCGGGATCGGATCGGAGCGATGAGCCGACGGGAAGCGTCCCGACACGAGCCCCACCAAGAACACGATCGGATACTCCAATCCCTTCGCTTGGTGGATCGTCAACACGTTCACCGCGTCGGCGTCCAGGCCGGCATCGCCCACTGGAGGGTTGTCTCCCGCCTCGATGAGGTCGTCGAGATAGTCGATGAACCACGCGACACGGTCGTAGCGAGCAACGCGTGCGAATCGTTCGATGATGGAAAACAGGCGGGCCAAGTTCTGCACGCGTTGAACGTCGGACGAGTGCGAGGAATTCGACAGACGTTCAATGGTCCCGGTTTGCGTGGATAGGAACTGAAACAAGAGCTCGCCGGTGCGCTCTTGCGTGGACAATGGGAACATGACGTCGAGATCCTGCAACAGATGACCGATTCGCTCCTGGGCCTCGGGGGTGATATCGAGGAACCCGGGGTTCCTGGAAAGGATGCGGAATGCCTGCAGGAGCGACTTGTTCTGCCGCTCGGCAAAGCTGGTCGCGAGGGCAAGTGCCTCCGCGGGCACCTCGTAGGGCCAGCCGGCGGCCAGGTAGTGGAGGGACATCGAGTCTCGGGGATCGGACATCAGGCGGAGGAAGGCGATGGCCCAGCGGATCTCTTCCTGATCGTAGAGTCCGCGGCTTCCCGAGAATCGCCAGGGAATGCGCGATAGGTTGAAGGCTCGCAGGAAGACGTCGGCTTGGGCGTTGCTACGCACGAGCACGGCGAAGTCGGAGTACGGACGCTCCTCTTGACTGTGCCGTGCCGTGATCGTCTCGGCGACGAAGTCGCATTCCTCGTCCAGTGTCTCGAAGTGATGTTGCAACGGAGGCCGACCGCGCTCCGAGTTGGAATGAAGCTTCTTAACGATCCCGGAACGAACCTCGAGGCGATCCGGGTTGTTGTGCTGAATCAGTCGGTACGCCGAATCGAGGATGGCTTGCGTCGAGCGGTAGTTCTCGTCCAAGACGATCATCTTCGCCTCGGGAAACGCGTCCTGGAATCCGAGGATGTTGCTGATCGCGGCACCGCGGAACTTGTAGATCGACTGATCGTCATCACCGCAGACCGTCAGGTTGCGATGATTGGCGAGGAGCTTCAGGAGTTCGAACTGGGCGTAGTTGGTGTCCTGAAATTCGTCGACGAGGATGTAGCGGAACCGCTTCTGGTAACGCGCCAGGACGGTCGGATGTTCGCGGAACAGCCGCAACGTCATGGTAATCTGGTCGCCGAAGTCGACGAAGCCGGACTCCGCAAGAAGGCGCTGGTAGACGGCGTACGTCTCGGCAAGCTCGCTCTGCTGTGCCGCCTCCTCGGCCAACACGGCATACTCGTCATCCTCGGTTCTCATCTTCAGGTCCTCGGCCAGCTGCGCGGCGAACGACGCGTACTCCTGCGGCGAGACGTCCTCGTCCTTGGCACGCGAGAACAGGGCGAGCAGGGATCGCAGATGGCGCATTGGATTTCCCAATGGCCGGAACCTCTCCAACGGAAGATCGAACAGCCGCTCCTTCAGGAAGATCGCCTGCTCGGCCTCGGTGAGGATGCGGAAATCGGGCGACAGCCCAAGGAGAACTGCATTCTCTCGAAGCACGCGATCGCAGAACGCGTGGAAGGTCCCGATCTGCGCCTCGACATAGCCGTAGGGAACGAGCACGTCCACGCGCTCCTCCATCTCCGCGGCCGCCTTCTCCGTGAACGTGAGTGCCAGGATCTCCACCGGCCGCGCCTTCTTCTCGGCGATCAGCCACGCGATCCGGCGGGTCACTGCCGTCGTCTTCCCAGTGCCGACGCCGGCCACGATCAAGAGCGGCCCATCGCCGTGGGTGACGGCTTCGCGCTGCGCGGGGTTGAGATCTGCCAGAAGCTCCATGGTTAGGCAGTATAGTGGCTCGGAGGTGCGGCGCAACGCATCCCGCGTACGGAGACATTCGGAGGACGCCGATCCCGCCGACTCGGCCTGTTATCGACCTCCGCAAGGCAGCAAAAAGGGGGAAGCTTGCGCTTCCCCCTTCGAATCTCTCTGCCGCCTGCAGGCAGCCTTTGCTCAGAAACAGCCGTGCTCGGAGGACGGCTTCCGAGCATAGGATCCCTACTTCTTGGCGACGGTGTCCTTCAGGTTCTTGCCGGCCTTGAACGCGGGAACGGTCTTCGCGGGCGTCTTGATCCGCTGACCCGTCTGAGGGTTCATGCGGGTCGTCGCCTTACGCTTGCGCGTCTCGAACTTCCCGAATCCGGTGATGATTACGGGCTCGTTCTTCTTCAGCGCCGCTGTGACGACTTCCACCACACCGTCCAGAGCTGCTCGTGCGTCCTTCTTGGTCAGCCCCGTCTTCTTCGCGAGTTTCTCGACCAGTTCTGCCTTGTTCACGTCTACCCCCTTGGGTTATGAGAATCTGGCGCTCAGTATAGCAACGAAGTATACCCTTGCCAAGTCTGTATCGCAGAAGACTTATGGGTTTGCTCGATCATGGCGCCCAGAAGGCCCTACTTATGCGTATTCCGCATCAACTGGAAGAAGCATGGCGATTCGGCCCAAGGGGCGGCAGTTTGCGCCAGGTGGCCTCCTCGAAACGCCGTGCGGCTCGTTCGCCCCGTCGATGACTCCGTCCGCTAGCCTCTCAGAGCGCGTTCGAAAGCGTCTTCCAAGATGTTCATCCCCTCGTCGATCTGGTCATCGGTGATCACGAGCGAGACGAGAACGCGCAGGACATTGCCCCATAGTCCGGCAGTCGGGAACAGAGCGCCGTTTGCGAGCGCGGTCCTGGCGATTTTGATTGTGAGTTCCTTGGCCGGCTGCTTGGTCGCGCGATCGCTGACGAGTTCCATCGCCATCATTGCACCGAGACCACGAACGTCGCCGATGACGTCGTATTCGTCGGCGAGTCGTAGGAAATGAGACCTCACACGGTCGCCGACCCTCTGCGCCTGTGCGAGCAGATCGTTGTCGTCGATCGTGTGGATGACCTCGATGGCCGCTCGACAGGCGAGCGGATTGCCGGCATACGTTCCCCCAATGGCGCTGCCAATCGGCGCGTCCATGATCTCGGCCTTCCCGACGACACCTGAGAGTGGAAGTCCCGAACCGAGCGATTTGGCGACGCAGACCAGGTCCGGCTCGGCACCGAAGTGCTCGAACGCGAAGAACTTGCCGGTGCGTCCGATTCCTGACTGGACTTCGTCGAAGGCAAGCACGAAGCCGTACTTGTCCGCCAACTTGCGCATCGCGGGCAAGAACCAGTCGGGGGGGACGAGAAACCCGCCTTCGCCAATGACCGGCTCGACGACCATCACCGCGACCTCCGAAGGGTCGACCAATGACAGGAGCGACCGCTCGATGTCTTCAAGAGAGACCGGAGTTCGATACTCGTACGGGTAGGGCAATCGATACACATCCGACGCGAACGGACCGAATCCGTACTTGTAGGGCTTGGCTTTGTGCGTCATGGTCATTGCCAGCAGCGTGCGCCCGTGGAACGCGTTCTCGAAGACCAGCACCGCCTTGCGCTTCGTGTAGGCCCGTGCGATCTTGACGGCGTTTTCCACAGCTTCGGCGCCGCTGTTGAAGAAGGCCGCCTTCTTATCGCCCGTGATCGCCGTGTGCTCGCACAGAAGCTCGGCGAGCTCGATGAACGGCGCATACGGAACGGCTGTGAAGTCCGTGTGCAAGTACCCGTCGAGCTGGTCCTTGAGTGCCGCCACGACGCGCGCGTTGCGTTGCCCGACAGCAAGGCACCCCCAGCCGCCTGAGAAGTCGAGGAAGCGGTTCCCATCGAGATCCTCGATGATGGCGCCCTGGGCGCACTTGACGATGAATGGCGCGTATGTCTCCAATGGGGCGGCCACGTACTTCGACTTGGCGGCAAGGACCCGGGCCGACTCCGGGCCGGGCAGTTCGGTCAGAATGCGAGTGTACTTGCGTTCGATCATCGTCCCTCCTCGGTGGACCTCAGCGTGGAGGCATGGGACCGAATCGCCGTTTCGTCTTTCAATGAGAGATGATCATGCTCAATCGACGACGTGAACGCGCCCCGGAGGAACCAACGTCACTCGGAAATCCAGCCCGTCGTAGTGACCGCCGGCGGCCGTCATCTTCTTGATTTGCGACTTGTAGCGGCTGGAGATGTGAATGCAGTACAGCTCCTTCTTGACGCGAGCGCTACGCGCACAATCGACGGCCTCCGCCAGGGTCGCGTGCTTGTACTCCTTGCGATCGTTCTCGTCGAGAAACGTCGCATCATGACAGAGAATCTCGGTATCGGCCACGTAGGCGGGCTTGATGCCGACGGAGTCCCCTCCGTAGGAGAACAGCTTCTGATGGTAGGTTTCGGAAACGGCGTCGCGTCCCTCCGAACGCACCTTGGCGACGATCTCCTCTTGGGAAAGGTTGGCGCAATCGGGCCTCAGCCGATGACGCACCTCGACCACGTTATAGCCGAGCGAGATCTCGTTGTGTACATGAACAGTGGGGAAGGCCTCCACATAGCGCGGCATCTGTCCGGACAGGACCTCGATCCGATCGCCGGGCTCGAGCGGGATCCACTCCAGATCGTAGTCCAGCCGCCGGTTGGTGCGTGAGATGAACTTCATCATCTCGGCAATCAGGTAGTTGTCCTTGGGGAAGTAGATGGATAGCTGCTTCTCGCGGTCCCCCATGGCGTTGTTGCGGATATTGACGAGGCCGATGAGCCCGCTGATGTGATCCGCATGTCCGTGGGAAAGGAAGATGCGGCGAATGGCGAACGCTTTGTTCCCCAAAATCGAACTGGCTCCCTCCCCGGCGTCGAACAGGATGCGGTCAGCACTGTAGTAGATCCAGGTTGAGTACAGCGCCTTCGAATACATCAGCAGTCGCATGGGTCGTTCCTCGTTTCCGGTACAATCGGCGTCTCGCAGACTCTCCCCGCCGGCGAGCCCGGCCATTATACCCGGTCAGTGAGCCGTGGAAAATCAGATGGGGTCTGGAATGTAATGTATATCATTGTTGGTGGAAGGTTTCTCTCCTAGAATTCCAGAGGGAATGGAGGCAATCGATGATCGAGCTCCGGGCAATTCGTGAGCGCCCCGCTGAGTTGGAGGCGCGCCTGAAGTCGCGCGATCCGTCGATCGACCTTTCGCAGATCGTCGCCCTTGACGAACGCAGAAGGGATTTGATCGCACAGGTCGAGGGACTCAAGGCGGAACGAAACGAGGGGTCGCAGGAAGTGGGCCGCCGCAAGCGATCCGGCGAGGACGCGGACGAGCTACTTGCGCGGCTGTCGGAGCTGTCGGATCACGTGTCCGAGCTGGACGAAGACCTCCGGACGACCCAGGAAGAGATCGATCGCCTTCTTTCCTTGCTGCCGAACGTGCCGGACGCGTCGGTGCCGGTGGGGGGCAAAGAGGACTACGTCGTTCTGAAGACGGAAGGGCGCAAACCCGAGACCTCCTTCGAGGTTCGGCACCATCTCGAACTCGCCGAAGCCAAAGGGATTCTCGACTTTCCACGAGCTGCGCGCATTGCCGGAGCGCGGTTCCCCATGTACGTGGGAGCCGCAGCACGGCTGGAGATGGCATTGATCCAGTTCATGTTCTTTCATCATGCCGATCGAGGCTACGTCCCCGTACTGCCGCCGTTCCTGGCCAACGCGAAGAGCTTCTACGTCTCGTCGCAGCTGCCGAAATTCGAGGACGATATCTATCTGTGCGAGCGAGACGGTCTCTATCTCAATCCGACGGCGGAGAGCCTGCTGGTGAACCTCCATCGAGACGAGATTCTCGATGTCGAGGAGCTGCCCAAGCAGTACGTCGCCTACACGCCCTGCTTCCGTCGTGAAGCCGGAAGCTACGGCGAGGAGGAGCGGGGGCTTATCCGCGTCCACCAATTCAACAAGGTGGAGATGTTCAAGTTCACCACGCCGGAAGCGTCGTACGGAGAGCTGGAGAATCTGATCGCGGATGCGGAGCGTGTGCTCCAAGCATTGGATCTGCACTATCGCGTCGTGCTGCTGGCCACGCAGGACATGGCCCAGCAAGCGGCCAAGACGGTCGATCTGGAGGTCTATCTGCCCGGACAAGGCCGGTACTATGAAGTCTCCTCTTGCAGCAACTGTGAAGCGTTCCAGGCACGGCGCGGGAACATCCGGTATCGACCCTCTCCGCAGGCCAAGCCGGAGTACGTCCATACGCTGAACGGATCCGGGCTGGCGACGTCACGGCTGATGGCGGCCATTCTGGAGAACAATCAGCAAGAGGACGGATCCGTGAGCATTCCGGAGGTTCTGCAACCGCTCGTGGGAGTCGACAGCTTATGACCGAACCGCTCGTTGTCGCCGAAGGGCTCTCCAAGACCTTCCGATCGCGCCGAGGCCTCGTCCACGCGGCCTCCGACGTTTCGTTCACGTGCGGAGCCGGCGAGATCTTCGGCCTGCTCGGTCCCAATGGAGCCGGCAAGACGACGACACTGCGCATGCTGGCCACGATTCTGACGCCCACGTCGGGACGGGCGACGGTGGCCGGATTCGACGTCGGCACACAACCGGGCGCCGTCCGCGAGCGCATCGGATTCCTCGCCACCGAGACAGGACTGTACGACCGGCTTACGGCGCGCGAGACACTGCGGTTCTTCGGGCGCATCAATCAGATGTCCGATGATGCAATCCGCCGGCGGTCGGACGAGATCTTCAACACGCTGGCCATGACGGAGTTGGCCGATCGCCGTGTGGGAACGTTCTCTACGGGCGAGAAGCAAAAGCTCTCCTTGGCGCGAAGCATTCTCCACGATCCGCCCGTCCTCATCCTGGATGAGCCGACGTTCGGATTGGACGTGATGTCGGCGCGAACGGTCGTCCGCACGATCGAGCTGTTTCGAGAGGAAGGCCGAACCATTCTCTTGTCGACCCATATCATGCGGATCGCCGAGAAACTCTGTGATCGAATCGGAATTCTATATAGGGGAACGCTGCAAGCGATCGGGTCGCTCGACGAGCTGATCGCGCAGTTTGGGGGAGAGGACCTCGAGGAGGCCTTCTTCTCGGCCGTTGGAGAGGAAACGTCGGACTAGGGTATACATGCGAGAGGGTTCATGGTATCCTGATCGCGCAAAGGAATTGGATTTTCGCGAAGGAGGCGATGATGGGCAGGAAGGTCGCAAGTGCTGCGGTGGCGATGCTTGCCGTCGTGCTGTCGGTCGTCCTGGTGGGGGGGCAAGTCGGTACCGGAGGGTTCCTTTGGTGGGGGAACCATGAGCCGATCTATATCTACGGGAACGGAGGATTCACCGTCGAGAACGGTGTCTTCTCCGGGAGCGGGACGCAGGACGATCCGTACATCATCGAAGGATGGCGAATCGATCGTCCTCAAGCGGACTACGGAATCTACATCGACCACACGACGGCGTACTTCGTGATCCGTGACTGCGTGATCGAAGGCACGACGCAGGCCGGCATTTACTTCAATACGGTTCGAAACGGGTCCGTGGAGACCACCCAGATCGGATTGGCGGACACGGCCGTGTACCTGCTCGACTCGAGCGACAATCGGTTCGAACGCAATGTGTTTGCCGAGAGCCGATACGGCATCGTTGCGGCGGCAACCTCGCACAACAATGTGATCACCGACAACAGCTTTCTGGACAACGGCCTCAACGGACACGATCCGTATCGCCGTAACCTGTGGACCTGCGGTGGTGTCGGCAACTATTGGAGCGACTACACGGGGCAAGACAACGACGGGGACGGAATCGGCGATGTTCCCTACTACGCCCTGAACGACAAGTGCCCGCTCATGTCTCCGCCGGTCGATTGGACGCGCGTGGCGCCGGCCGGATTGACCTACGCCGGGAACCAGGTGGCGCCGGACGGGTCGCTCGTCGTTTCATCGAGTACGCCGATCTCTCTGTCGGCGATGGATCCGGGAAGCGGTCTGGCCGAGATCCGATACTCGATCGACGGCGGACCGTGGACCGTCTATTCCGGACCGATCTACCTCACCGGCGAGGACGGTCCGCAGAAGCTCGCGTACTACGGTGTCGATCAACTCGGCAACGAGGAGCCGCACCAGTCCGTGTCGTTCATGCTCGACAACCATCCTCCGATCACGAAGATCACGATCGGGGATCCGACGTACCAGGACGATCGCGGCGTGTGGATCACGTCGAAATCGCCCATCTCCCTCGACCTCGTCCAGCGGTCGACGTACGGCACGACGCAGACGTTCTATCGCATCGACGGGCGAGGATGGCGGCGCTACTCCGCTCCGTTCACGCTGACCGGAGCCGACGGACCGCACCAGATTTCCTATTACAGCCTGAATGCCTCCGGCGTGACCGAGGACCTGCAGACGACGATCGTGATCAAGGACGACACGCCTCCGAACACCCGCGGGGCCCAGGCCTCGACCAGTGGTTCGAGCGTGCAGGTGAACGTCGGTCCGACGACCGAGCCGGCGCAGCCGG
>CAZXQL010000014.1:0-20573 GCA_964643395.1 uncultured Thermotogae bacterium
ATGGTCGGAGTTCTCGCCGCTGGGCACATCCTGTACGAGGACTACCCGGGGCTGGCCAAGACGCTGATCGCGCGTTGCTACGCACAGGTCCTCGGCATCGGTTTCAAGCGGATTCAGTTCACCCCGGACCTGTTGCCGACCGACATCACCGGTTCCCACATCTTCAACCGGGAACGGGGCGAATTCGTGCTGTCGCCGGGTCCGATTTTCGCCAACATCATCCTGGCCGACGAGATTAACCGCGCCACGCCGAAGACCCAATCCGCATTGCTCGAGGCCATGCAAGAGGGGCAGGTGTCGATCTCCGGAGACACGCAGTCCTTGCCGCAGCCGTTCGTCGTCATCGCCACCCAGAACCCGATCGAGTATGAGGGGACGTTCCCGCTTCCGGAGGCCCAGCTGGATCGATTCATGATTCGCTTGGGCGTGGGCTACCCCAACGCGACGCAGGAGGTCGACATCCTCCAACGCCGATTGGATCGAAAACAGGATGAGGTCACACTCCAGACGCTTTCGTCCGCGGAAGAACTGCTGGCCATGAGGGCTGCCACGGAGACGGTGATCGTCCACCCCGATCTTGAACGGTACATCGTAGCGATCGTGGCGGGCACGCGGAATCACCAGAACATCCACGTCGGCGCCAGCCCTCGCGGCTCGTTGGCTCTGATCAAGCTAGCTCGCGCCAATGCGGCCCTGGAAGGAAGGGACTTCGTCCTGCCCGATGACATCAAGGACTTCGCCGTTCCGGCCCTGGCGCATCGTCTGATTCTCAGCCCCGAGTTGTGGTCCAAGCGCGTGACCGAATTGGACATCGTGCGGAACATCGTCTCGTTGACTCCGGTCCCGAAAGCCACGTAGCCATGTCGAGACGCGTCTTTCTGCCCATGGTGATCGGCTTTGCATTCCTGATCGTGGGGATGGTGGTCCGGCACGGCGGACTGATCGCAGTTGCCGTCCCCCCTATCCTATTCACGTGCTTCACCGTGATCGCAGAGACGCGGCTACCCATTCCGGCCCTACGCGTTCGCCGCACGTTGAGCGCCCACCGCATGACCGAGGGCGAGGAGGTTGACGTCACCCTTGACGTGTCGTCCAGATTCGGTTCTCTAGGGAGGCACTACGTCTCGATCATCGATCAGCCACCCGCCGGAGCCGAATTGACCGATGGCAGGAACCACTTCCTGGGCCCGTTGGTGAGGGGACAGTCCGTGCAACTCACCTATCGCGTGAAGCTCCCCCGCGGCATGCACACGTTCGCAAGTACGCATGTCACAGCCTGGTCCCGCTGGGGCGTGGCCAGCCGCGTGCAATCCATCCCGGAGGAATCGGAACTCGTCGCGTCGCCGAGGGTCGATCTGCTCGGCGCCATCACGATTCGCCCCCGGCGCACACGCGCGTTCGCGGGGACCGTCAAGGCCAACCTTGGCGGACAGGGACTCGACTTCTTCGGCTGCCGCTCCTACGTCCCGGGTGACGACATCCGACGCATCAATTGGCGCGCCTATGCCCGGCAGGACAACCTGGTGGTCAACGAATACGAGCTAGAGCGATTGGCCGATGTCAGTGTCATCTTGGATGCGCGGCTGCAGGCCCATTGTCGCCTGGGAGACGAGACGACGTTCGACCATTCCGTCCGCGCCGCCGGGAGTCTGGCCAGCCACTTCCTCCGCTTTGGGAACATCGTCGGACTCCTCGTGTACGGCGACCTCGTGAAGTGGGTGTTCCCGGGCGTCGGGAAGAAACAGGAACGACGGATCCTCGACTCGCTGTCGACCGCCTATGCAGCTCAAAAGGAAGTCTTTGAGGATCTGCGGAACATCCCGACGCGCTTGTTCCCTGCGCAATCCCAGCTCGTCTTCGTCAGTCCGCTCGTGAGCGACGATGACGTCGAGGTCATTTCGCTCTTGTGCGACCGCGGTTACTCGGTCCTCCTTGTCTGCCCCCACGCAACGTCGTGGGAGGCCCGGCAGATCGAGTCTCTTCCACAAGCTGAGACCGCCCAACGAATGGCGAGTCTTCGCCGCTCGGTCTTCCTGAGCAGCTTGGTGAGGTCCGGAACGCGCATCGTGAACTGGGACGTCGACGAGCCGCTCGGTCAAGCCATCGAGCGGGATCTCGGTGTTTCGTTCTTCCGGAGGCACGTATGAAGCCTGTCGCGACCATCTCCCTCGTGCTCGTTGCTCTCGCCGCGCTCGTCCTGATTGTCCCTGCGCTGGTGCTCGGATCGTACGTTTATGCCGCCGCGGTGGCCGTTGTCGCAGCCGGAGCATCGCTCCTCCTGCGCGCCGCTGGGAACTCCCCGTGGTCCGACCTGATGTTGGTCATCGAATGCACGATGGCCGTCTCGTCCCTCTTGCTACGCGTGCATCCCTTGTTCCCGCTCGTCTCCGTCACGCTCTTCATCTACGCCTGGAACACGGGGCATCGGTTCGCTCACTTCGACCGCGCCCCGGCCGAGACGCAGGCCAGAGCCTGGTTCGTGCTGCAGACGTTGCTGTTCTCACTCGCGCCTTCTCTGGCCGTGACGCTTGTTCTGGCCGTGTTCCTCTATATCCATGTTCCGTTGACATTTGGGATCGGCCTGGGGCTCTCGATCGGAGCGCTCGTCGTCTTGGGCATCTTCGTCAGGGTCTCGCAAGCCGCCCGCCGTGACGAGGATCCGTAGCCGATCGATTCGACGCAAACGCCGCCCAAATTGCGGCGGCAAGGAGACGTCCTATAATCTGCCCACAACGAAGCTTCAACAAGGAGAGTCACCATGCGAACGAACTATTGCGCACATCTGTCGTCGGCAGACCTGGGACAGACCGTGACCCTTGCAGGCTGGGTCAATCGCCGCCGTGATTTCGGCGCGATCACGTTTGTCGATCTGCGCGATCGATCCGGACTTGTCCAATTGTTGTTCGACGGTGATTCGAAGGGCCCGGAAGGGGCCCACACCCTCAACCGCGAGGACGTCATTCAAGTCACGGGCACTGTGGCCGCACGGAGCGCTGAGAACGTCAACCCGGAGATGGCGACCGGCGAGATCGAGATTCGCGTGCAGTCTCTCGAGATTCTCAATCGGTCCAAGACGCCTCCCTTCCTGGTGGAGGGCGACGGATCCGACACAACCGAGGAGACGCGTCTGCGCTACCGGTACGTTGACTTGCGCCGCGCCAAACTCCAGCACAGCCTCGGTTTGCGACACCGTGTCTTCAAGAGCATTCGCGACTACTTCTCGGACGAGGGGTTCTGGGAGATCGAGACACCATTTCTGACCAAGTCGACGCCGGAAGGCGCACGCGACTTCCTGGTCCCCAGTCGCATGCATCCGGAGTCGTTCTACGCACTCCCTCAGTCTCCGCAGCTGTTCAAGCAGCTGTTCATGATCGGCGGCATCGATCGTTACTTCCAAATGGTCAAGTGCTTCCGCGATGAAGATCTGCGCGCCGACCGACAGCCGGAGTTCACGCAACTCGACTTGGAGATCTCTTTCCCGAACGGCAAGGACGAGATCCTCGAGGAGCTGGAAGGCGTCCTGGCCAAGGTGTTTCGAGAGACGATGGATCTCGCCCTACCGGTACCGTTCCCGCGCCTGACGCACGCGGAGGCCATGCAACGCTACGGATCCGACAAGCCTGATCGCCGGTTCGGAATGGAGATCCAGGATATCTCATCTCTTGTCGAGGGATGCGGGTTCCACGTCTTCGCCGATGCCGTGGCCTCGGGCGGGAAGGTCGCCGGTATCCTGGCAAAGGGGTGTGCCGGGTACTCGCGCTCGACACTGGACCAGCTTCAGGACATCGTCGTGGCGGCGGGAGCAAAGGGTCTGGCATGGATCAAGGTCGACGAATCCATGACCTCCCCGATTGCCAAGTTCCTCGACGAAGGGGAGTTGTCCTCCATCGCCTCCGCATTCGAGGCGAGTACCGGGGACTTGATCTTGCTGCTGGCTGGACAAGACATCGACACAGCATTGGGAATGCTACGACTCGCCGTCGCCGAACGCGAGGATCTCGCGCACGATGAGTGGAGTTTCCTGTGGGTAACCGACTTCCCGTTGTTCGAACTCGACGAAAGCGGTGAACTGAGCAGTGCGCATCATCCGTTCACCTCGCCGTTGGCCGAGGACATGCCGAGACTGAAGACGGATCCTCTCTCGGTGGTGTCGAACGCGTACGACCTGGTGCTCAACGGCACCGAGTTGGGAAGCGGGAGCATCCGAATCCATCGGCGTGAAATTCAGGAGCAGATCTTCGAGCTTCTCGGCATCTCCGCCGAAGAGGCCGAGCTTCGGTTCGGTTTCTTCCTCCGAGCGCTCGAATACGGCGCTCCGCCTCACGGTGGGTTCGCTCTGGGCGTCGATCGGCTTGTGATGCTGATGGCGGGGATGGACTCGCTCCGCGACGTCATCGCGTTTCCCAAGACCGCGGCCGGAGTCTGCCTCCTCACCGAGGCGCCGATGCCCGTGTCGGACGAACAACTAGCAGAGTTAGGACTACAAACCCGCTCTGGATGAGCACACGGACCCGGGCCGGAAGCGTCTCACTCGTCCTTGCGATCCTCGCGCTGTTCGGATCGTTGATTCTGCTTGTCTCGAGCCTGGACGAACTGACGTTTCGGCCCGGTGTCCGTCTGGCACAACTCGAGATCCCGGATGAGCCGTCTTCCGCCGCCCCGCGTTCTACGGCCCCGCTGACGCTGCAGGACAAGATCATCGTCGGCGTGTTGGGTGGATTGACGGTTGGTTCGATCGTCTGCGTGTTCATCTTCCGGAAGTTGCGTCGCCAACTTCTTCAGTACCTGTTCACGCTGTTCGCGTTCGTCCTCCCTCTGATGGTGGGGTTGCTCCTGTTTGGGAGGCTGTTCTTCGGATGGATTCAGCGCCAGGGCGGCGAGGTCGCGGAGACGGGGCCTCAGATCCCGGAGTCCGTGCTCTCCAACCCGCCGACGTGGTCGCTGGCGCTGGCTGCAGGAGCCGTTGCCGTTCTCGTTTCCGGCGTGGTTGCCTTCATTGCCGCCCGCTTGCTTGCGTTCCGAGAATCCACTCGCGAAAAACGTGCCGAGAACAGCGAGCGAATCGCCGAGCAGCGCGAACTCGCTCAGCAAGCCGGAGAGACAGCCGATCGGATCCGAGAGGGGCGCCCGCTGGAAGGCGAGGTTATCCGCTGCTACGCCGAGATGGATCGACTGCTGTCCAGGCGCCGTCGCATCCGGCCGACGTATCTCACCCCACGGGAGTTCGTCGGAGCGCTTCGGGATCTCGGTATCCAGTCCGAGCACATCCGGCAACTGACTGAGTTGTTCGAACTCGTCCGCTACGGAAGACGAGCGGATGAGCCGGTGTCCCGACAGGCGCTCGCGTGCCTGGATCGACTCCGTGCCGTGTACGGTTCCTCAGAGGACGCTGAAGATGCGACGGACTAGACTCCTGATCGTCTCTGCGGCCGTTCTTGCAGTCATCATCCTGGCGATCGTGCTGTATGTCTTCTACACCGACGAACTTCTGACCCACGTCGTTCGCCCCGCCATCCAGGCCTACTACATCGGACGCTACTACCTGGAGTTCATTCCGCAGCTGTTCTTGTGGCTCGTACCGCCGGTCGTGGTGGCAGTCCTTCTGATCCGCCGGATGAACCGCCAGGCGAGACAGGAGAGGTCGCGACGGGTTCGTCGCCGCTTTGTGTCCCCCGTCGCGCCCGGGGAGGGTGAATTGGCTCAACTGGATAGGCAGATCGCTCGCGCCCATCACAGCCGGTTTGCGCGCGTCCGGCTGTCGCGGAGCCTCATGGAGATCGCGGCACGGCTGATTGCAGGACGCGAACGTGTGCCTCTCAGCGAAGCGAGAGCCAAGCTAGCTGACGGATACTGGCGCGACGCACACGGCGTCCATCACTTCCTGGTGCCGCGACGCCACTACACTGCGCAGCAATCCGGCCAGGAATTCGAGGCGATGCTTCGCCGAACCGTAGAGCACCTGGAGGCGTTCGATCGTGGTGACATCTAGACATCGTTTTTCAGGGACAGTGATAGCATGTTGACCCGTCACCGCTTCTCTGTCGGATTCGCCGCCGCGTTGGCGTTCGTCCTCGCCGGGTCGATCTTCCGCAACGCCCAGTTGGCCTTGCTCTCGGTCCCCTTCTTGTTCTACAGCGGCACCCTTCTGGTCTCGTATCTGCTGTTGCCGCGTCCGACCATCGAGGCACACCGGATCGTCGACCGCGTGCGAGGCACGGAGCAAGAGTCGTTCGACATCGAGATCGAGATCGGGGCGAGGGATCGGGCCTACCCGATGATCCTCGCCCACGACCCGATTCCCGAGGGGACGCACGTCACGGCCGGCGACAACCACTATCAAGGGCCCATCGAGCTTGGAGAGCCCCGTCCATGCTTCCGCTACACGCTCGAAGGCTCCCGAGGCGTATACGACTTCGCTTCGATCGACGTCCTTGCGTGGTCGAGATTCGGACTCGCCGTGGAAGAGGTCGCGGTCGACGCTCCGGTGGAGTTGCGCCTCGTCCCGAACGCCGAGAAGCTCGACTCCCTCGCCATTCATCCCCGCAAGACACGCGCCTTTGCGGGACCGATTCGCTCGAACCTCCCGGGCTCCGGGATCGACTTCTATGGATGCCGAACCTTCGTCGAGGGTGATGATGTGCGTCGGATTCACTGGAGGGCGTACGCGCGCACAGGAGACCTCGTGATCTGCGACTACGAGCAGGAACGGATTGCCGATGTCAGTTTGATCCTCGACGCACGCGCTCGAGCGCACGCCTCCGTGGGCACGCACCACACGTTTGAATACGCGGCACGCGCCACCGCCAGTTTGGCGTCGAGCCTCTGCGCTCAGGGCAACAACGTCGGTCTTCTGGTGTATGGCGACGTCCTCAATTGGGTGTTCCCAGGCGTGGGCCGCTCCCAGGTCGATCGAATTCTCGATGCATTGGCACAGGCTCATCTTGCGAGCAAGATCGCCTTCGAGGACCTACGCCAGATCCCAGCTCGGTTGTTCCCGCCTTACTCCCAACTCGTTCTCATCAGCTGCAAGTTGGATGAAGCCGATATCGAGACGCTGGCTCTTCTCAAGAGCAGGGGCTACTCGATCCTGTTCGTATCCATCAACACGCTTCCGCTCGAACGGTCGGTGCTCCCGGCGACGCCGCAGACGGAGACGGCCTCTCGCATTGCGGAATTACGACGAGGACTGTATCTGGGATCGCTGCTCCGCTACGGAGTCCAGGTGGTCGATTGGGATCCGAGCGTTCCGCTGCGCGAGGTGTTCGCGAAGCGGCAGTGGAAACAGAGAAGGACGTTCGCATGAGAACGCCAGCGGGAATTCTGATTACCACAGGGCTCGGCGCTCTCGCAGTCGCAGCCGCCGTTCGGCACGCCGGCCCGATCGCCGGTGCAAGCAGTCTGGTGGCGATTGTCTGGCTGCTCGCGATCGCTCTGCGGTGGCCGGCCGCCGTTCACGCGATCGGCCTCGGATCGTCCTGTACTCTCTGCGCTGTCGGGATCGCAGTGGGAGTCCCGCTTTGGATAAGCGCATTCGTCGTATCCGCCACGCTCTATGGGTGGGACCTCGAGATGCTTGATCTCCGCGCGGCTGCTCACCGCATGGAATCCATACGTCGGCTGTCGCAAAGATATGCGTTTCGCAGCTTGATTCTCGCTGCCGGAGGACTTGCCGCGACGCTATTGGTGGAGCTTGTGCAGATCCGCTCGTCGTTCCTCATCGCGTTCGTCGCGTCCTGCGCCTGCCTGTTCCTGTTCCTGAACGTCTGGCGCCGCGTGCGCACGCTGATGACGCAGCCTCCCACGGAAGCGGACAGGCAAGCGGACGAGCCGCCTGCCTGACCAGATCTTTCCAATCCTTCCGCCGTGCCGAGCTATCGAGGGAGCGTCAACTCGCCGGCAATGCCCATGACGTAGCGTCCCTCGATGCTGTCGAAGAAGCCTGCTACATTGCCCTGCAATGCAGGCAGCTGCGTCGTGTAGGCGGGCCGCAGTCGGTACGAGAAGGTCACCGTCTCGCCAGGCTCGTAGAGGCTCATCCACGCCACCTCGAGCTGGCGCAACTCCATGTTTTGATTCACCAGTGCGCCATTGGGGTCGACCACCTCGACCGACCAGCCAGCCGGAATCCCCTCTTCGATCCCGATGCCCGGCGCACGCTCGTTGATCGTGACCGTGATCAGGACGAGGATCGCCCCGTCCGACTCGGTGACGAGTTCGCGGACTCCGTACGCAGGAACCGACCCGACAACAATGCCCTTGCGGATCGTGCTCGTTCGTCCTCCGGCATCGGAAACCATGAGGGTCACGCCGTAGAAGCCGGCGGAGGCGAACGAGTAGGTCACCAGAGTCTGATCGGTCTCGTACTCCGGAACGCCGTCACTGTCGAAATCCCACGAGTAGGTGAACGCCTCGCCGCCTAGACAAGACGTACAAACCTCGAAGTTCACGATCTCCCCCACATCAGGATTGTAGGTGGATGGATCGAAGTTCGCCTCGAAAGCATAGGCTGCTGTGGCGATGCACAGAATGAGACCGGTTAATCCTAGACACGCGATCCATCTGCTTTTCATTCCCCCTCCTTCTTATCACGAAAGCACGACCGCGCCCCCCCTACCCAGGGGGGCGCGCTCCCCTTCTAGGGGAGCGGATCGTGCACGGAGCTATGTGTCAACCAGTAAGCGACCAAGTCCTGCATCATCTGCAGGTCGATGACCGCACCGCCGGTGTCGGGGACTTCGTCACCGGTTCCCCACCATGAGATCGCTCGTTGGATCTGATCGAACTCGATCGTCTGGCCGAGGAACGGGTCTATGGTCAAAGTCGCCGTATCCAATCGAGAGATCGCAACCGGTACAGGCAAGACCTTGGTCACGGTCACGCGGTCATCTCCGGAGATCGTCAACGAGACGCGCGGAGACGAGCTGCCGACCACGCCATGAATGCTTGCCTGGATCATGTCGTCCGTAATCGTGTCGGGAGCGGTCAACGTGTACTGGATCAGCCGCGTGGCGTCGACCCCATTGGCAAGGAACTCGCTGTCGAACAACCACTCACGTCTCTGTCCATTCACGTGTGGCGAGGGGCCATCGTTGTCTTCCTCAGCGAACGTCCAGCCGTCCGGAATCGTTTCGCTGACCGTCAGCCCGTTCAGGGTCGTGTTGACCGACAGTGTGATCGAGACTCGAACCGTGCCGCCGGGGATCGTCACATCGTCCGGCATGCCGGTATCGATGGTCCGCTCAGCGACGACGCTAGGCAGGATGTCGATCGACTTCTTGGCCGATGCCGTCTTGCCTTCGTCGTCGACGACAGTCAACTTGATGCTTTGCTTGCCCGGAGTCACGAACGCATGCTCGGCTTCGGACGAGTCGGTCTCCAAATCGACGATGCCGTCTCCATCGAAGTCCCATTCATACGACTCGATTGTACCATCCAGATCGTACGATCGGCTCGCGTCCAGCATCGTCAGGACACCGAGATGGGGCTGTTCGTACTCGGCTAGAGTGTCGGGATCGCGCAGCACGAAACCGGCCACCGGCGCCGCATTGCCTACCTCGATGTCTCGTTCGTAGGCGATCGACTCCGAACCGCGATCGTCCGTCACCGTCAATCGCACGATGTACGTCCCTCGTTCGGTGAAGCGGAATTGGGGATTCCGCAGCGACGAGACACCCTCGTCTCCGAACTCCCAGGCCCATTTTACGATCTTGCCGTCCGAGTTCGTGTCTTCGGAAAGATCCGTAAACGAGATCGTTTCCGCCGTCGTCGGAGCGACCGGCTCGTAGTCGAACTGGGCAATCGGAGGCCAATTCGGAGGCGGGAAGATCTGGGAACCCTCCGTGCCGCGGAAGTCCTTGTAGGTCACCATCAGGTCCATGTCATCGGACCACGCGCCCACTTCCGATGCCGCGATCTCGAGCGTGAATTCGAGTTCCTGATCGACCCGTAGGTCCGAGACACGCCACACGGCCGACGTCACTCCGTCTGCGGATGTCGTCACCCGGTACGCGGTCGGCGTCGACGACACCAGTCGCAAACCCTCAGGAAGCTGCTTCGTGATCAGAATCTCCGACGCAGCCGTGTTGATCTCGAGATGCTCCACGATCTCGGCTAAGGCGTCGTCGCTCGGACGAGCAAAGTACAGCCCGTCGGTATCATCGGCAAACGATTCCAGAAGATTGCGGTTGATCAGGGAGCCGATGCCGACGGAGATGATTCGGATTCCGGATTCGGCAGCAATCTCGCCCTCGACGTCCGGCTCGATCCCCACGTTGCTCTGCCCGTCGGAGAGAAGGATCTCCACCCAGACGGCATCGTCTCGTCCGTTCAGCGTGAGTTCGCGCCGCGCAATCTGCATGGCGTCTCCGAGCGCCGACTTGGCGCCGTTCTTCAGATCGCCGATCGCCGTCTTCAGCGCGAGGTGGTTCTTCGATAGGGGCACGGCGAGGTCGGCACTGGAGGAGTAGGTGATAATCCCAATGCGATCGTCTTCATCGAACTGGTCGATCAAGTCGAGCGCAAACGGCTTGGTCGTCGACAGCTGCGCCGTGGCAGACGTATCGACAATGATCAAGCAGTCGATCGGGAATCCATCAGCCGGTCCCACGCCGCGCAGGACCAGATCCAAGTCGACGGTCTCCGGAAGTCCGGTTTGCCCCGCCTCGAGCTGCGCCCATTCAAGGGTCTGCTCGACCTGAATCCGATCGCCGGCTGTGGCGACGACGGACGCCGCCACGATCAGCAGCAAAAGGAGGGCGGCGAGAGGCCCTCCTCTCGCCGCGTGGTTGGTCGTTCTCATTCGTATCATCTCCCTAGACGGGCTTCGCTCAAAGAGCGTTGCCGTTAGCCGTCGCAGGTCGATGTATCCGGATCACACGGCCCGGCTGGAACGCTGGGCAACGGATCGCAGATGTTCGTATTGGTCAGCCAGTAGGCGATGATCTCCTTCAGCATGTGGTAACCAACGGTCTGGTCACACGTGCGAGGCACGATCTCGTCTTCCAACCAGAAGGCGATCGCGCGCTGGACTTGCTGGAACGAGATCTTGTCCGACAGGGTGATGTCGAGAACGTCGTTCTGGACATCCCATCGGGAAATCGCCACCAGGACCGATACGCAGTCACTTACATCAACCCCACTATCTCCTGTCACCACAACTTCCATACACGGCAGCGCCGAGTCGACCACACCGTAGAGGTCGTTGCTACTCGCGTAGCATGGATCGGATGCCGCGAGCTCGATCGCCGAGGACTGAGGCACCTCGACCTGGTAGATGATTGTCTTCATCGTTCCAGCCGGTACCTTGCTCGGGAACACCCATTCGATCTTCGACGGCTTGTATGTGAAGCCACCGTTGTCGATGGGGATGACCTTCCAGCCGGTGGGCAGTTCTTCGCCCAGCCCGACGCCGTACAGGTCCTGATCGGCCCAGATTTCCACCTTGACGGTGAACGTACTTCCAGCCTTGTCGCCGCCGGGACCGTAGTAGTTCAGCAGTACGTTGTTGCACGGTACGGGCGTAGCGATCGTACGAACCGCATGAATGGTGGCGGCAGGTACGGCAGGAAGCGGCAGATCGACCGGCGTGCAGGTGTACGCGTACGCCGAGAGTTCCTTCATCATCGGAAGGTCGATCATTGCGCCCTGCGTCCACGGCACGGTCTCGTCGTACTGCCACATCTCGAGAGCTCGCGTCAGCTGCTTAGGATCGATCTTTTGCGACAAGCGCAGATCGATCGAGTCCTCGGTGTCGTATCCGACCCGCGGAACCAGGTGAGCGATCGCTGTCTTCATGTTCAGTGCGTCCGTAACCTCGATCTTGGAATCGCCTTCGACGTCCATGTCAAACGCAGGAGCCATGGACTGAAGGACTCCCGTAATCGTGAAGCACACGGGCAGCGTCGTCGCGATCAGTTCGTCCGACTCCGGCACGGTCACTTCATAGCTGATGACCTTGGTCGTGTTGGCGCGGATCTGATCGACGAAGACCCACTGAACCGTCGAGCGCTTGAACGCGGCGCCCGCGTTTTCAAGAGGTTTGATCTTCCAGCCGATCGGCAGGTTCTCCTGCAATCCCACGCCCGCCAGATCCATCTGCGGCTCAATGCGGACGACCACGAGGAAAGTGCTTCCAGGCAGTGCCTGAACCGTGGAAATGGTCCGGGTTACCGTGACCGCAAGGTCGGACACGTTGATCGTCATCGATGTCCGATTGGTCGCGCCCTCGTTGTCGGTGACGCGGAGCGTGACCGTCTTCGCACCAGGGGTGGAGTAGGTCGTCGTCACGACGGGGTCCGTCGTCGACTGATCGTAGATTCCGTCCCCATTGAAGTCCCACTCGTACGTCGCGATGTTCCCATCGTGATCGACGCTTCCAGACGCATCGAGCGTGATGGTCTCATTGATGCGAGGATCCGTCGGCGTCGCGAAGAAAGCCGCCGTGGGCGGTTCGTTCTGCGCTCCGATGATCTCGATCGGATCCACGAGGTTGAGCGCGGTCTCGGTCGGGCCGACGACGTTCCCAGACAGGAACTTGACCTGCGTGATCCCGTTGGTGAACTGCGGGAACAACGTCAGATCGAAGATGTCCCCGAGCGGTCCGAGGACCATTCCGTCTCCGAGACCCTCGTTCCACGTCCACGAGATGTTTCCCGTCGGCGGCGTCAGCGCCCACGTATCGCGCCCGTCGAACGCGTCGTCCTGGACGATCCAGCCGGCACCTGCCGGGACGCCTGACAGCGTCATCGTCGCAGCCCCTGCGGTGCTTGAGGCAGCGCCGCTGAGGATCACGAACACAGACAACTGACCGTTCAGCGTGTTCCGGTAAAGGAACACGATCGCCGTGTTCGCCTCTTCGTAACCCGTGTTGGAGTGCGAGTTCGCCATCGCATAGAAATCCACAGCTGCTTCAGGATTCTCTAGTGGCGTGATCTGAACACGCGTTTCCCCCTGACTAACAGTATAGAAGCCGTCTCCCTGCGCTACACCCGCTACCGGAAGGAGGAGAACGACCACTGCCAGAAGGAAGAAAAGGCCATAGAGGACCTTATACACCTTCATTAGCAACCTCCTTTGTTGGCTGTCTCATCTTCGTCATAAGCAATCAAAAGCAGCAATCCATCCAGACTCTAGCAGATTCCTGCGTTGCAAGTCTGTAACACCGATTACGCTGTCGATGCCTCCTTTCAACAATGGTTCAGCATTTCATAGAGCTACAGCGATCTCGTAGAGGGCGGTATCGATTGCCCCCTTGGCTGCCTCGACAGGGTCTGCCGTCAACAACGAGAACAACGGATGGTCCTCGTACGTGGCCGTCGTCGTGAATTCGACATTGCCTTGCGGACTGAAAACCGTAGCGAAAACGGCCACGGTCGCTTCCTTCTCGATGCCGAGCAGAAGCCCCAACGGGCTGACGAGAATCTGAATGGATGAATTCAGGAACGATGTCGCACCGAGCAGCAGCAACGACCGTTCCGGCCGATAGGTGATCTGGC
This sequence comes from uncultured Thermotogae bacterium, assembly GCA_964643395.1. Classification (GTDB taxonomy): domain Bacteria; phylum Bipolaricaulota; class Bipolaricaulia; order UBA7950; family UBA9294; genus SPBW01. The sequence goes on from CAZXQL010000014.1 coordinate 13,494, forward strand.
TCTCCCAACGAACGATACGAACGATGACGATGTGGTCGACGCTGAGGGTGGATGCCAGTCGCCGCATTCCGTCTACCGTGATGCTGCTTCCGACATACGCACCTGTGATCCGCTGGGCCTGCATCAGCTCGCCTTGCGAGCAGACGCTCGCCCCGCTGATGATCGAGCAGCGTTGGGCTGCGTAATCCTTGATCAATTCGAGATCTGCCGTCGGAACGGGAGCCGCCGATTGAACGAATACGGCCAGCTTCTGTGCCAGACTGGAGCAGTGTACCGCCATGACGACTAGAATGATTACGACCATCAATAGCGATACCTTGCGTAGTGCTTGCTTTGGCATGCTTCTCCCCACCACCCGTGGACTCCTTTCACTCTGTGATGGAGTCTAGCCCGACGGGCGTCGTGGCAGATAGGAAGGCTGTCGATGCACTCTCTCGACTTTGTCTAGGGGGGTCTGGACAAATGTCCCGTCGGTGCCGCGGCAGGCAGAGCGGCTGTTGCGTGCGAGAGAAGGATTGTCGTGCTGTACCCCCCATTCATGACCGTTTGCCGGATGAATCGGAAGGGCGAGCACAAGGCGGGAAGCCCCATCCAATCGGGAACAATGACGCGCTGATGTGCGGGAAGCCGCACTCGCAATGGGCTAGGCTGCGATGTCCAGCTCTTTGGGCCCCTGGGCGCCGTGTGGATGCGCCGGTCCCTCGTAGACCTTGAGCTTGCGCAACATGCTCTTGCCGAGCTTGCTCTTGGGCAGCATCCGCCGAACCGCTTCCTTGACGGGAAGCGTGGGCCGCCGTTGGATGAGACGTCGGTACGACATCTCTTTCAGGCCGCCGATATATCCGCTGTGGCGCTGGTAGAGCTTCTGGTCCCATTTGTCGCCGGTGAGGTCCACGCGTTCCGCGTTGATCACGATCACGTAGTCCCCGGTATCGACGTGGGGCGTGTAGATGGGTTTGTGTTTGCCTTGCAGAATGACGGCGATCTCGGTCGCCAGTCGACCAAGTCGCTTTCCGTCTGCATTCACAACGTACCAATCGCGATTCCAGCTCTTACCCATCTCTTCGTTCTTCGCCACAAACGTCCGTTGCATCTCACCGCTCCTTAACAAGTTCTCGACAAGGCTGCGATTATATCGACGCGGATTGCGCGTTTCAAAGGGCATTCAAGCCCGTGTCATCGTCGCCTCGGGCTCGGGACCGACCGACACGATTTCGATCGGAACGCCCGTCTCGCGCTCGATGAAGTCCACGTAGGCTCTCGTGCTGCCCGGTAGCTCGTCCCAGTTCCTCGATTCGGCAATCGGCTCGCTCCATCCGGGCAGCGTCTCATACTCCGGCTCGCATCGCTCGAGATCGTCGGCAGACGTCGGGAACCGCGTCACCGATCGCCCGTCGCGTCGATACGATCGGCAGACCTGGATCTCATCCAATCCCGAGAGAACGTCCAACTTCGTGATGGCCATCCCGGTGCATGCGTTGAGCCCGACGGCGTACCGAAGAGCGACCAGATCGAGCCACCCGCAGTCGCGCGGCCGACCGGTTGTCACGCCATACTCGCCGCCGACCGTGCGGAGACGTTCATCCAAGTCGCCCGAGACCCGTGTGGGGAACGGTCCTGCCCCGACTCGCGTCATGTAGGCCTTGAAGACACCGAGGCGACGATCGATCGCAGGCAACGGGATGCCGATGGAATTGGCGAGGCCGGCGAAACTGGTCGACGACGAGGTCACGAACGGATACGAGCCATGATCGACGTCGAGCAGCGTCCCTTGTGCGCCCTCAAACAGCACGGCGCGGCCGGCATCGAGCGCGCTCGCGACGGTCGACGCCGCATCGCCGATGAACCGCAAGAGCGGTTCAGCGCTGGACAGTACGCCCTCGAGCAGTTCGCTCGCGTCCAGCTGCTGGACGTCGTCCGCCTCCGGCCATTCGCGCTTGAGCATCTCCACTCTGCGGGCAAGTCGGGCTTCGGCTACATCCGGGCGGAGCAGGTCCCCGACACGGAGTCCCACTTTGGCCGCCTTGTCGCGGTACGTGGGTGCAATCCCCCGGCGCGTGGTGCCGAAGTGAGTTCCGCTGCCCTCCAGCTCTTCCAGCAGCCGATGGTAGGGAAGAATCACGTGGGCGTTGTCCGCAATCAACAGCCGCGGCCGCCATCCGAGATGCTCGGAGATCTGTTCCCACTCTTCGCGCAGAATCGCGAAGTCGATCACCATGCCACCGGCAAGAACCGATACGGTGTCTGGGTAGAACGCGCCGGCCGGGATCAGGTGGGTACCGAACTTCACACCTCGGTCGATGACCGTGTGTCCGGCATTGGGCCCTCCGTTGAATCGAACGACCATTTCGGCGTCCTTGGCCAGCAGGTGCGTGATCTTGCCTTTGCCTTCGTCACCCCACTGTGTTCCCAGGATTGCGGTCGCCATCATTCCTCCTTCACCGCCGCGTCCGAATTCACGCGGGTCAGCGATACGGTGGCCGACATGCCGTCGAACTCGATCGTTTCGGAGTACTCGCCGGACGGGCTGTCGCCCTGTCTCATCGAGACGGCGAGGATCTCCTCCGCGATTTCGTCGAGATGGTCCTCGATCAGCGTCGTCAGCCGGTTATCGGCACGGTACGTGACTGCGATTCGATCGGTCACGTCGAAATCCGCATTCTTACGCGCCATCTGAATGCGATGCGTGAGTTCACGGACGAGCCCCTTCGTCCGAAGCCGATCGTTCAACTGCACGTCGAGCGCTACCTGCATTCCCGCCTCTTCAGCCACGACCAGATATTCGGGCATCGCCCGCTCGAAGATGATGTCGTCGGGCGCCAACTCGATCGCCACCCCTTCCAGTTCGACGACAAGCGATCCGGCGGCCGTCTGTTCGCGAAGGAACGCCCCATCCTGCTCTCGAATCCACGCCGCCGCCGCCGCCGCGTGCGAGCCCAGGCGCGGTCCCAGCGTGCGGAAGTTGGGAGTCGGCGTCTCCTCGAATAGGTCGTCGAACGTCGCCAGGACCTCGACAGCTTCGACGTTCAACTCCGTCAGAATCAGCGCCCTCGAATCCTCGCCGATCTCCTTGCCTCCCGAAGCCCCGACCACGGCGCGAGCCAGCGGTTGACGGACCTTGAGCTGCGATTGATGTCGCGCTTGGTGCCCCAGCGCGACAACCTGACGCACCCAGGACATTTCCGCCTCCAGCTTTGGATCGACAGCATCGTCGTTCGCCTGCGGATAGGCGCACAAGTGGACGGACTCCTCGCCCTGTTCGCTTCGCAGCGAACGGTAGATGGCCTCGGCAAGGAACGGCACGAACGGAGCGAGCAGCTTCGCCATCTCGATCAGGACTTCGTGCAGGGTCGCGTAGGCCGCGATCTTGTCCGGTCCCATCCCGCCTCGCCAGAAGCGGCGTCGCGATAGACGAACGTACCAGTTCGATAGGTCGTCGACGAGTGCATCGAGTGCGGCGGTCGCTGTGAGTACATCGTATGCATCGAGCGAGGCATTCACGGTCCGGGTCGTCGACGCCAGCCGCGAGAGGATCCACCGGTCGAGGATCGTGCGGGACGTCTCCTCGGCGGCGTGAACGCCGGGATCGAATCCATCGATCGACGCGTACAGCGCGAAGAAGTCATAGCTGTTGCGCACGGTATCCAGAAACTTGTACAGAGGCTCCTTGATCTCGGCGTCTCCGAGCCGCTTCGACTTCCACGGGGCGCTCGATGAATACAGATACCATCGTACGCAGTCGGCGCCGTAGGAGTCGATCGCGTCCCATGGATCCAGGACGTTGCCCTTGCTCTTGCTCATCTTGAGCCCGTCTTCATCCAGTCCCAAACCGGTCCCGATGCAGTTTCGGAACGGAGCCCGCCCGTGAATGATCGTGCTCGTCGCCAGCAAGGTGTAGAACCACCCTCGCGTCTGTTCCATCGCTTCGCAGATGAAGTCAGCCGGGAAGTTCTCCTCGAACTTGTCACGATTCTCGAACGGATAGTGCCACTGCGCGGAGTGCATGCTCCCGGAGTCGAACCAGGCGTCGATCACGTACGGCACGCGCCCGGCCGCCGCGCCGCAGGCCGAACATGTCAATGCCACGCGGTCGACATACGGGCGATGCAACTCCACGGAGCCCGCGAGTTGCGGATCGACAGCACGTTCCACGAGCTCGGCACGGCTTCCGACGCTGGTGACCTCTCCGCACTCGGAGCACACCCACAGATTGAGCGGCGTTCCCCAGAAGCGGTCACGGGACAGCGCCCAGTCCTTCAGATTGGCCAGGAAGCCGGCCAGGCGCCCTTCCCCGACGTGGGAGGGGTACCAATGAATCGATGCGTTGTTGGCGATCAACTCGTCCTTCACATCGGTCGTGCGCACGTACCACGAATCGCGCGCGTAGTACAGAAGTGGCGTATCGCACCGCCAGCAGAACGGGTAGTCGTGCTCATAGGGCACCGAGCTATACAGAATCCCTCGATCCTTCAGGTCGTCGATGATCCGGCTGTCGACGTCCTTCACGAACTCACCCGCCCCCATCGGGAACTCATCCGTGAACTTGCCCGCCAAGTCGACCGGCTGAACGAACGGCAGCCCGACCTCTTGCCCGAGTTGGTAGTCATCCTCGCCGAATGCCGATGCAATGTGAACGATGCCGGTTCCGTCTTCGAGGTTGACGAAGTCGGCTGCGTAGATCCGATGCGCGGCTGGATCGTCGGTCAACGCGTAGGGGGGGCGATACCGCAGTCCGACCAGGTCTGATCCTGGGAACTCTCGAAGGATCTCGAAATCACCTTGTAGGGTCTTCTCGACCAGCGTCTTGACGAGAATGAGATGCTCGGCGCCCTGCGCCACCTCGACGTACGTCGCGTCCACAGCCACGGCCGCAGCGACGTTGGCAGGCAGCGTCCACGGTGTCGTCGTCCACGTCAGCACGGAAGTCGGCGCCTCGTCGGATGCTTTGAAGGCCGAGTCGGCATCGTCGACCACGGGAAGCCGAATCGTCACGGTCGGGTCCTCGACCCGCTTGTATCCCTGCGCCACTTCGTGCGACGACAGCCCGGTCCCGCAACGTGGGCAGTACGGCAACGTCTTGTGCCCCTGGTACAGGAGGCCGCGATCGAACATCTGCTTCAATTCCCACCACACGGTCTCGATGTACCCGTTCGTGTAGGTGACATACGCGTCCTCGAAGTCGATCCAGAAGCCCATCCGCTTCATCATGCGTTCCCAATCGGACTTGTACCGCCAGACGGATTCCTTGCACTTCTCGACGAACTTCTCGACGCCGTACGATTCGATCTCCGGTTTGCTGTTGACGCCGATCGCTTTCTCGACCTCGAGTTCGACCGGCAGACCGTGCGTATCCCAACCAGCCTTGCGCAACACGAACTCGCCCCGCATCGTGTGGAACCGCGGGAAGAGGTCCTTGTAGACTCGAGGCATCAAGTGACCGAAGTGCGGCTTGCCGTTGGCCGTCGGCGGGCCCTCGTAGAAGACGTATCGGGGTCCGCCCTTCGTGGCTTCGAGCGTCTTGGCGAACGTATCCTGCTCATCCCAGAATGCGAGGATCGCGTCCTCGCGCTGCCCGGGATTCCGAGTGAGCTTCTCATACCGTTTCATCGCGGTCTCCTTGCATCAAGCACAGCACAGCTCCGTACGTCATGACCAACCACACATGGGAAGAAAACGGGGACGCCCCTTTATCGGGGCTCGGCAATATAGATGAGAAGAGGTCTATACAGTGCTTTGCGTGCGTTCATCATCCATCACGCGCCATCATAGCTGGCGGGACATTTGAAGTCAAGATCCAATCAGCGCTTGCGTGTGTCGACGGTCCGCGAATGAGGCGACACGTGTCCGCTACCTTCGCTGGACCAAGGTGCCGCTACGGCGTCCGCTCGTTCCGGGAACGTTCCCGCCGGCGTGGGTACAATCGGGGCATGTTTGCACGAGGGGGTTTGCTGTCACGTTCTCGATTCGTGTTGATGGCCGCGCTCCTGCTGCTTCTAGCCGGCTGCCTCAGTGAAGTTGGCGGGCCGACAGCCGTGCTGTCGAGCGCCACGATCTCCGGAGCGGCACCGCTCGACGTCGGATTCGATCTGTCGTTTTCAACTGGCGCAACGCAGGGCGGGACGACGTTTGAGTTGGACTTCGGAGACGGATCGTCTCCCGTGAGCGGCACCGAGTTCGGCATCATCCTTCATCACACCTACGAAAGCGGCGGCGCGTACGAGGCCTCGCTGACCGTTGTCGACGAAAGCGGTCGGTCCGATACCGATGAACTCGCAATCACCGTGGATGAGACGGGACCGGAAGTCGGAATCGAGGTGGGCGACACCGCGCCTGACTTCACCGGACATCTCACGACCGGAGGCGAGGTGACGCTGTCGGATTATCGAGGCAGCGTCGTGTTGCTGGAGTTCTGGGGCGCCTGGTGTCCTCCATGCCGGAACAGCATGCCGCATCTCGACAATCTCCTCGCCACCTACGCGGATCAGGGATTGGTTGCCATCACGATCTCCACGGATGTGACCGAGCAAGCGGCCGTCGACTTCCTAACCGAGAACGGGTACACGCGCTTCCTCAGTGTGTGGGAGGCGGGCGGCAAGAATGGCAACCCCATCGACGCCACCTACGACGTAACCAGCTATCCGACGACGTTCGTGCTCGACCGCCAGGGCGTCATCCGCTGGGTGATTCATCCGCTGAACCTGACCGGCGACATGATCGAGAGCCTCCTCTAGGCGGGACGCGGCGCCACCGGTGCGTCCAGGTTTCCTGCCCGTCTGAGCCAGAGGACTACGCCGACAGAGCCGAGGACTCCGATCAGGCTTCCAAACGGGAACGCCGCAGTGACTCCGAATGCATCGACAATCGCGCCACATACAACGGGACCGATCATCTGCCCCGCCGCAAACGCGGATCCGTGGAGCCCTGCCAGCGTCGCCATGCCGTGCGTTCTTCCGAGTTCCGTGCGGATTGCCAGGATCGATGCACGCGAGAACGCGGAGAAGGCCCCGATCGAGAAGACGACGGCCATCACCGCACCGATGGAATGGACGAACGGGACGAGGACCAATAACAACGGCGCGA
>CAZXQL010000015.1:0-19975 GCA_964643395.1 uncultured Thermotogae bacterium
GCGCTGAGCTTCCTTGGCGTGGGTGCGAACATGGGCTACGCCGACTGGGGACAGCTGATCAGCTTCGGGCGCAACTACATCATCGGCTTGGCTGGGAATCCGCTTGCCTATTGGTACGTCGTGATCTATCCCAGCATTGCCATTACGCTGTTCTGCCTCAGCTGGAACCTCGTGGGAGACGCGATGCGGGACATCCTCGACCCACGGTTGAGAGGAACGCAGTAGGCGTCGCAGCCTAACAGAACGACTTGGGGTTCAAACAGCCTCACCCTCACCGGGGTGAGGCTGTTTCTTCTCACGTGCTCGTGGGAGGACGCCGGACGAGAATGGTGTGGATGCCAAGCCGGTTTCCGCCCAGCACGTCGGTGACGTAGCGATTCCCGATCATGACGGCATGCTCCGGATGTGACGAGAGATGATCGAGCATCGCCAGATACCCGCTGCGACGAGGTTTTCTGGCATGGTAGAGGACGGGAACGGGAACATCTGCAATCGTCCGCCGAGCCCGTCGGTTGGTAAGAATGCCGATGCGGAAGCCGGAGTGTGCAAGCTCCTCCACCAAGGCGCGAGACATGTCCGGGAAGGTCCGCGCGCCTCGTTGCGCCAGAGTCCTGTCGAAATCGAACAGCAGGGCCGTCTTGCCCGTGGACCGGAGCTTGTCGAAGTCGATATCGAGCACCGTCTCGGCTGTCTCAGTCGGTCGCAGACGCAGCATCATCATCCCGAATCAGATCGTCGATCGACGCCTTCGCGCGTAGCCGAGCCATGACGTCCAGAAACTCCTCCTCCATGCCGGGCGAAACCAAGATCTTGTACATGGCGCGCCCTCCGATCATGCGGAAGTCCCGCCGGACAGATGCCATGCCATCGTACGCACTGATGACGGCATCGATGAAGTGAATCTCGTCTTCCGATGTCGCGAGCCAGTAGACGAGAGCCTCCTTCATGAGGGATCCTCGTCACGCTTCCGCAGACAATCGACGGCTTTGCGCAACGCAATCTCTGGCTCGAACCCGGATCTCCAGGCCTCCGCGACGGCTCGAAGGATGCCCAATCCGGCGCACTCTTCGGCATCCAACCCTTCGCTGCTGAACCGGCGTTCGCCCTCGTCTCGAAGACGCGCATCCACAAACTTGCGCGCCTCCACAAGAGGCGGAAGCGTGGCGTCATACCGGTGTTCCTGGGACTTGATGTCGTTCCATCGTCTCAGGATGTCCGGGAGATCCGCCGATGCGTCTCCGAAGACGTGAGGATGTCGGCGAATGAGCTTCGCGGTGAGCCCCTCAATCACGTCGGTGATCGTGAACTCGCCGCTTTCCGAGGCAATCTGCGCGTGCAGGACGACCTGCAGCAGCACGTCTCCCAACTCGTCGCAGAGCGCAGCCGGTTCACCGCTGTCGATAGCGGCAACGGCTTCATAGGCCTCTTCGAGCATGTAGGGACGAAGCGACACATGATCCTGCGCGCGATCCCACGGGCACCCGGTTGTGGGATCGCGCAACTGCTCGATTTGGTCCAACAGCGCACCGAACGCGTCGTCGCTACTGGGCGGCATTCGATGTGTCACTCGAACTGCTGTCGGTCGCCGGGGTCGCCTCCTGCGTGGAACCCGCTGACGTGTTGTCTTGCGGCGGCGTATCCGTGCCGGTGTCGCTCACCGGAAGCTCCACCGTTCCGCCCGCCTGGACGATCAACGCATTGATTTCATCCAGTCGGTACGACGGCTCGTCTTTCTGGACGGCTTGGAGCTGCTCGAGCGCCTTGGCATCCTGCGACTGAGAGATGTAGAGCTTGGCCAGCTCGATTCGTGCGTCCTGACCGTCATCCGAAAGGGGTTGCCCAGCGCCGGCCTCGCTCTGATACGCAGTGATCATCGCGAGATACAGCTGCACCTTCTGCGAGTCATACGTCGCATAGTTGAGCCCGCGCTGGAGGTACTCCAGTGCCGTCGCATCGTCCAACCTGGCCGAATAGGCCTCGGCGATGCCCAGATAGGCGTCGATATTCGTCGGCTCGGCAGCAAGGACGGTACCGTACTCGCGGATCGCTGCGCTCCACTTGAACCCCTTCGCGAGCAGCTGAGCGTACTGCAGCCGCGTCGCGACGTCATCGGGAGCGAAGTCGAGAATTCGAGCGGCAATTTGCTCCTTCTCCGTATCGTCGAACGACCGGGCCAAGGCGGAATACAGGTTGTCCAAACCGCCCTGCGTATCGCCCTTCTTGATAAGGGTTTCGGCCAATCCCTGGTAGGCGTCAACGCGATACGGGGACCGCATGAGGATCATGCGGAACTGGCTCTCGGCATCATCCAGACGGTCTGCAGCCAAGTAGACGTTCCCCAGCTTGACCTCGAGGTCGAGCATCGAACCGAGTTTCTGGATCGCACTCTGGTAGTAGCCGACGGCTTGGTTCTCTAGATTGGAAATGAGAACCTCGGTATCCGCCAGCTGAACGTCTTGCTCGCTGGTGCGCTCGGCAACGGCCTGCAGCGCGTCCCGATCGTCGATCGCATGGGAGAGCCGAGCGGCAGCGATGTCGCCTTTGAGAACGATGATCTGTGCGTTGGCGGGATCCAACGCCTCGGCTTGCTGAACGTAGCTGTCCGCGTCGTCCAGTTCGTCGACGTCCAGATGTGCGTTCGCCAGACGGATCATGAGAGCCACTTGCGTGCTGGTATCCTGAGGTTCAAGCGCCAGCGCGTCCTCGAATCGGAAGATAGCCTTCTGGCTTTGGCCGATCTTGAGCGCCAGATCCCCCGACGCGATGTACGCTCGGATGTAGTCGGGCGAGTCATTGATAATCTGATCGAACTGAGCTTCCGCATCCACGGCATCGCCACGATCCGCATACAGCTCACCGAGCACGTACCGGGCGTCGTTGCTATTCGGATCCAGAAGCAGAACGCGGTTGACGAATGCCTCGTCGGCCTGGACGGCGTCCTCCTTCAGCGCATTGAGGTAGTGCTCCAGGGCCTTCTGCTCATCCGCCTTGCCCAGCGCCTTGAGTTCGTCAATGCGAGCCAGATCCGCGTCGGTCGGATTCTCCTCGTCCTCGAGCGGTGCTCGCTCGGAGGCGTAGTTGAGCGCTCGCTTCTCGTACGCGCGCCCGATGTAGTACTCGAAGTAAGGGTCACTGACCTCGTTGTTGGCCAGCAGCCGCTCGTACTCCGCGATCGCTGCATCCAGGTCGCTGTTCTGCAACAGGTACGCATTGAGAAGGGGATCGAGGATCTGGATGTCGGCTGCATCGTGGTAGTCCTGATACCAGGCGCTGAATCGGTCCGACGTCTCCTGGGAGATGTAGTCGTTGCGCACCTGGTCTTTGACATCATCCAGCGTCGGAGTGGACGCGGCCATCCGATCGGTCACCATGATGATGTGGTAGCCGTACTGGGTCTTGACAGGCTCGCTGATCTGACCGACATCGAGCGCGAAGGCGGCGTCCTCGAACTCCTGCACCATGTCCCCGCGTGAGAACCACCCCAGATCGCCACCGTTGTCCCGCGTTCCCGTATCTTGCGAGTACTGCCTGGCCAATGTGGCGAAGTCGGCCCCTGCCATCAACTGGTTGTAGATATCCTGCGCGGTGGCTTCATCCGAAACCAAGATGTGCGATGCGCGAATGCTCTCCGCCGTATCGTAGTTCGAGATGTTCGCCTCGAAGTACTGCTCGAGTTCGTCATCCGTGGGGTTGATGACCCCGACAATCTGGTTCTGAAGGGCCGTATCACGCAGTTGAACCTCCACCTGGGCGCGCAACGAATCCTTGAACGACGCCAGGGTCTGTCCTTGCTGGACAAGAATCGTCGACAGCTGATCCTCCGTCAGGCTGTTGCTCGATAGAACCTGATCGTATTGCGCCGTGAACGAATCGTTGATCTGTTGCTTCGTGACTCGGATCTTGCGTTCCTTGGCGGCCTGCGCATACAGTGCCTCGCGGATCACCTGGTTCAATGCCTGAGCGCGAATATCCAGCGTGAGCAGCTTGCCTTTCGCTCCCGAGAACTGGTCGGTCGGGTCCTGGCCCAGTTGCTGGTAGTAGTACTTGTACTGGTTCAGGAGGTTCGTCGCTGCGGTCTCCGCAGTGCTCGTCGGGATGGCCGTTCCATTGACGATCGCAATGTTCTGCGTAGTCGAATTGTTGTTGTTGGAACCGCTGAACAGACCCGCTTGATTCGCCGAGAGGAGGGCGACACCTCCGACGAAGAACGATAGGACGACGATCCAGATGATCGCCTTTTGATACCGCCTAAAGAAAACGGACATTGCTGTGGTCACTCCTTAATCCCTGATCGGCTTGCGGACATGGTACAAACCCGCGGATGTCGCAACAACCCTCGGCTTGTTCGCCTAGGCCGCGACTGTCGGCTCTTCCGCCGACTCGGGCCGTGCAGCATGCGCTGTCGCGTGGCGAGGACGGATGGCCAAGCAGATGGCCGTCTTGTCTTGTTCCAACTGGGCGACGCGGATGTTCTTGAATCCGGGAACGAAATACAGATCGACTCCCGATGCCGCCACGTACCCCCTAGCAATCGCGATTGCCTTCACGGCTTGGTTCACGGCGCGAGGCCCAATGGCGTGGATCTCCGCCGCGCCCGATTCGCGAACTCCATTGGCAATCGCGCCCGCCGTCGCACTCGGATCGGAGTGGGACGACACCCTCAATGTGTTCACCGCCGACTCCTCATGGCACTCGCTACTTCGCGCTTTCGGTAAACTGCGTCTGCCGAATCACGTTGACCTTGATCTCTCCCGGGTAGTTCAGCTCTTCTTCGATCGCACGGGCGATGTCGTAAGCCAGCTTGGCGGAGACGTCGTCACTGGCCCGTTCGGGGTGGACCATGACTCTCACTTCGCGCCCGGCCTGAAGGGCGTAGGCCTCCTGGACCGCGGGGAAGGATCGACAGAGTTCCTCGAGGTCGTGAAGGCGTTGGATGTACCGCTCGTACGTCTCCTGGCGCGCACCCGGCCGCGCTGCCGACAGCGTGTCCGCAGCTTGAATGATCACGTCGATGACGCCCGTCGGATCGATGTCTTCGTGGTGCGCGGCAATTGCCTGGACAACGTCCTTGGGTTCCCCATACCGTCGGGCAAGATCCGCGCTGATCACGGCATGCGGCCCGTCGACCTCGTGATCGACCGCCTTCCCGATGTCATGGAGCAATCCGGCACGCTTCGCCTTGTTCGCGTCCACACCCAACTCCTCGGCCAGCGTCTTGGCGATGCCACTGACTTCGATCGAGTGCGTGAGCTGGTTCTGTCCGTAACTCGTCCGATAGCGAAGCCGGCCCAAGAGCGTCGCCAACTCGGGATGAAGATCGATGCCGAGATCGAACGCCGCTTTGCGTCCTTCCTCCTTGATCCGATCCGCCAGTCGGGCCTGCGCCCGTTGCACCTTCTCTTCGATCTGCGCAGGATGGATGCGGCCGTCTTCGATCAGCCGGCTCAGGGCCATCCGCGCCACTTCACGTCGAATGGGATGGAAGCACGACAGGACGACCATTTCCGGCGTATCGTCGACGAGAAGCTCGACGCCGGTCAGGGCTTCGAACGTCTTGATGTTCCGGCCTTCGCGTCCGATGATCCGGCCCTTGAACTCCTCGGACGGAAGCGAAACCGAACTCACCGTGTTCTCTTCGACGTAATCCGGCGCATAGCGCTGCACCGCGGTCGCCAGGATCCGGGCTGCTCGTTGCTCGGCCTCTTCCTTGGTGCGCCGCTCGACTTCCTCGATCTTGCGAGAGAAGAAGCGCTGCGATTCGTTCTCGACGACCTTGAGGAGCTGGTCCTGTGCCTCTTTTCGCGTCCAGCCTGCCAGCCGCTCCAACTGGGTCTTGCCCTCTTCCAAGAGGCGGGCTCCCTCTTTCTTGAGGTTCTCCAGCACTTCCTCGTCCTGCCGCAGGGAGTCCTCGAGTTTCTCGAGATACGTCGACTTCTGGCCCAGCCGATCCTCACGTCGAAGGATGCGCTCTTCCGAACGGGAGATCTCCTCTTCTCGACGCTTCGTTCGTTCCTCGTGCTGATCCTGGAGCTCCTGAATCTCCTGGCGCGCCTCGAGCAGCTTCTCCTTCTTCAGTTGCTCGGCTTCCTCCTGCGCGGCTTCGAGCAATTCTCCCTCTTTCCGCCGTCGCGGGATCCCACCCAGGAGAAAGCCCATCGCAATTGCCGCGAGCAGGCTGATGCCGAGTCCGATATATGTATAGAGGCTCACATTCGTCACGTCCCTTCATTCCTCACGACACGTTCCATTATACCCGTTTCCCACCTTCGACCTTGAGTGCAGCCGGGAGGAACAGAAGACTGAATAGAAGCGTGAAACCGATCCCGAGCAGTGCGGATGATCCCAACATTCGGAGCCCCGGCGTGCGCGCCACGAGCAAGCTGCCGAAAACGAGCATCGTCGTCAGCGACGTAACGATCACCGACACCGCCGTCGCGCCGACGCCCCGCTCGATGGCGCCTTCGCGGCGTATCTTCGCCTCCTCCATCGTTCGATGAAGGATATGGATCCCGTTGTCCACGCCGATCCCGATCAGAAGCGGCGAGATCGTAATGCTGAGGAAGTTGAAATCCATCGACAGAAGCCTCATCCCTCCCAGCATCCAGATATAGCCAAGGACAAGGGGGCCGATCGCCAGCAGCGCGCGCATCCATCCGTGCAGGCTGATCCGCACAATGACCAAGATCAGCACGGCCGCAATGCCCGTGGATAGGTAGAAGTCGCGCTTCATGTACCGTTCGAGTTGCTGAACGACCAGCGGCATTCCGAAGAAGGTGTCCGAGAATGACGACGCGAACTGGGCAAACTTGGCCATATTGTCGCTGTCGAAGATGTCCCGGCTGACGCTTGCTTGGATCACGAACCGCCCATCCGGGGTCATCGACCTCGCACGCAGCGCCTCCGGAAGGATCATCAGCACGCCTCGGAGGAGCTCCTCCGGCGGTGGAAGATCCCGCACCTGCGCCAGATTCGAGTCCAGCGCCACCAGCGCCGCTCGCAAGGCATTGAGATTCAGTTCCGCCGTGTTGACGTCGATGGCTCCGATCTCCTGCTGGATGTCTCTCAGCTGCCGCATGATCTGGTTTCCGAGGACACTGAGCTCGATCGCCCCGTTCGCGGATGCGGCATACTGGAGCAACGAGAATTGCGCCAGCACCGTGCGGATCTCCGCCGTGACGGCGGAGTGTTGCTCCAGGCTCTTGCCCAAGATGTCGAGCTGCGAGATGTAGGCGCCGATGTCGAGGCTGTTCAGCACCTTCTGTTGTTCGGTGAGGTTCACCGGTATCTGATCGAGCGGCGATTTGACGGCCTCCACGATGCCGACGGGCAGCCCATACTGCTGCTGCAGCTCGGTATTGGAAAGCTTGTCGACGATCGACCGAAGCTCGTCGCCGGTGGACGCGTAGAACGTGAACACGCTTCCCATACCGGACGTGCTGTCGGCGAAGTTCTGCTGCACGATGTCTGCGACCTCTTGAGACTCGACCCGCGGGATCAGATCCGTGCTGGAGAATTCGAACGACGTCTGTGCCGCTTGGAAGGCAACGAAGAACGTCAACACGATGATGATAACGAGCACCGCTCGGGCTCGGCCGGTGACGAGCCGCGTGAACGCCGTCATCCGTGGGGCCAGTCTGAGGATCCCTTCTTTCTCGCGGATGCGGAACAGGTAGTGCGACAGCGTGATCAGCGCAGGCAGCAGGAACAGGGTCGCAAGAAACGCCAGCATGACTCCCATGCTGGTGATGGCGCCCATTTCGTAGAGAGCGCGCGAACGCGCCGCCAGCAACCCCACGAACACCAGCGACGTCGTCAGGGCGGCGAACAGCGACGCCTTGCCCTTGTTCAGGATCGACGTGCGAAGCGATCGATTCAGCGAGTGGCCCTTGTCGCGCTCCTCGGCATAGCGGGAGATGATGTGGATCGCGTAGTCGATCCCCAAGCCCAACACCAGGGCGGGAAGGAACGTGGTCACCAAGTTGAATCCACCCACCGCGAACTTCGCCCACGCCATCGTCAACACAACGCTCGCCAGCAGCGGCACGACGGCGATGATGCTGTAGAAAAGCGATCCAAACGCGAGGATGAAGATGACGAACACGCCGACCGACGAGATGATCGTCGTGCGCAGCATGTCCCGGTTGACAACCAGCGTCGTGGACTTGTTGAACGCGTAGTTCCCCGTCTGGCGAACTCGAATGCCAAGAGATTCCACGCCCGATGCCGCGACGCCGGCATCGATCAGATCGGTGACCGTGATCGAGTATTCGACGCCCTTCTGCGACGGGTACTCCGGCTGAACGATCATGAGCAGCATCATGTGGTCGGCCGAGATGTACGGCTGCGGTTGCCGCAGATCGGCGGTGGCGTCCGGCATGAAGATGCCGCTTAGGTCATTGACCGCGCTTGTGACGGTGGGCAGGTTGCCGAGGCTGTCCAACGTTTGGAGAACCCCGTCGTTCAGAGAGACGATGAGGTTCAGCTGGTCCTGGAGAGCGTTCCCACCCAACGTGCTGTCGGTCGTCGACAATTCGCCCGAGAGAAGGGCGCGATTGAACTCATCGGAGATGATGCTGTACGCCTGGTCGAGGCTACCGACGTGCGCATAGTCGGAGCCGAGCATGTCCTCGTTGAACAGGCCGAACGCGCCGCCGCCGATGGCCGATCGCGCCAGATCCACGCTCTGCCCGATGCGGTCGAGTTGATCTTCGTCCAGATTGAACAGCAGGACGTACTGGTCCGGGATGTCGGGGGGGATCTGTTTCAGATAGTCGACGTCGGTGAACTCCGGGTCCTTGCGAAACTCCGTCGCCAGTGACTCGGCCGCCGACAGCAGACGCGCGTCGCGCTCATCGTCGGACTGCGGGACATCTCCGACGAGTTCGAGCAGCACGCCGACGGCGTCCCCGAAATACTTCTCGTTCTGCTTGTACTCGTCGATGAGCGGATCGTTGCGAGGCAACAGGTCGAGGAACGCGCCACGGAACGGAATGTGAAGGGCGTAGTACGATCCCAGACCGGTGATCAGCATCCAGATGATCAGGACCCACCACGCACGATACCGGCCGATCCGAAAGACGCCTTGGAGCATCCGCTCAATCGGTGATTTCATCGTCAGAAACGACGCCTATTCACGCGTCCTGTTCCTCCGGGCTGGAGACCTCGACGTCGTAGCCGATCAGTTTGGCGGACAATCGCACGTTCTGACCACCCTTCCCGATGGCCAGCGACAACTCATCCGCAGGGACGAGGACTTTGGCGGATCGGTTCTCTTCATCCAGTTCGACCGAGATCACGGACGCCGGCTCCAAGCCGTTCTTCAGCAGCTGGGCCGTATCCTCGCTCCACCGAATGAGGTCGATCTTCTCGCCGGACAGCTCCCGCGTCACAACGCGCACGCGAGCCCCCCCCGCTCCGACGCAGGTCCCGACGGGATCCACGTTGCGATCGAGGGATTCCACCGCGACCTTGCTGCGGCGGCCGGCCTCGCGAGCGATCTTGCGGATGACGAGGACGCCCTCGTCGATCTCCGGGACCTCCAGTCGCATCAGTTGTTCGACGAACTCGGGAGCCGCTCTCGACAACAGGATCCGCGGGTCGCCCTGCGTCTCCTCCACTGACACCAGATAGCAGCGCAACCGCTGACCGGCGTGATACCGCTCGCCGGGAATCCGCTCGGCCTCGGGCAGGATCGCTTCGGCCTCCCCGAGATTGACCCAAACGTCCTTTCCCTCGAATCGGTGAATCGATCCACTGATGATCTCGCCGACCCGGGTGACGTAGAGGTTGTAGATGATCTCTCGTCGACGCTGGACGATTTCCTGACGGATGGTTTCCTCGGCCTTTTTGGTGGCAATGCGCCCGAATTTCGCGAGTTCGATCCGATCCCCGTTGATGTGAATGTCTCCGGAGTGGGTATCGATCTCGACCTCGATGGAGTCCTGTTCGCCGTGCTCTTCCTCGTACGCAACGGCCAGCCCTTTGCGAATGGCATCGTAGAGATCCTCGCGCGGAATCCCCTTCTCCTTCGCCATCTCTTCGAGTGCTTCGATAAACTCGATGTTCATCTTCGATCCATCCCCAGACTTCCTCTCTCCTCATCCCCTGAGAGAAGTCAAGATCCTTGCCGCCTCGTTGTGCCCGATCCGAATCTCCCGATGATTCGGATCGGCCGCCTCTTGGCCTACAGAAAAGAGTGCCGCCACTTGTGGCGACACGCCGTTTTCCCATTCAACCGCGAGTCACGTATTATACGACGATTCCCCGAATCTCACAAACAAAGGATGGAGCTTCCCAATGGACGAATGGAGCGTCGAACCCGGATCGCCGTGGGTGGGGGGACGCCTTGATCGCGCCCTCGCCGATGCGCATCCCGACCTGTCGCGGACCGAGATCCAACAGGCGATTCGCGCAGGGCGCGTCGATGTCTCCGGGGCAACCGTCCGTCGACCGTCGCATCGAATCCGGTCCGGGGATGTGATCCGGTGGGACATTCCCGCGAGACCAACGTTGGTTCCAAGGCGCATTTCCCTGTCCATCCTGTACGAGGATGACGACTTGGTCGCCATCGACAAGCCGCCCGGGCTCGTGGTTCATCCGGGCGCGGGGACGACGGAGACAACGCTCGTGGAAGGGTTGCTGGTCGATCGCGTCCTTCCGACGGCGGACGATCCGGCTCGCCCTGGCGTTGTGCATCGGCTCGACAAGGAGACGAGCGGCGTCATCGTGTTCGCGAAGACTCTCCAAGCGCTCGAATCCCTGAAGATGCAGTTCTCGGATCGCACCGTGAAGAAGCACTACATCGCAGTCGTGGACGGAACCTTCGAGGAGAAGGAGGGGCTGATCGACGCACCGATCGGACGCAATCCGGTCCAGCCGCAACGGCGAAGCGTCCAAGCAGGCGGACGACGCGCTGAAACCGAATTCACCGTTCTCTCGGAGACGAAGGACTCGAGCCTGCTGTGGGTTCGTCCGCGCACGGGCCGCACGCATCAGATTCGAGTCCACTTCGACTACATCGAGCATCCGGTGCGCGGCGATGACAAGTACGGCGGCAGTTCCGCCCAACGACTCATGCTGCACGCGTGGAGATTGGAGATCCTCCATCCGGTCGAGGGCCGACGGTTGGAGTTCCGTGCACCGGTCCCCGATGCATTTCCCGACTATCCCTACGACGCCTTGGATGGAATCCGAATCGCCCCGCGCAAGTAATCGACGGAAGCAATGTACGTCAACCCGATGGCGACGTAGAGAAGGATCAGGTCCCCCGGCCAACGCATGATCAGAAACTCCAAGGCCACGAAAGAAAGAACGGATGCCGCTTTGCCGACGATGCGTGCCGACTGGACGGCCTGCTTGCCGACGCGAAGCCACAGCGCGCCGATCCCCAACGCCACTTGTGGAATCAAGAACAGAACGAACGCCAGCACCGGCAACTCCCCCAGTACGTAGAGCGAGCAGAAAAGCGCGACGTACAGCGCTTTGTCTGCGGCAGGATCCAGGACCTTCCCCCATGTGGTGATCTCATCCCTGGCACGGGCGGCGATCCCGTCCAGGATGTCACCCAAACAAGCAATGCCGAACAAGAAGAATGCGGCAAGCCGGTACCCCAAGAGCAGGCACACGACTGTCGGCGCAATCAGTAAGGCACGGCCTAGGGTGATCTTGTTGGCAAGCGACATGCGATCATCATACCGCAAGATCGCGCCGGCGTGCCTCTCGTCCCCATAGCCTCGACGCGCCGAGCTTGTCATCCGACATCCCGAGAGGAAGCTGCCCCTGAATGTTCTTGAATGATGATTCTTCCTCGAAGAGCAGCGGGGGCTTCGTGGATTCTCACCACGGCCCTGTCTTGCCTCGATATTCTGAGAGAGAGCTACCTCCAAATGCTCTTGATGATCGGTTCTCTCTCGAAGAACAACGAGGGGGTCATGGATTCACCACTTACCGTCACTACCCGAGCTATTCCGAGAGGGAGCTACCCTCGTATGTTCTTGAACTGAGATTCTCCCTTGAGGAACAACAGGCGCTTCGTGGCGAAGCCAACCAGATCATCCCCCCGCTACTCTGAAGGGGAGCTACCTAAGAGTGTTCTTGAGTATCGATTCTCCCCTGAAGAGCAGCCAGCGAATCATGGCGAAGCCATCCCACGAGCTACTCTGAGAGGGAGCTACCTTTCAATGTTTTCCTCATGCTGACTCTCCCTCGAAGAGCATCGAGCGAAATCAGCGACTCACTGGGAGTCCCCTCGATATTCCGAGAGGGAGCTACCCTCGTATGTTCTTGAACTGAGATTCTCCCTTGAGGAACAACGGGCGCTTCGTGGCGAAGCCACATAGCGCCCGATATAATCCCGCGGCTAGGCACTTGAAAGGGGGAGCAGAACGATGAAAAAGCGCGTCGTTATCATGGGCGCAGCCGGTCGCGACTTCCACAACTTCAACACGTACTTCCGAGACGATGACAGCTACGACGTGGTGGCCTTCACCGCCACGCAGATCCCGGATATTGAAGGGCGGACGTATCCCCCGGAATTGGCGGGAAGCCTCTACCCGGAGGGCATTCCGATTCTGGCCGAAGAGGACCTCGCGAACATCATCCGTGACAAGGAGATCGACATCGTCGTGTTCGCCTATTCGGACGTCTCGCACCAGTACGTGATGGAACGGGCCTCCGAGGCCAATGCAGCCGGCGCTGACTTCATGCTGCTCGGACCGGCATCGACGATGGTCAAGTCCACCAAGCCGCTGATCTCGGTCACGGCCGTACGCACCGGCTCCGGCAAGAGCCAGACGACACGCCGTGTATCCAACATCCTCAAGGCTCGGGGCAAGAAGCTGGCTGTCATTCGCCACCCGATGCCGTATGGCGACCTCGTCAAGCAGGAGGTCCAGCGGTTCGAGACCTACGACGATCTCGATGCGCAGGACTGCACCATCGAGGAGCGGGAGGAGTACGAGCCGCATATCGCCGCCGGGACGATCGTTTACGCCGGCGTCGACTACGAGAAGATCCTCCGCCAAGCCGAGAAGGAAGCGGACGTCATTCTGTGGGACGGCGGCAACAATGATTTCTCGTTCTACCACTCCGATCTATCGATCGTCGTCGTCGACCCGCACCGTGCCGGGCACGAACTCCTCTACTATCCGAGCGAAGTGAACGTGCGGCTGGCCGATGTCCTCATCATCAACAAGGTCGACACGGCGTCTCTCGAGGACATCCATTTCGTCCGCGAGAACATCCATTCGCTCAACCCGCAAGCCACGATCATCGAAGCCGCATCGCCGATCCAGGTGGACGATCCATC
Source organism: uncultured Thermotogae bacterium (assembly GCA_964643395.1). Classification (GTDB taxonomy): domain Bacteria; phylum Bipolaricaulota; class Bipolaricaulia; order UBA7950; family UBA9294; genus SPBW01. The sequence continues at coordinate 13,307 of CAZXQL010000015.1, forward strand.
CATCATCCGCGACAAGCGCGTTCTCGTCATCGAGGACGGCCCGACCCTCACCCACGGCGGCATGGAGTACGGCGCCGGCGTGATCGCGGCGCAACGGTTCGGCGCAGCGTGCCTCGTCGATCCCCGGCCGTACACGGTCGACACGATTTCCGAGACGTACCGGAAGTACCCGAAGATCGGAAGGCTCCTTCCGGCCATGGGGTACGGCGAGCAGCAGATCAAGGATCTGCAGGAGACCGTCAACCGAGTCGAGTGCGACGCCGTCGTCATCGGAACGCCGATCGATCTCGGACGCCTGCTGACGTTCCCCGTCCCCTCGACGCGCGTGCGCTACGAGCTTCAGGAGATCGGCCTGCCAAGCCTCGATCGCGTCATTGCGAATCGACTGGGCGACAAGCTGTAGCCATCAGCAAGACGGACAGAACCATGCGCGACCCTACCGCGTAAGCGGTGGGGTCGTCTTCTTGGGGGGCCGCTACGATGGGTTGCGAACGGCGAACAACAGCCCGAACAGAAGACCGAAGACACTTCCCGCAGCGACGCCGTAGAGCAGGTCGCCGAAGGCGTACCCGATCGCCAAGCCGACAGCCGCTCCCAACGGAATCAGCCGGGCCAGGTGTCTCCAGCGGGACTTCTTTCGGTCAGTCGACATCCGAATCCTCCGGCTCATCGCCGATCGTCCGGATGAACGCGCGAACCACTCTCGGATCGAAGTGCGAGCCCGCGCTCCGGCGCAGTTCGCGAATCGCGTCACGCTTGGCCTGCGCCTTCTGATACGGACGCACCGACGTAATGGCGTCGAAGGCATCGACAACGGCGATCACCCGAGCACCGATGGGAATCTCCTCACCCTTCAAGCCGTGCGGATAGCCCGTCCCGTCGTAGCGCTCGTGATGCGCCCTCACCATCTCGGCCGCGCCGCCAAGGTAGTCCTTTTCACCCATCATCTCCGCGCCGTGATCCGGATGCTTCACCATCTCCCGCCACTCGTCATCGGTCAAGCCGGCCGCCTTGGTGAGAATCTCGTCGGGCACCTTCACCTTGCCGATGTCGTGCAAATAGGCGCCGTACGAGAGAGCAACCAGCTGCTCGCCGGACAGGCCCAGGCGTTCGCCCGTGAGAATCGACAGCCTCTCGATGCGCGAGCAATGACCTTCGGTGGTGGGATCCTTTTCTTCGACCGACCGCGCCAGCGCCATCATCTCTTGCATGTCGTCGCGAGTCAGGTGGAAGCTGGGCGGCGTACAGACGATGAGCAGCTCCACATCGGATTCAACGTGGAAGTACGCCTTCTTGGCAAGGCCGTGGTGGTAGAAATAGTCGCCGGCGATGATCGGCGTGTCCTTCTCTCCGGCCTCGTCCTTCAGGACGAGCACGCCGCTGAGGACGTACATGAACTCGAACCCGGACCACTCCTCGGCATCGTACAGATTGAAGTACTTGCCGGCCTCGATGCGTTGGCGCGTGACCTCGACCGCGCCGCTGACGGCCAACAACTCCAACGCCGTCGACCGTTTGTCGACCCGGTCCGAGACCTGCTCGCGATGCCGGATCGTCAGTCCGCCGTCCTCCGATGCGTTCCGGTCGTTCCTGCCCAGCGACGTCATGAGACTTCCACCATAGCGCTCATTCCCGGTCTTGTCGAGTCCCTCCGCGACCGATCGCGGAGTCCCTCTCCGTTGGATTTCAAAGGTGAACGGGGCGGCTTGTGCCACCCCGTCCTTTCACTTCGTAACGTTCGTCTATTTGAGTTCGATCGTCTAGGTTCCACCGACATTGATCGGCGACAGCAGGGATTCGACGGTAGATTGCCCGACGAGTCCGATCGCCTTCGCCGTCGCGGGGAGCCACACGCTGGTTCCGCCGACATTGATCGGCGATAGCGCCGTGAAGCTGGTTCCGCCCACGTTGATCGGCGATAGGGAAGAAGTAAACGACGTCCCTCCGACGTTGATCGGGTCAGCAAAGGCGGCGAATCCCACGGCCATGATCGCGACGATCAGGGCTGCAGCAAAGAATCGCTTCATGTGACGACCTCCTTACATGCTCATTCAATGACACCTTGAGACAGAGTGCCTACACGGTCAATTATGCCTCATGGGCAGACATCTTAGACATTGCCCATGCCAATCCGTTCTTGCCGCCGTTCGTCCCCTCGGATCGCCCATCCCTACGAAAGGATGCAGCCAACGACATCCGCACCGTCATCGAGTGGCGGGGATGGGGGAGGCGGATTGTCGCCCCAATGGCGCAGGTTTGCAAGGACACGCAGCTACACGTCGCGCACGCCGGGCAGGGCCAGTCCCGCCAGGCCTGCCACCGCAATCGCAACTCCGCTGACGAACAGCACGGTGGGAGCCGAAACCGCCGTGAGAACCCCGCCGATCACGGCGAGCGAGACCGGCTGAAGGCCGTCGCATACCGCGAACTGAGCCGCGAACACTCGGCCCTGCAGCTCGTTGGGGACACGCGTTTGAAAGACGACCGATTCGAAGACGTTGGCAATCGTGACGAAGACGCCGAGGCCGGCAAGAAACGCGAGCGACACGTAGAGGTTCTTCGAGATGCCGAACAGGGCGAGCAGTACGCCGATGCCGACGACGCCGATCATGATGCCCAAGCCGTGCTGCTTGAATCGCTTCGCGGAGGCTGTCAAGAACCCACCTGCTAGCACTCCGGCTGAGACCGCCGCGTTCAGCATGCCCAGTCCCTGCGCGCCGGCGTTGAACACGTCCTTGGACATGATCGAGAACAGGACGCCGACCGGGGCGATGAGGAAGTTGACCAGACCAAACACACCAAGCATGTAGAGGAGCGTCTTGTGATCGGCGAGGAACCGAAACCCTCCGATCGTGTCGTGCAGGAGACTGCGCCACGTTCTTCCCTCCGAGATTCGCGGCGAAGGGAACCGGACCAATAGCAGCGAAAGCGCGGCCAGCAGGAACGTCGCGGCATCGAGAGCCAGCGTTGGCGCCACGCCGATCAGACCGACCAGAATGCCTCCCAAGAGAAGGCCGATCAGGCCGCACACGCCGCGCGAGATCTGGTACAGGGAGTTGGCGCGCGTGAGCTTGCTTCGATCGACAAGGTTGGTGATCGAGGACTGCAAGGAGGGACGGTGGAACGCCATCGCCGTCGCGCTGAGCGCCGTGAAGGCGTACACATGCCAGACGTGCAGGTGGCCCGTGAACAACAACGCCGCCGCCAACCCGAACAGCACGGCGTTGGTGGCATCCATGCTGTAGAGCACCCTCCGCCGGTCGAGACGGTCGACGATCGCGCCGGCGATCGGACCGAGCAACAGGCTTGGAAGCGCCGCGGCGATTCCGATCGCGGCGACCGCGGCCGCGGAATCCGTCTTCCCGAGTACCCACCAAATCCAAGCGATGTACGAAACGCGCGTCCCGAACATGGAGACGGATTGCCCGCCCCACACCGTGAGGAAGCGCCGATCCCTCCACACCGCCTGGGTTTGATCTGTCATCATTACCCCTAAGTATATTACAGTGTGCGCAGTTCGCAAGGTGCGCCGTTCTCCCGGCTCGGGAGCCCCTCGAATTCGTGCGAGCGCCCAGGAATCTCCCCGAACCGACGATGATTTCGCATTGTGCGCTCGGAGGTCGGTCGTTACAATTCGAGTCGAGACGACGGAAACCATCACGATTTCCCTATTGCGTACGACTTGAGGAGGAAGTGGAAATGTCCGGAAGAACGCAGCACATGAAATCGATTGACGGGAACACGGCAGCCGCGCACGTCGCGTACGCGTTCAGCGACGTGGCCGCCATCTACCCGATCACGCCGAGTTCGCCGATGGGCGAGGTCGCCGATGTCTGGGCGGCCCACGGGATGAAGAACCTGTTCGGCCAGCCCCTCCAGGTCACGGAGATGCAGTCCGAGGCCGGCGCTGCAGGCGCCGTGCACGGCTCGCTGTCCGCCGGTGCGCTGACGACGACGTTCACCGCATCGCAGGGACTGCTCTTGATGATCCCCAACATGTACAAGATCTCGGGCGAGCTGCTTCCAGCTGTGTTCCACGTGTCGGCGCGGGCACTCGCCGCGCACGCGCTGTCCATCTTCGGCGATCACTCCGACGTGATGGCCACGCGGCAGACGGGATTCGCGCTGCTTGCGTCCGCGTCGGTCCAGGAAGTCATCGATCTGGCGATGGTCGCCCACGTCTCCGCGCTCAAGTCCAAGGTCCCGTTCCTCCACTTCTTCGATGGATTCCGAACGTCTCACGAGATTTCCAAGGTCGACGTGGTCCCGCACGAGGAGATGGCGAAGATCATGCCGTGGGATGCGGTCGAGAACTTCCGCAAGCGCGCGATGAACCCCGAGCACCCGCATCTGCGCGGCACGGCGCAGAACCCCGACATCTACTTCCAGGCGCGCGAAGCCGCCAACAAGTACTACGTCGCGACGCCAGGCATCGTCGCCGAGGCGATGAAGCAGGTCAGCGAGCTGACCGGGCGCAGCTACAAGCTGTTCGACTACGTCGGCGCACCCGACGCGGACCGTGTGGTCGTTGCGATGGGTTCGGCATGCGACGTCATCGAGGAGACCGTCAACTACATGAACGATCAAGGCGCCAAGGTCGGACTGATCAAGGTCCGCCTGTTCCGCCCCTGGTCGACCGAGCACTTCCTCGAAGCGCTGCCGAAGTCGGTCAAGGCGATCGCCGCGCTCGACCGCACCAAGGAGCCCGGTTCGCAAGGCGAGCCCTTGTACCTCGACATCCGAAGCCTGTTCCAGGGTTCCGGCAGCAAGATCGCCGTTGTGGGCGGCCGCTACGGACTCGGATCGAAGGATTTCACACCCGCGATGGCACAGGCCGTGTTCGAGAACCTGGCCCAGGCCGAGCCGAAGAACGGGTTCACCGTCGGCATCGACGACGACGTCACCGGCACCTCGCTCGAGATGCCCGAAGAACCCGACGCGACCCCCAAGGGCACGATCCAGTGCATGTTCTGGGGACTCGGTTCCGACGGAACCGTCGGCGCCAACAAGAACGCAATCAAGATCATCGGCGACAACACGGATATGTACGCGCAGGGCTACTTCGCCTACGACTCGAAGAAGTCGGGCGGAATCACCGTCAGCCATCTGCGGTTCGGCAAGAAGCCGATTCAGTCGTCGTACCTGGTCAAGACCGCCGACTACGTCGCCTGCCACAACCCGGCCTATGTCGCCACCTACGACCTGCTCGCGGGGATCAAGAAGGGCGGCACGTTCGTCTTGAACTGCCCGTGGGATCTCGACGGACTGAACCAGCATCTGCCCGCGTCGCTCAAGCGGACGATCGCCGAGAAGGGCCTGAAGTTCTACACCATCGACGCAGTCAAGATCGCCGGTGACGTCGGCCTCGGCGGACGCATCAACATGATCATGCAGACCGTGTTCTTCAAGCTGTCGCAGGTGCTGCCGCTCGACGATGCAGTCAAGTACTTGAAAGACGCCATCCAGAAGGCGTACGGCAAGAAGGGCGAGAAGGTCGTGCAGATGAACAACGCCGGCGTCGACGCCGCGCTCGACCCGAACAACCTGACCGAAGTGAAGGTCCCGGCCGACTGGGCGAACGCATCGGGCGGCGAAGGCAAGCTGCAGCTGCCCAAGTGGGCGATCGACGTCATGCGTCCGATGAGCCTGCAGGAAGGCGACAAGCTGCCCGTCAGCGCGTTCGGCGCCGAACTCGACGGCAGCTACCAGTGGACCGGTCCGGACGGATCGTTCCCGGTCGCGACCACGCAGTACGAGAAGCGCGGCGTGGCCATCCACGTGCCGCAGTGGGTGCCCGAGAACTGCATCCAGTGCAACCAGTGCGCGTTCGTGTGCCCGCACGCGACCATCCGCCCCTTCCTCGTCACCGAGGACGAGAAGGCGGCCGCTCCGGAAGGCTTCGAGACGATTCAAGCGATGGGGCCCGGCATGGAGAGCTACGGCTTCCGCATGCAGATCGACCCGCTCGACTGCCAAGGCTGCGGCAACTGCGCCGACATCTGCCCGGGCAAGGGCGGCGAGAAGGCGCTCGTGATGGAGCCGCTGGACACGCAGCTCGAAGAACAGCCGCTGTACGACTACGCGCTGACGCTGCCGGTTCGCGACACCCTGATGAACTGGAAGACCGTCAAGGGCTCGCAGTTCCGCCAGCCGCTGTTCGAGTACTCCGGCGCCTGCGCCGGCTGCGGCGAGACGCCGTACGTGAAGCTGGCTACGCAGATCTGCGGCGACCGCATGCTGATCGCCAACGCCACCGGATGCTCGTCGATCTACGGCGGAAGCGCCCCGGCGATCCCGTACACCAAGAACGCCGACGGCCACGGCCCGACATGGGCCAACAGCCTATTCGAAGACAACGCCGAGTACGGATTCGGCATGAACCTCGCCCTGACCGCCCGCCGCGCGCGGCTGATCCGGCTGCTCGAAGAAGCTGCGTCCGAAGCGAGCGGTGAGCTCAAGGCAGCCATCGACGCCTGGCTCGCCGCCAAGGACGACGGGGAAGGCTCCAAAGAAACCGGGAACAAGCTCGCCAAGCTCCTCGATCCCAAGGCGCACGGCGAAATCCTCGCCATGCGGGACCTGTTTACGAAGAAGAGCGTGTGGATCATCGGTGGAGACGGCTGGGCGTACGACATCGGCTACGGCGGATTGGACCACGTATTCGCCTCG
>CAZXQL010000016.1:0-19588 GCA_964643395.1 uncultured Thermotogae bacterium
AAGATCTACGTCTGCGACTTGTGCGGGCAGGAGATTGAGGTCAAGGTCTCCGGCGTGGGTACGTTGGTGTGCTGCGACGTCCCCATGCACATCAAGGAGTCCTAGGCTGACGGCGCGATCGGGCGGATGTTCCGTCGGCTAGAAAAGGCCGTGGAGCATGCCCCCTTCGATCGGAAGGCACGTGCCGGTGATCCCATCGGCAAGGCCGGAAGACAGAAAGGCAACTAGATTCCCCAGTTCGCTGGGGTCCAGAATCCGGCCGATCGGGATTCCGGCCTTCCACTCGGCGCGCACGTCGTCCGCCGATCGACCCGATGCCTTCGCTTGCTCTTCGAAGATGGACATCAGGCGCTGCGTCCCGAATGCGCCGGGGCACATGCAATTGACAGTGATGCCGTCTTCAGCCACTTCACGAGACAGCGTCTTAGCGAGAGCGACGACGCCCGTGCGAAACACGTTGGAGAGGATCAAGCGGGGTGCCGGCTCTTTGACCGTGAACGATGTGTTGAGGATGATACGCCCCCACTTGCGCTGACGCATGTCAGGCAACACACCGCGGCAGAAGCGGATCACGGAAAGAAGCAGCCCTTCGTAGGCTCGAGTCCATGCCTCATCGCCATGCTCATCGAATCGTCCTGGAGGAGGACCGCCGGTGTTGTGGAAGAGGATATCGATGCAATCGAAACGCTCGGCCGCCGTTTGAAGGATTCGTTCGATGTCGGCGCTACGGCTTTGATCTCCCGGAATCGCGAGCGTGCGAACGCCGTGCGCTGCCGCCAGCCGTTCGCTTGCGGCACGAAGAGCATCGTCGCTCCGAGAAACCATGACCAGGTTGACCCCCTCGGCCGCCAGCCGTTCGCAGACAGCGAGACCGAGGCCGCGACTTGCTCCTCCCACGAGGGCCGTACGCCCTTGGATGCCAAGATCCATGTCCTCTCCTTTCGCGGATCTGTCCATCGGACTTCCGTAGGGCCCTTCCGGCGCGATCGTGCCCCGCGGCAATGCTCGATCCTATGTCGGCGAGGCACGGAAATCCAACGGAAGACGCGTCGGTTCAAAGGATCAATCATCGACAGGGGAAGAACTGCGAGTGGTCTACGGTGCTCCAATCCGCTCACGATGGAAAGGAGCTCACGAGGATCGAGCGCGGCATGTCAAGCTGTGTCCGACGTGCAAGTAGGGTGCCGCTTCGCTGCGGTATCGATCCACAACAGCTAGCTAGGAGGCGATATGGGTCTTCTTCGGGAGTTTGCCTACGGGGTGTATCTGGGACCGTTCCCTATGATCGCGATCGTAGGGTTTGTCACGTACGCATTGGTCACGATCACGGCGTTCCTGGCATGGGCGAGACGGTGGAGCAAGACCGTTCGCCGCGTTCCGATGAAGTTGCATCGGAGGATGGGCGTCATCGCGGCGTTGGTGGCCACATTTCATCTCTTGCTCGGCGTGTCGATCTACGTATAGAAGTCGCAGGACTGGCCGATCCCATTCGGTAGTGCGGGCGGACCAACTTGCGGACCGTGGACCTCCTCGGGAGAGAGTCAGATGACACCACTCGGTGCTGTACACGATGGCTGACCACTGACCGCGCCTTCTTCTCGTCTTCATGAGTAATGAATGTACATTTTCGGCCTATTGACTCTGGGAATCTCCAGGCGCTAATCTGCTGCTCTCAGAACAATTCCCAAACCCAGAATGAACGGGCGATAGCGTGTTCTGCTGGCCTTGAGGATGGAGGGTCGATGTACGAGATTATATGTCCAGCCTGTCGGAGGATGGTGGAAATCCCGGCACAGGCTGCCGTTGTCGGAGCACACAGCAAGTGCCCCAAGTGTTGGACGATCCTGGAGACGGTCAGTGACCGCCCTCTTCGTCTGATTGTGAGTTCCTCCTCTTCGAGCAGCAATCCGGTTCATGTGGGGTCGGACAAGTAGGAACATCCATGGAGGAAGCTATGAAGACGATTGTGTGTCCGGAGTGCGGGGAAGTCATCACGGTCAATCCGGACGAGCTTGAGATGTACTCCCGCATCGTGTGCGAGGCCTGCTACTCGACGCTCGAGGTCATCGAGGAGAATCCTATCGAGGTCGCCGTCGTAGAGATCGATCCGGATGAGTTTGACGACGACGACTACGAGGACGACGAGGACGAATAGTCCTGCAGTCGAGACCGACGATGATCGAAGTCAAGTGTCCGGCCTGCGGCCAGATGACATCCATCCATACGGAGAGCGTCTCCATCGGCGTCGAGATCCTGTGTCGTGAGTGTGGGTCCATCCTCGCCGTGGAGAAGATCAATCCACTTGTGCTGACGGAGATTGTGCTCGACGACGAGTATTAGTTCGCAGCAGTTTGCGCTAGTACTCGTCGCGTAGCCCGAATTCGGCGCTCTCAACCCATTCATTGGGACGGTTGAAGTACTCGACCAGCGATCCCACGAAGAGGAAGTGCCTCTTCTCGATCTCGGCAAGTCTGCCGAAAAGCCGGCGCGTCTTGTCGTCCTCCGCTTGGCGGCTCTGCTCCGTGTAGAAGGCTTCGGTTATTCGTTCCATCTCCATCGCTCGGCGCAATACGTCGAGCAGCGCAGCGTCGGACGAAATCGTGAATCCTCCCCCCTCGACGATCCCGTCGATCCACGTCCTAGCCCGCTCGAGAAGGTGCGTGTCCTTCAAGCTGCTGACATCTTCCATGCCGCGAAGAATCCTGGCATGGTCGGCCTCTTCGTCAGCAAGCAGGTTTAGGATCCGGCCGGCGCTGGAATCACTCGTCGCATGGGCTGCCTCGCGGTAGTTGGCTTCAGCCGTGACTTCCAAGTGAATGGCTTGTTCGATAATCGACGTCATGGTCGCCTTCCTCTTTGATTCCTTGATCATCCAGGCTAGCGCCTTGTGAGCACTGGATCAAGCATTGGGGCTCACCGACCGAACGTGCAGACAATCTCCCGACGATATGACCGTCTTTCCTGTATTGGATGCCACGACGAGTCGCCCTGCTTCGTCAATGTCGACAGCTTCACCTTCGATGAGAACCCCGCCCGGCAACGCTTCGATCCGTACGTTCAATCCCAACGTGACGCAAGACTGCCGATACGCATCCAGGTCGAACGGACTGTGGATCTTCTCAAGAAGCGCATCCGCAATCGCTTCGACCCACGCGTCGGGATGATCGGAGTCTGCGTAATCGGCCAGTCGCGCGCTTGTGCGAAGAGGAGACGCCGCGACATTCATTCCGATGCCCACCAAGGCGCACTCGCCGTCGGATTCGATCAGCACACCGGCCAGCTTCTTGTCCCCCACAAGCACGTCGTTGGGCCACTTAATCGCTGCCGGGACGTTGGCCGATCGAAGAACCTCGATCACGCTCAGACCGGATTTCGCGGCCAGCAGCGGATCGCCGCCGGGGCAGATGATGGTTGCGTAGATTCCCCCTCGTGGCGAGATCCACGTGCGGCCGAATCGGCCTCGACCCGCCGTTTGTGACTCGGCCATCACGATGTCGCCGATCCGTGCGTCGCCGTCTTGAATGAGCTTGCGGGCGGCCGTTTGAGTCGACGCCGTGGATCGAAGGTCATGAATCGTCCTCTCCGTGTCGCGTGTCATCCGCGTTCGCCTCCGTCACGTCGATTCTAGCTCGTCCGGACATCTCTCGCTGCTTGAACCGGTTCATTCCGCTCAGTAGTCTTGGGCTCGCGAGTGCTGGAAGCGAAGAAAGGAGAAGGGTCATGAAGCGAACGTATCTCACCTCGGAATCCGTGACGGAGGGTCATCCGGATAAAACCGCCGACCGGATCTCGGATGCCGTCTTGGACACCATTCTGGCGGACGATCCCGAGGCCCATGTCGCCTGTGAGACGTTCCTGACCACGGGACTGGTCCTCGTCGGCGGCGAGATCACGACCACGACGTATGTGGATGTTCCTTCCGTCGTTCGCGCAGTGCTCCAATCCGTCGGTTACGACAGGCACGGATTGGGATTCCACTACGAAGACTGCTCGGTTCTCTCGGCCATCAAAGAGCAGTCGACCGACATTGCATCCGCCGTGGATCACGCGTCCGAAGTGCGTGTTGCCCATTCGAAGGACCCTTACGATGTCATCGGCGCCGGAGATCAGGGAATCGTGTTCGGCTATGCCCGAAATGACACAGACATCCTGATGCCGTTGCCCATCGTTCTTGCTCATCGCTTGACCCAACGCTTGGCCGAGGTTCGCAAGGACGGCACGATTCCCTTCCTGCGCCCTGACGGCAAGTCCCAGGTTACGGTCGAGTACGAGGAAGACCGCCCCGTGCGCGTCGACACGGTGTTGATTGCCGCGCAGCACAATCCGGATGTGGACAACGAGACGATCGAGCGTGAGATTCTCGAACATGTCGTTCGTCCCGTACTCGGAGATTGGCTCGATGAGAAGACGGCGATCCTTGTCAATTCGTCGGGCCGATTCGTGATCGGCGGACCAGCGTCGGACGCCGGTGTGACCGGCCGCAAGATCATCGTCGACACGTACGGAGGGTTCGGATCGCACGGCGGCGGCGCCTTCTCGGGCAAGGACCCGACCAAGGTCGACCGGTCGGGTTCGTACATGGTACGCTACGTCGCTAAGCACCTAGTCGCCGCCGGATTAGCCTCCCAAGCGGCGGTTCAGGTGGCCTACGCGATCGGGCGTGCCGCACCGCTCGCCGTCAACATCGACACACGCGGAACGGGAACGCTGCCGGACGACTGTCTCCGCGAGATTGTCCTGAAGACATTCGACTTCCGGCCCGGCGCGATCATCGATCGGTTCGACCTCAAGCGCCCCATCTACGAGCAGTTCTCAGCCTACGGGCATTTTGGACGAACAGATGTCGAGGCGCCGTGGGAAGTGCTGGATCAGGTCGAGGAGATCCAACGCGCAGCAGGATAAGTCTCCCGACTAGGCCATCGCCGTCCGATTATTCGAATCGGACGAGGAACACGCCGGGAACCTTGGAGAGACGCGTGCCGATGTCGGAAAGAGCAATGGCGCCTCGGTAGCGGAAGATGAAGCGGAGGACCGTTCGATTTTTCGTTTCGGACTGCTCCCAGCCCGTCAGCGTACACCGGATGCGTCGGCCATCCTCGATGGCGCGGATCTCATCCAACAAGGTGCGTTCGTTCTCCGCGCTGATCTCAACGATCAAGTCCCGGTAGATCGTGCTCTGGATGCGAATCTCGAGCATGTCGAGTCCGCTCAGGACGACGAATCCGATGGCCGTTCCGCCAGCGGCCAGAATGTAGTAGCCGGCGCCGGCGACGAGCCCGACCGCGGCAACGAACCACAACGAAGCCGCCGTGGTCAACCCACGTACCCAATCCCCCGTACGGATGATCGTGCCCGCTCCGAGAAAGCCAATTCCAGTGATGACGCCTGCTGCAAGCCGGCCGGGGTCGATTCGCAGGATGGCATCGATGCCCGGCGTCAGGCCACGATACGAGATGAACGCGTCTCCCAACACCAACACGAGGGCGGCGCCAATCGCGACGAGAATGTGCGTCCGCAGACCGGCCGGGCGTCCATGACGCTCGCGCTCGTACCCGATGAACGCACTCAGCCCTCCGGCCACCAACACACGGACGAGGAGTTCCAGTTCGTTCATCGCAGCCACCTCCGCTTTCGGTCCGCAGTCTCTAAGTCAATTGGAGCGACTTGTCCCGAATCACCTGCTGTGTCTTCTGGACGAACTCCTCCACGGTCATTGCGCCGAGATCCTCTTCGGTGCGCAGTCGGACGGACACGGTTCCCGATTCCTGCTCCCGATCTCCGACAACTAGCATGTACGGAATCTTCTGGAGCTGTGCATTGCGAATCTTGGCGTTCATCCGCTCCGACGAGGCGTCGACGCGCGCGCGAATCCCAGCGTCGCGAAGCGTCTGCTCGATCATGTTGGCGTAGTCAAGGTGACGGTCGGAAATCGGAATCACGGCCACTTGCGTCGCGCACAGCCAGACGGGGAATGCGCCGGCATAGTGTTCGACGAGAAGGGCATAGAACCGTTCGATCGCGCCGAGCAACGCTCGATGAACCATGTACGGGCGATGCTCCTTGCCGTCTTCTCCGATGTAGGTGATATCGAACCGGCCCGGCATGTTGAAGTCGAACTGGATCGTCGTCAATTGCCAGGTGCGGCCGAGAGCGTCCTTGATCTTGATGTCGATCTTGGGACCGTAGAAGACGGCTTCGCCTTCCATGCGCTCGTAAGGAAGATCGCGCGCCTTGATCGCCTTCAGAAGCGACGCTTCCGCCTGTTCCCACATGGCATCCTCGCCGGCGTACTTATCCAGCTTCGCAGGATCCCGGACCGAGAGTTCGACCTTGAACTCGTTGAATCCGAATCCGCGCAGAAGGTTCAGACTGAAGTCGAGGACACGCAGTATCTCGTCTTCGATCTGGTCGGGCGTGCAGAAGATGTGCGCATCATCTTGGGTGAACCCGCGCACGCGCAACAGGCCATGCAGCGTTCCGCTCCGCTCGTAGCGATAGACGGTCCCCAGCTCGGCCCAGCGCAGCGGCAAGTCGCGGTAGGAGCGCGTCTGCGACTTGTAGATCATGATGTGGAACGGGCAGTTCATCGGCTTGACGTAGTAGTCCTGACCGTCGACGTCCATCGGAGCGTACATGCCTTCCCGATAGAAGTCGAGGTGCCCCGAGGTTTCCCACAAGTGTGCCCGCCCGATGTGCGGGGTGAAGACGATGTCGTAGCCGCCTTCGAAGTGGCGCTCGCGCCAGTAATCCTCGATCAGAACGCGCATCCGGCCGCCGTTCGGGTGCCAATAGGCGAGCCCGGCGCCCGCTTCCTCGTGGAAGCTCACGAGGTCGAGATCCTTGATCAATCGCCGGTGGTCGCGCGCCTCCATCTGCGCCAACAGCTCGAGATGCGCGTCCAAGTCCGCCTTCGACTCCCAGGCGGTTCCGTAGATCCGCTGGAGCATGGGCCGCTTCTCGTCGCCTCGCCAGTAGGCGCCGGCGATCGAGAGCAGCTTGATGGCTTCCCGATTCAGTTTGCCTGTCGACTGAAGGTGCGGGCCGCGGCAGAGGTCGACGAACTCACCCTGTTCGAAGAACGTGATCGCCTCTCCCTCGAGATCGTCGAGCAGTTCCAGCTTGAACGGTTCTCCTCGCGACTCGAGAAGCTTGCGTGCCTCCTGCGCAGTCATCTCCTTGCGAACGATGGGATGGTTCTCGGCAATGATCGTCTCCATCTCGGCCAAGATCCGGTCCAGATCTTCGTCGGCCAACGAATCACCAAGCTCGAAATCGTAGTAGAACCCATCGGCAATCGCAGGCCCGATTCCCAGCTTCGCATCGGGGTGCAGTCTCTTCACCGCTTGAGCCATGACGTGCGACGTCGTGTGGCGGATCGTCTCCAAGACTCGAGGGTCCTCCTTCGTGAGGACTGTCAGCGAGCCATCCTTCGTCAGGGGCTCGCGTACATCTTTGAGTTCTCCGTCCACCACCGCGCACACCGCGGCTTGGGCCAAGCGGGGACCGATTCCCTCGACCACCTCGAGAATGGTAGTGCCGGGATCGATCTCCTTGACCGAACCATCCGGTAAAGAGATGCGGATCATGTCGCTTCCTCCAATTGCGTTGTGTTCGCGTTCGATCTTACCACGAATCGCGTGGTTGCCCTACAGAATGTAGCGTGAGAGGTCCGGATCCTCGACGATGTCGTGGAGATGATCGTGGACGTACGTCTGATCGATGACCACGGTCCCACCCCGTCGCTGATCGGCATCGTACGAGATGTCTTCCATCAGCCGTTCCATCACGGTGGTCAGGCGCCGGGCCCCGATGTTCTCCGTCGTCTGATTCAATTCGTAGGCGATGTCGGCAATGGCCGCCACGGCGTCTTCGGTGACCTCGAGTTCGACCCCTTCGGTCGCCATCAAGGCCTGGTACTGCGTGACCAGAGCGTCCCTCGGCTCGCACAGGATTCGCCGGAAGTCGGATGCTGTGAGGTTGTCGAGTTCCACGCGGATCGGCAACCGCCCCTGCAGTTCTGGGATCAGATCCGACGGCTTGGACATGTTGAACGCGCCGGCAGCAATGAACAGGACGTTCTCCGTGCTCACTGCTCCATACCGGGTTCGGACGGCTGTTCCCTCGAGAAGTGGCAGCAGGTCGCGCTGGACGCCTTGGCGGGAGACGCCGGGTCCTCCGGTTTCCTCTCGTCCTCCCGCGGCAATCTTGTCGAGCTCGTCGAGGAAGATGATGCCCATTTCCTCGGCTATCTGGAGTCCCGCTTGCCGGACCTCCTCCATGTTGATGAGCGAATCGAGCACCTGCTCGAACAGAATCGCCCGCGCCTCGCGAATGCGCATACGGCGCTTCTTCTTGGAGCTGGGCAGAAGCTCGGACAGCACACTTCCCATATCGATCCCCATCTGGTCGATCCCGTCTTGGGAGAAGATCTCCACTTGCGGATTGACGGCCTCCTCAACGAGAACTTCGATGTAGCGTTCCTCGAGCTCGCCCGCTTCCAGTTTCTCTCGCAGCTTCTCGCGCGTCGATCGGGCGCTTGCAGCCTGTTCTTCCGCTTCGTCCGCCTCGGACGTCGTGTGAGCCGTGGGCAAGAGCGCGTTGAGAATCTCCTCGGTGACCAGGCGCTCGGCTTCCTCTTCCACGCGCAGGATCTCATCTTCGCGAACCATGTCGATCGCAATGTCGACAAGATCACGCACCATCGATTCCACGTCGCGGCCTACGTAGCCGACTTCCGTGAATTTGGTCGCTTCGACCTTGACGAACGGACACGTGGTCAATCGCGCCAGACGGCGCGAGATTTCGGTCTTCCCAACGCCCGTCGGGCCGATCATGAGGATGTTCTTGGGCTTGATTTCGGCGCGAATCTCGTCATCGACGTACTGGCGTCGCATTCGGTTTCGCAGCGCAATGGCGACCGATTTCTTTGCGGCCGCTTGCCCGACGATGTACTTGTCCAGTTCCGATACGATCTGTCTCGGGGTCAACCCGTCCAATTGGGCGTCGGATACTTCAACAAGCTGAGACATCTTGTTCCTTTACCAGTGGATTTCTTCCAGAGTGATCTGATCGTTGGTGTAGATATCGATCTCGGCAGCAATCTCCAAGGCACGACGCGCAATCTGTTCAGCCGGCAGGGATTCGCCGATGGACAGCAGCCCCTTGGCCGCCGCTAATGCATACGCTCCGCCAGATCCGATACCAATGACTCCTCCGTCCGGCTCGAGAACGTCGCCAACTCCTGAGATCATCAGAAGCCCTTCCGAAGACGTCGCCACAATAACGGCTTCAAGGTGGCGGAGGATGCGATCTGTGCGCCATTCCTTAGTCAATTCAACAGCCGAGCGACGAAGCTGGCCATCGTATTTCTTGAGTTTGCCCTCGAACTTGTCGAGCAACGCAAGACAGTCGGCCGTCGCGCCGGCGAATCCAACCAGAACGGTATCGTTGTGAAGGCGATAGACCTTCTTGGTGTGTTTCTTGATGATCGTTGTATCCAACGTGGCTTGACCGTCACTGGCAATGACGGCTGTCCGATCGGATGGCGAATGAATCGCAAGAATGGTTGTGCTCTTCACATGAGACATGAGGTCCCTATTCTAGTCTTCAAGGTGGTTCCCTTCAATCGACAAGCCGACTTCCCTACAACAAGCCAAGCATTCGAGATCAGTAAAAATGTAGTTGTAGTAGTAGAGAGGTGGATAACTCGCCGAAATGGATGAAAGATGCAATGGTTGCACTATTGGAGCGCTGAAATCTGTCGATATCTTGGGGAAAGCCCTCGCGATCCTGTGGAAGAACCCTGTGGTCAATGAGCGGGGGAGCTTCCACAGCCGTTGTCCCCAGGGTATCTGTTGCCCATGAACAGGCTATCCACAGACTCAAGGACGGACACGACGGCAAGCGTCAGTGAAGGACGGAGTACTGGGAAGTGAGAGATTCGCGAATCTCGCCGATCTCGGCAGATAGAAGCGGCGTTTCTTCGAGCATGGACTGCACGCGGACGTAGGAGTGCATGACCGTTGTGTGATCGCGATTGCCGAATTCTCGCCCAATGGCCGGGAACGAGTGATCGGTCAACTCACGGGCCAAGTAGATGGCGATATGGCGTGCTTGGGAGACTTCCTTCTTGCGGCTTGATCCTTCCAACGCCTGTCGCTTGAGATTGAATCGCGCGGCAACTTCGTCCTTGATGTGATGGACCGTGAGCCGCGGACGCTGTCCTTCTTTGGGAAGCATCGTCTCCAACGTATGAGGCGTCAGCTTTTCGCCGTTCATGTCGGCAAAAGCAAGTACCTTGTTCAGCGCGCCCTCGAGAGCACGCACGCTGGATGAGATTCGTGAGGCAATGAGTTCCAGCACCGCGACATCGATGTCCACGCCCCTGGAGGCCGCTTTCTCGCGCAGGATGGCAATGCGGGTCTCCAGGTCCGGAGGCTGAATGTCGGCGACCCGTCCCCATCGAAATCGCGACACCAATCGGTCCTGCAAACCGGACAGATCTTCCGGCGCCCGATCGCTCGACAACACGATTTGCTTGTGGTTCGCATACAACTCGTTGAAGGTGTGGAAGAGCTCCTCCTGCGTTGCTTCTTTTCCTTCGAGGAAGTGCACATCGTCGATCAACAACAGGTCGATCTGCCGATACTTGCCCCGGAACGAGGCGGTCGAGTTGTTCCGAATGGAATTGATGAGTTCAATGGCGAACCGCTCGGAGGTCGTGTACAAGACCGAGGTGGCCGGAGACGCCTCCACCATGTAGTTGCCGATCGCTTGAAGGAGATGCGTTTTTCCCAAGCCAACATTTCCGTAAAGGAAGAGGGGGTTGTACGCATCGCCGGGTTTCTCGGCGACAGCCTCGGATGCATAGTAGGCTAAGTCGCAGTTCTTGCCTCGGACAAACGAGTTGAACGTATATTCAGCATTCAGCGTCAATGCTTCTTGGCCCGCAACGATGAGAGCCCCTTTCGGCAAAGCCGTCGGGGCCGACCGAGCGGCGTTGTTCTCCGCCACTTGGATCACGAGAGAGATCGGCTGATTGCAGGACTCCGAAGCCAGATCCTCGATCCGCTTGCGGAACCGCCTCTCGAGACCTCCCTTGGTAAAGGCATCTGGCACGGCAATCGTAAGTGCCTGGTCCGCCAATGAAAGAGGGACGATCCCTTGGAACCACGTCTCGTAGCTCGTGTAGGAAAGCTCGGACTTCAAGCTGGAAAGGACGGATTCCCACATGTTGAACATGGCAGCGGACATAAGAACACCCTCTTCGTGAACGACTCACATTATCGAATGCCGATTGGGGCAGTCAAGAGAGCGGTCTTGTCCTACAGGAACCAAGCTGAAGGAAGGAATCGCTTCAATAGGGACGTTGCCGAATTCGCGGACAATGGTCCGCCCAGCCGGATAGTTGGCCGTCCGACGGCGCTCGGCTGGGGACCAGTGTCGACGATGAGCCCTGGCAAGCAACCCAATGACGGTCTCGGCTGGGGAAAACCGCGCCGACGTAGACACTGCCGAACGATCGTCGGTGGAAAACCCTGTGGAAAACATCTGGAACAGTGCGCAACCGGCGATCTCAGTGGACGCTGCGGACCTCGTGCGGCCCTCGAGTGCCTGTCGAATCGAACTTATCCACAGGAAGTCCGTGAATCGAGCGGATTTCGGAAGGTTGTCCACAGCGTTATCCACAGGGACGAACTCCTGCGCAGCGTCGGAAATAGGCTGCGGAACGCATTTACGTGGACCAGCCGATGTGCAATACCTCAAGGGAAGGGAAGATCGCCGGGACATGTGTCCGAGAATCGCGGAGGAGGACGGCAGATTCCAGCCAAGAAGATGGTGCCGAGGCCCAGATTCGAACTGGGGACACCGGCCTTTTCAGGGCCGTGCTCTACCTACTGAGCTACCTCGGCACGAATGGCGGGGACGACCGGATTTGAACCGGCGATCTCTGGAGTGACAATCCAGCGTCCTAAACCTGGCTAGACCACGCCCCCGTAGCATCAGAAAACTCAGTGGGCGAAACAGGACTCGAACCTGTGACCTTCCGGATGTAAGCCGGATGCTCTCCCAGCTGAGCTACTCGCCCATTATAGTTGCTGTGTAGTTCTCCCGCAACAAACGCGATTTCTGTGTCCCCAAGGGGATTTGAACCCCTGCCGCCGGGATGAAAACCCGGTATCCTAGGCCGCTAGATGATGGGGACCTGTGCAGTACCGCCGTGGTACCCACAAGCACCGCAGCGTTTCGCGAGGCGAAGTATAATCTCTCCCGTATCGACGCTTCAATCTTGTGGGTCGTACTGGACTCGAACCAGTGACTCCCTGATTAAAAGTCAGGTGCTCTGCCGACTGAGCTAACGACCCGACCGGAAATGATCTGTGGGTCGTGCAGGACTCGAACCTGCAACCAACGGATTAAGAGTCCGCTGCTCTACCATTGAGCTAACGACCCAAGCGTGAGGAATGGTACGGAAGGGCATTTCCACTGTCAAGACTTGCTGTCTCACGCACGGATCGCCTACGATCGATCATGCAGCCGCTACAGTTCTCCGAGCCGTCCCAAGCTCCTCTTGCCGAGCGCATGCGACCGACGACCCTGGACCGCGTCATCGGCCAGAGTGATCTACTGGGATCGACGAGCCCCCTTCGTTCCCTCATTGAGAGAGATGCGTACCGCGCACTTCTGTTCTGGGGGCCTCCGGGGACCGGGAAGACGACGGTGGGCCGGATCATCTCTGCACGTGCGGAAGCACGCTTTGTGCATTGCTCGGCCGCGTTGACCGGCGTCCGCGAGGTTCGATCGATCCTCGAAGACTCTCAATTCCGGTACAAGACGGAAGGGAAGAGGGACCTTCTGTTCCTCGATGAAATCCATCGGTTCTCCAAGTCCCAGCAGGACGTTCTGCTGTCGTTCCTCGAAGAGGGAAGCGTCATCTTCATCGGCGCGACGACCGAGAACCCATCGTTTGTGCTCAATGCTGCGCTGTTGTCCCGATGCCAGCTGTTCTGCTTCGCGCCGCTGGATGAAGCCGCGATTCGCGAACTGCTCGATCATGCGGTCAGCGACCCGGAAGGCCTGGACGGCTTGGTGCAGCTGACGGACGACGGCGCTTCCCTGCTCGTGGCGCTATCGGACGGCGACGGGCGCCGTGCGCTGTCCACGCTCGAGATGGCGGCCTCGCTCAGCGAAGACGGAGGCGTCGATGCGGAACTCATCCAGCGCGCCGTGCAACGCAAGGGGTTGCGCTATGACCGAGCCGGAGATGAGCACTACAACCTGATCTCGGCATTGCACAAGTCCGTTCGGAACTCCGATCCGGATGCCGCGCTGTACTGGCTGGCACGCATGATCGAAGGGGGCGAGGATCCGCGGTTCATCGCGAGACGGTTGATCCGAATGGCGTCCGAAGACATCGGGCTTGCCGACCCATGGGCCATCTTGCAAGCGACGGCTGCGTGGGAAGCCGCCGAGAAGGTCGGATACCCGGAGTGCGATCTCGCGCTGGCCCAAGCGACCGTTTACATGGCTTGCGCCGAGAAGAGCAACGCGCTGTACCTGGGGATGATCGAAGCCAAGCGGGACGTCCACGAGGTTCCCACCGCCGAGGTTCCCCTGCACCTGCGAAACGCTCCGACGCGGATGATGAAGGATCTCGACTACGGGAAAGGGTATCAGTACGCCCACGACCTGCCGGATCGGGTCGCTCGCATGGACTGCCTTCCCGAGGAATTGGAAGGGCGGGTCTACTACCGCCCCAAGGACGCGGGCGTCGAGCGCAAGATCGCCGAGCGGCTGGAACGGTGGCGCAGACTGCGCCACTCCCCGCCCAACGAGGGATAGACTCCATCGTGCCGACTCGTTGCCGGACTTCCTGATGTCGGCCTACTCGGCCGGCTGGTGCAAGTGCCGCTTGATGTCGAGCTTCCCCGACTTCTCGAACGGCTGATCGACCAGCGTGATCGACTCCTTGTACTTGATGCGCTTGAACGTCGCGAGATTCTCGTTGCGCTCCTTGATCGCTTCCCAGATGTGCTCAAGCGCCGCCGCCGAATCGTCGATTCCTTGCTCCTTCAGGTACGTCCAGTTGGGATATACCTGAGCGCACACCGCGGGGACACCTTGGCGTTGTCCCTCATGAACCATGACCTCCTCGATGGACGGGACCGTGACCAGCTCCCACTCGATCTCCTCGGGGTACACGTTCTTGCCCGTCTCGAGCACGATGACGTTCTTGGCGCGCCCGGAGATGACGAGGCGCCCGTCCTTGTAGGTGCCTAGATCGCCGGTGTGGAACCATCCCTCGGAGTCGATTACCTCGGCGGTCGCATCCGGGTTCTTGTAATAGCCGGCCATGATGTTGGGACCGTACGCGAGAATCTCTCCGACGCCGTTCTCGTCAGGATGGTCGATGCGGATACTGACATCGTCGATGGCTCTCATTCCGGGGACCTCGGCGAACTCCTCGCACATGGTCAGAAGCGGCGACGTTTCGGTCAGACCGTATCCTTCCATGATTCCGATTCCCATCTTCCGGAATCCCGATGCCATCTCGGGACTCAGCGGAGCGCCGCCGGATGTGAAGAATCGGAACTGCTTGCCGAACAGCTTCTTCTTGACCAACTTGCCCATGAGCACGGGCGACGAACGATCGATCATTCGCTTGAGCAGGGACTTGTCGATCGATGCACGGATTCGCCCGTACAGCACAGTGTACAGCTTCGGGACGCCGAGAATGATCGTGGGCTTTGCTTTGCACATGACCTCGGCCAGGTTGCGGTCGACCGGCGTATACGTACTGGTCGCTCCAACGACCATCGGCGTCACCAATGTGATCGTGAGACCGTAGATGTGATTCCATGGAACGATAGACAGGAAGCTGTCCTCGTCGCTCAATGATACAACCTTGACGGCCGTGGTGGCGTTGGACGAGATGTTGGCGTGCGTGAGCATCGCGCCCTTGGCATTCCCCGTGGTCCCGGACGTGTACATCAGAATGGCCAGTGATGAGGGCTCGACCTCTACGCGAGGCAGCGGCGTCTTGCCGAGCATCAGCGCGTCGAGGAAGAAGACGCGCTCGTCTTTGGCGCGATCCATCGAGATGACGAACGGCTTGTTGGGTAACTTGTCGCGGAATGAAAGAATGTCGTCCGTCTTACTGCCGGAGAAGACGATTCCCTTCACCTCGGCTTCCCGCAGGATGCGTTCGATCTCTCCCTTCTGGAGTTCGGGATCCATCGGAACGACGACGGCGCCGCACCGCAGAATGGCGAAGAACGTCGTCGCCCACGCGGATCTCGGCTTGGAAATGAGAGCGACGCGATCTCCCGGTTGGACACCGAGTTCCGCCAACGCGCTCGCGAATCGGCCGACCATCTCCCCCATGCGCTCGTAGGTAATCTCGTTGAGCACCAGCCGAACCCCACGCCCGCGCTTCCGTTCCTTGGGAATCGGCATCCGCAAGGCAACCTTCTGCCCGTGTTCGGCGACCGCATCATCAAACAGCTTTGAAATCGTCGGATACATGCCTCTCTCCTTTGATCCTTGGCCTCGCGATGCTGGTCGCGGACCTGCGAGCCGAAGAGACCCCCGCCCCTCGCGTCACTCGTCGTGCCGGCCTATCCGGCCAAGTACTTCTCCGCCTCGATGGCGGCTATCGCCCCTTCCCCTGCTGCCACGATGGCTTGTGCATACTGGTTGGCGTTTACCCGGGCATCGCCGGCGGCGAAGATCCCAGGCACGTTGGTTCGAAGAGATTCGTCCGTGACGATGTAGCCATCCTCATCCAACTCGATGACCCCTTGCAAGAAGTCGGTTTCCGGATGATGCCCGATGTTCACGAAGACCCCATCGATCGGGAGAGACTCCGACCCTCCGGTTCCCAGGTCGCGAAGCCGAACTCCGGTGACGTGATCGTCTCCCTCGATTGATTCGACGACGCGGTTCCACAGAAAGCGTATCTTGGGATGCTCCATGGCGCGCCTCCGAAGAATCGCAGATGCGCGGAATGCCTTGGGATCGTCCTCCGGATGGCGAACGACGATCGTGACAGAATCGACAAATCTCGTCAGAAAGAGCGATTCTGTAAGCCCGGAGTCGCCTGCACCGATCTGAACGATCGTCTTCCCCTGATAGAAGTAGCCGTCACACGTCGCGCAGTACGACACACCCTTCCCCTTGAGACGCTTCGCGTTTTCGGCCGGAAGCTCCTTGGGGCGCGAGCCGGGCGACAGGATGACAGTGCGTGCGGTGAGATCCCCCTTGGACAAGACAACGCGGTGAACACCTGTGCCGGGTTCGAGACGAACCACGTCCGCCAACACGATCGACGCTCCGAACCGTTCGGCCTGGGAGCGAATCTGCTTCATCAGTTCGGGTGCGGCAATGGGCTCCGAGAAGCCCGGCCAATTCTCGATGAGATCCGTCTCATTCAACTGCCCGCCGGGCAGCCCTTTCTCGAGAACGGTCGTCGACAGCAATGCCCGTCCGGAGTAGATTGCCGCCGTAAGTCCCGCCGGACCGGCGCCGACGATCAGAACATCCACCGGTTCGTTCCGCTCACCCATAGGAGAGATTATATCTCGCCCTCCGAATCGACCAAAGGCGAGATACGACGGCGGACCCATTCGGTCACATCCCGGTGCCGAAGTCGACCCAATCGTCTGTCTGTGCACCGGGATACAACAGCGTACAAATCCGGTTATATCTCGGCAACGAGTTTCCGTGTCAAGATGCGCCAATGAACGGCTCCGGTCCTATCCCGACGAGTCTTCGGGGAGGGATACAACAGCGATCCAATCCGGTTCTATCCCGGCTCCGAGACCGACGTCTACTCCAGATCGAACGGCTCGAGCGTGAACGAATCGCGAGCGGTCTCGACGACGGTTTCGATGCGAATCTTGGCCTCGTTGAGCGCCGTCCGGATGGACGTAGCCAATGCAATGCCCTGCTCGAAGAGCCCGATGGCCTCTTCCAGGGGGAGTTCGTCGGACTCCAGCTTCTTGGCGATCTCTTCCAGCCGCTTCAGATCCTGCTCAAGGTTCATCCGAGGTTACCTCCTCGATATTCGATGTCAGTCTTCCGTCCGCCAGCCGCGTCTCGATCGGCTCGCCCGCCTTGAGATCCTTGACGGACCGAAGCGGGCGCACGTCTCCTTGACGGTACGTCAGCGAGTACCCGCGTTGAAGCGGCAGAGACGGGTCGGATAGCCGAAGGATCTCCGCGCCATGGCGCAGCGCCTCGTGCCTCGTTCTCCAGGCGGATGCGATCGAGCGAAGCGTTGTGGTTAGGCCAAGGTCGAGCCGCTGTTCGTACGTTTCGAACCGCCGCTGCGGGCTGCGCAACAGGCAGGCTTCGATGCGCAAGCGGAAGACGTCGGCGCGCCCCCTCCACAGCATACGGATCTGCCGCTGCATGCGGCGCACGACTCCCTCGAGGCCGCTCAAAGCTTCAGCTCGATCCGGCACGACCAACTCGGCGGCGGCCGACGGCGTCGGGGCCCGGCGGTCGGCCGCGAAATCGGCGATCGAGAAATCGATCTCGTGGCCCACCGCGGAAATGACGGGAATCGGGCAAGCATACAGATCCCGCGCCAACGCCTCGTCATTGAATGCGGCCAGATCCTCGGCCGATCCTCCGCCGCGCGTCAGGATCAGAACATCCAGCGTTCGCTCCGTGCGTGAGAAGCGGACCGCCCGGTCCAGCGCTGCGCGCAGCTCCGCCGGCGCGGCGTCGCCCTGAACCGAGGACGGGAACAAGAAGACCTCTACGTGCGGCCAGCGCCGCTCCAGGACCGACCGAACGTCACGAAGTGCGGCGCCCTGGGGGGATGTGATCACGCCGATTGTTGCTGGGACGGCCGGCAACGGCTGCTTGAGCGTGGGGTCGAACAGGCCTTCGTCCTGCAGTTTTCGTTTGAGTTGCTCGAAGGCACGCTGGATCTCCCCGGCGCCGATCGGCTGGAGGATCGAGACGACGAACTGATAGCGGCCGCGAGGCTCGTAGACGGTCAATGTACCTTGAGCCAGGACGACAGTGCCCGGCTCGACAGTCACCGGAGCCAGCCGCGACGTTCGCGACCGGAACCGGACGGCGCTCAGCTCCGCACTCTCGTCCTTGAGCGTGAAGTACAAGTGCCCCGATGGAGCCCGCGTCAGTTCCGAAACCTCTCCGCGGACCCAGACCATGCCGAATTGCCCTTCGAGGGACGATCGGGCTGCTGTGTTCAATTCGGAGACCGTAAACACGTGTCGTGGTTCCATAGCCGGTCAGACAGTGTACCGCACGGCGTTTGGAGAGGGAAACCGAGCAAACCTTGAATCACACGGCGCTTCCGACTATATTTCGGGTATGGCAGGAGATGGCGATGACCGTTTCCCTTCCACGGTGAGGCTCAAGAAGAAAGCCGAATTCATTCGCGTGTTTCGCGAAGGGGTCACGTGGAAGGGGAGTTGCTTCTCGGTCCATGTGCTCCGCCGAGACGCGAAGACGGCGGATTCACCGGAATCGGGACCGCGATTGGGGCTGGTCGTCTCGCGGAAAGTCGGTTCGGCCGTCGAGAGGAACCGGATCAAGCGGAAGCTTCGGGAAGCCTTTCGCAAGAACGCAAACCGCCTCCCTGCAGTAGATCTCGTGATCCTACCGGACGCATCGTGCGCGACGGCGTCCGAGGCTGAGATCGTCGAGGGTCTCGAGCGCGCGATCAAGAGGGCGCTCAGGGACGCGAAGGAGTAGACATGAACAAGGAAACGATCTACCTGACCAAACAGGGATACGAGTTGATGCGCCAGGAGATGGATCACGCGCAGAAGATTCTCTACGAAGAGATCCCCGAGAAGCTCAAGGCCTCCAAGATGAACGGAGGCGACCTGCGCGAGAACAAGGAGTACATGTATCTCCAGTCGCAGCAGCAGTACTACGAGCGAGAGGTCCGGCGACTTGCCTCCGTTCTGGAAGTGGCCGAGATCCTGCCTGAGGATCAGATCTCCAAGGATCGGATCGGCATCGGATCGAGCTTCATTCTTCAGGACCTCACTCTACAGGAGTCGGGTACGTTCGCGTTGGTCAGCGCCGTCGAGGTCGACCTCGAGAACGGCAAGATCTCCGCTGCATCTCCCGTCGGGAAGCTGCTGCTCGGCAAGCGCGAGGGAGACGAAGTCACGGCCGAGTTGCCGTGGGGCACGAGCAAATTCCGCGTCATCGCGATCAACAAGTAGCGGGAAACCTCCATGTCCGACACGCTGAGGCAGTCCCGCCTCGAGAAGCTTCAATCACTCAGAGCGATGGGGATCGATCCGTATCCCGCTCGCGTTCCAGCGGGTGAACCGATCGGCCCGGTCACGGAGCGATTTGCGTCGCTCGAGAACGAGGAGCACTCCGGCCACGTGGCCACCGTGCACGGTCGCCTGATGGCTCACCGAGGTATGGGCAAGGCCGCGTTTCTCGACATCGTGGACGGAACGGGCAAGGTCCAAGCCTACGCCACCGTCGACAACCTTGGTGATGCGTATGATCTGCTGACGCAGATCGATGTCGGGGACTTCATCTCGGTCACCGGGGAAGTCTTCCGCACCAAGCGAGGAGAGATTTC
>CAZXQL010000017.1:0-8503 GCA_964643395.1 uncultured Thermotogae bacterium
CACCTGGGACGGCGAAGCCCTGTGCATCATGGGGTGGACGAGCTCGACGATCTATCGGGTGGACAGGCAGGGCACGCTGATCAACACGATTCCCGCCGCAGGCGGAGCCGGGGGAATCACGTGGGACGGCGAGGCGTTCTGGGTCCCTAGCGGCGAGGGGATTCAGCGCATCTCGACGACCGGGCAACGGCTCGGATCGATCTACGCCTGCAGCGAGGGGACGTGGGATCTTGCCTGGGACGGCCAGTACCTCTGGGCGACCCAGCGCACGAACGAGAACTGGTTCGATGACAAGCTCTACCAGATCCGCATCCTCGATCTTCCGGAGTGAAGGTTCGTGGTGAGGCCGGTTACGATGTGAGCGTTCTCAAGCGGCTCGGATGGACTCCGCGATCCCACTGAACACCGAGAGCACGTCCCATCGACCGCGGATTCTTGCAATTCATCCGACGCGGAGCCTACGATGCTTGAATGGGCCGGCAGAAGAACCGTTTCTTGCAAGTGCTCGGGAATGAGCGCCGTCGGTTTGCGGACTGGGGGGTCGCTCTCTTTCTCGTTTGCGCCCCGCTATGGGTCTTCCCTCTCTCGTTTTCCCCGTATATTGCAAAGACTGGCTTCGTCGCGATGGGGATCGCCGTATTGCTCTTCGTGAGCGGCGTCGTGTGGTGGACGAGGCGTGAAGCCACGATTCGACTTCCTTGGGTGTTCGTAGGTATTGCGTTCGTGATCGTCGCGTCACTGGCCTCTCTCTTCCAAGCCTCGAATTGGGCGTACGCGCTTGTGAGTCTCCTTCTGCTCGTCCTCTTCGCCGGATTCGGTCTTCTTGTGGCGAACCTCGGTGATCGCGAGACTGCCCGGAGGCTCCTGGCCGCTCTCCTGATTGCAGGCGTCGCGTCGTTTCTGTTTGGCATCCTCCAGTACGCCGGCGTACTGGGAGATCCGCTCCTCTCGCCGATTGAACGGCTCTCCGGAACGTTCGGAAACCGCAACTATCTTGGATCGTTTCTGGGCGTCATCGCGTTTCCCGTCGCTTCTCTTCTGTGGACGCGTCGGTGGAAGTTCTCCCAGGTCCTCCTTTGGCTGGGCGTCACTCTGTGCTTTCTGGGGCCGGCTCTGATCCAGCAACTCGGCGTGCTCGTGGCCCTGATGGCCGGCGCGTTGTTTCTCGTCGCGGCGACGTTCGTCTTCCGCCTGGGACGCTTCGTTCGCAGTCATTGGAAACCCGCCCTGGCAATTGCCCTTGCTGCACTGACCGGGTTGGGCGCCGGATTGGGATTGTGGTTGAGCCAGCCGATCGTGCCCATTCAGCAATCGTCAAGCTCGTTCATCGCCGATGTGTGGGCCGCCAACTCGGGGCGCGCCCGCCAAGTGGATTGGGCAACGGCGTGGGAGATGTTTGTGACTCATCCGGCGACCGGGGTCGGCATCGGGAACTACAAGGTGCGCTACATCGACGGGAAGATCCTCTATGTATCCGCCCATCCGGAGGATGCCGAGCAAGCAACTCTCCCACGGGCAGCCCAGAGCCACAATGACTACCTCCAGGAACTCGCCGAGATGGGTGTCGTTGGTGGCATCGCGATTCTCGCAACCATTGTCCTTCTGATCTCGACGTCCTGGATGCGATGCAGAAGCATGGACCCCGGCCCACGACAGATGGAGTTCCTCTTCCTTCTTGCCGGAGTCGTCGTCGCCGGAGTCCATGCCACGGTCAGTTTTCCGTTTCATCTCCCGGCGACCGGACTGGCCGTCGTCACTCTCCTGGGATTGGCGTCCTCAGGTCGGTTCGGCGATCGGGCCGTGTGGCAACGCAGGCTCTCCGTTCGGGCAACCCGAGGAACCGCTCTGGTTGTGCTTCTCCTTACGTGCTTGATCGGAATCCTCGGGGTACGCGAATTCGTAGCCCACGTCTCCTATACGCACGGGGTTTCACAGATGGACGCCGGCGATCTCCGGCAAGCGCAATCGTCGTTCGTACGAAGTGCTGCGACGTCGCTCTTCGTCACGGATGCGAACTTCCGTTTGGCCAGCGTCGCGTTGCTTCGCTCGGACACCGCTCGCCAGCGGGGGGACGCAACCGAGGCTGCTGCACTGGTGGAGCTGGCTCAACATCAGGCACAGCTCTGGTGTGCCGCGTATCCCACGGAGCAAGGTTTGCTTCTTCTGGCCGGTATCGAGGTGTTGCAGAAGGAGTACGATACCGCCGAGCAGGTCCTTGTCCGACTACTTGATTCGCGCCCCAAGTCCGTGTTCGGAAACGACGCTCGGTACCTGCTCGCCGTGATCGCCGCGCAGAACGGGCGCGTGCAGGAAGCCCGAGCCGCGCTGCAGGCCCTGATTGAGGACCAACCCACCTACTTGCAGTCCTACATTCTCCTCGGTCGATTGCTGATCCAGGCAGGGGATGCAGATGCAGCAACCCAGATCTTGCAGCAGGGATTGCAGATCGCCAACGACGAGCTCTATCGGATGGACGCGAAGCTCGCGAGCGCAGATCACATCACCCTCGCGACCCTGCAGTCCGACCGTCAGCGATTGGTCGCCGAGAAGCAGACTCTCGCCTCATTGCTAAGTGGGCTGTAGTCCGCTCAAAGAACGACCGACATCACTGCTCCTGTAGCGGGAACCAAGGCACCAGTGTGTGGATCCCCAAGTCATCGACATCGGCGTACGTGTTGGTGAGCACGACGACGCCGACTTGATCCTCGAGGACGAACCCGACGTAACTCCAACATCCGCCGGTCGCCCCGTGATGCTCGATGATCGTCTTGCCGTTGATGTTGCGCATGTGCCAGGCGAGTCCGACCGGCATCGCCCCCGGCAGAAACACCCGCTGCGTAAGCTGCATGGCGTCGTACAGTGGTGTTTGGATGAGCCCCAAGTTGGCTGAAACGAATTGGATCAGATCGCGAACCGTGGACAAGAGACATCCCGCGCCGGCAAGGGTGGGGTTCTGCCAGATCGGATAAGCCTGCCCGTCTCGATACCCGGTTGCTACGCGCACCTGTTGCTCCTCGGATAGGGTCACGCGCGTGTCAGGCATTCCGATCACGTCGGCGATTCGTTCGACAACAAGCGCCTCGTACGATTCGCCGTACTCAAGCTCCAGCAGGTGCCCGAGGAGGCCCATTCCGAGGTTGGAGTAGACGTATGCGCCCATGCCATGCAGTTCGTTGCCCGAGATGAAGTCGTACAGCTGTTCCACAGTGTAGTCGGCGTACGGGTTGTCCCAGTCCGCCGGGTCGAGGTTCTCCGGCAACGGAGGAAGCCCGGACGTATGGGTGGCGAGATGTCTGAAACGGATCGAGTAGCCGTTCTGGGTCGGGGGGACGACCGACGGCGGGAGGTAGGCATCGATCGTATCGTCGAGCGACAGATCGCCTCGTTCGACAGCATCGGCCAACAGGATCGCCGTGAACGGCTTCGTCGCCGAACCGATCTCAAACAGCGTATCCTTGCCAACGGGTGCCTCCCCTGAGTCGGTCATCGTGCCGTAGGCGTAGAAGCTCGTGCCACATGCCGTGACGATTCCCATGGCGATTCCCATGTTTGTCCCTGAATCCACGCGCGCTTGAATCGATGTCTGAACATCTGCCGGAATCCCATTCTCGCAATCGCCGGCCAGAGCAGCGCCAACCCCGCCGAAGATCACGAAACCCACCAAGAAGCCCACGCATCCCGCTATTCTCATGGTTTCCTCCTAGATCAAGGATACGGGGTCCATGCCGTGTTTCCAATGGTCATTCCTTGCGACCGGACCTTGTGCCGAGGCGAGTTGCGGGGTATGGTCACGAAACGGATGCTTCGTAGCGTGGTTCGAGGCAGACTGCCAAACAACGGAGGGATGGGGCATGCACGATGTACGAGCGTTCAATCTGAAGTGTGAGATGTGCGGAAAGGACATCGAGGAACTTCCGTTCCTTCCGCTGACGTCGAGTCGGCCCGTCTATTGTCGGGAGTGTAATCAGAAACGCCCGGCCGGGAAGAAGAAGGGAAACGGCGGAAGGGCGAAGAGGCGACGGCGATAGACATCCGGCTCCCATCGTCCCGGTTCAACCACACAGAGGAGAACCTCCTGATCATCTGATCGAGCCGCTGAGATCCAACCGCAACTCGGAAGAACGAAATGACTGGAACGCTTGATCACGACGCAGCGGAGACCCTCAACCGCGCCCACTGGGATGAGATTGCGCCCGTACACCTGAAAGCCTACAAGGAAGTTGCGCTGATTCGCGAGGGCAAGGAAGTCCTCGACGACATTGAACTCCGAGAGATGGGCGACGTCGCCGGAAGGTCCTTGCTTCATCTGCAATGCCACATCGGCACCGATACGCTGGCATGGGTTCGTCATGGTGCTGAGGCCACAGGCGTCGACTTCTCTGCCGAGTCGATCGCGTGCGCCACTGATCTCTCTCGGGAACTGAAACTCCCGGCCACGTTCATTCAGTCCAACCTCTACGACCTGCGAAGCCATCATGACGGAGCGTACGACATCGTCTACACGGCCAAGGGCGTCTTGTGCTGGTTGCGAGACTTGCCGGAGTGGGGCCGGATCATTGCGCACTACCTCAAGCCCGGAGGCGTCTTCTACTTGATGGAGGCCCATCCGATCCTGAACGCCCTCGACCCGAACGCCTCCGGAGATCTGGTATTCACGTATCCGTATTTCCACAAGCCTCACCCAACTGAGTGGGCACCCGGAGATCCGGATTACGCAGACCCGGAGTACACACCAAGACACGGTTGTGCCGAGTGGGAGTGGACGGTCAGCGATATCGTCACCGCCATCGTGGACGCGGGTCTGAAGCTCGAGTTCGTCCATGAATACGAGAAGCTTTTCTTTGGGAGATTCCCCGGGATGAAGACCGAGGATGGCTTAACGTACTGCATGCCGGGATATGAGGGGAAACTGCCGCTTCTGCTGACGCTGCGAGCCGAGAAACCTGCCTAGAGAACCGCACTCCTCGAGACGGGCGTCCCGGCATCGTCCCAGCGGACGCATCTCTGGATCTCCAGTCCTCGTGCCGCCGTTCCCGTCCGTCCTTGCTACACCGGTACGGATCGTCCCCTGCGATCTGTGATCCGCGTCACAGACGTTTGGGCCTCACAAACGGACAATAGGGGGTGGAATCCGAAGAGAGGACAAAGCAAGGAGCCTGCATCGTGAGAACCGTCATTCGTCGTCGAGTATGCGTGGTTGCGTTGTCGATCGTTGTGGCGGTCGGCCTTGCCGCCGTTGGCCAGAGCAACACGGAGAATGTGGGCATGCACGTCACACGGTCGATATCGACTGCCCATGCGACTCCCGAGTCTCAGTTTCAGGTGAGCCTCGAAGTCAAGGCAGACGTCGACCTCCAGGGCGTGGGCATCCACGAGGAACTCCCCCTCGGGTGGACGATCCATCCGGTCGAGAGTGCGGGGGCCGCGTTCAAGCAATCCGAGGCCGAATGGGTGTTCACCGACACTGTCGAGGCCGGCACGACCGTGTATCTGACGTACGAGGTGTCGGTGCCCGCCGCCGATCGGCTGTTGAGCGACCCCTTGCCCCAGTGCTTCTCGATCAACGGGACATACCAAGCGACGGTGCCGAGTTTCGAGGTGCCTACCGGGGGAGAGTCGGACATCGAGATCGTTTCGTTCTTGCCGATCGGGACGGCCATCGCCCACCTCGTTCCTGCAACCGAGGATCGAGTGGACACCATTGATCTCCGCCTATCGCGGACGATCTCCAAGTCTCAGCTCGACCGCGCACTCGACTTTTGGGCGCAAGACATCGCGGTGCCCGGAACCGGCGGAGAACGCATTGACCTTGGAACCATCAACCATCTGGTGGCGCTGTACGAAACCTGTACACGCGCTGACGATCCTCTCCCATTGAGCATCGATCCCGAGTTGGACGCCGTTCGCACCATCGACACATCGCTTCCTTGCGACAGCGTCTTGCTGCCCGAGGGCTGCCTGGATCCGGGATCGTCGGCTCGAGAGGTGACGGTTCGCGTTCGCATCACGCCGTCGTTTGACGCGTACGGCGTCGGCTTGAAGGAGTGGTTCCCCCCCGCGTGGCGTGTGACCCCCATCGAGAACGATGGCTTCCGCTATCGCCCGAGCGCTTCGGAGTGGGTATATCCCAATCGCGTCCAAGCCGGAGAGACGATCGAGCTGACCTATCAGATCGAGGTCGTCAGCTCACCGTTCGATGCGATCGAGGAGGGTGCGGGATGCTGTGGCACGGAGAAGACGATCGTCGGAGAGGTCTTGTCGGGTCTCGAGTGCGGCAGCGCTCCTGTTGGAGGGGAAGACGTCGTGACCGTCCGGTCGTGCGTGCCCGTAATCCTGGCCATCTCACGATGGGATGTGGATGAGGACCGATTCGACGCCACGTTGTCGAACAAGATCTCGTTCCCGCAGGTCCAGCGGGCGGTCCAATTCTGGCAGGAATCTCTCCCCGTGCCTCACACTTGCGGATACACGGTCGGGTACGAGACGCTCAAGCAGATCGTATCGTACTGGCTCGCGGGAATTCCTGTGACGGAACCGTTTCCGCAGGACGCCGCGGCGGCGGCATGCGGTGATTCCGGCAGCGTCTGCGCCAGCAGCGAGTGCATCGAAGGGTGGCTGTGCCAGATGGCACAGATGCAGGATCCGACAGATTTCGTGGGACTCCCGGATCCTCCCGAGATCATCGTCGACGGGGGACCGGATCGTGTGCTCAACTGCCTGCAACCTTCCGTCACGCTGTCCGCGACCGCATCGGGAGGCGTGGCTCCCTACCGATACGAATGGATCGGTCCATCCGGACAATCTCTCGGCGAATCTCAATCCCTGGTCGTCACCGAGCCCGGGGTCTACACGGCCGTCGTCGTTTCGTGCGGCGGATGTATGGCGGCGGATACAGTGACCGTCGTCGGCGACTTCGCGCAACCGCTTGTTCAAGCATCGGTCAGCGACGTTCTGACCGGTTACGTGAAGACCGTCGATCTTGTCGCTGTCGTGTCGGGGGGCACAGAACCGTATGCGCTCGTGTGGAGCGGGCCGACGGGTGGAACGATCGGTCATGACGCGACCGTGTCCGTCAGCGATCCTGGCGTCTATACGGTCACGGCCACCGGCAGTAACGGATGTTCGATGAGCACATCGGTCGTTGTCGAGCAGAACATCGAACCTCCGGCAGTCGATATCGGGATCAGCCCGGTTTCTCCGCCGGACGTCGCGATCGAAGGGTCAGACGCCGTATTGACCTGTGCAGTTCCAGAGATTGCCCTAGCGAGCGTCGTCACGGGAGGAACGCAGCCCTATGCGCTCGCGTGGACTGATGCAGAGAATGCCAACCTGGGCGATACGGAATCGCTGACGGTCGATGCGCCGGGTACGTATACGCTCACGGCAACGGGGGCCAACGGGGTCAGCGCTGCCGCCAGCGTAACCATCGGCCAGGATGTCGAACCGCCCGTCGTGTTGGCGACGGCAAGTGGTATGCTCGACTGCGCGACGGCGGAAGTCACGTTGCACAGCTCCGTCTCGGGAGGACATCCCCCGTACACGCTGGAGTGGACCGACGCTGACGGAAAGCTTCTCGGCAACGACGACGAACTGGTCATCACCGAGCCGGGGACGTACACGGTCACCGCCACGGGTCTCAACGGATGCGTCGATCGCGCGATGATTACCGTGACGCAAGACATCGAGCCTCCCACGGTCTCTGCTGCCGCAAGCGGCGTGTTGACGTGCGCCGTTTCGCAGGTTTCCGTATCGGCAACCGTGTCGGGTGGGCGGGCGCCTTATGCCTATTCCTGGACGGATGCATCCGGCGCCGTTGTCGGCGAAGCGTCCACCATTTCCGTTTCCCAACCCGGCACCTACACGGTTCTCGTCACCGGAGCCAACGGGTGCAGCGCGACAGCCGCTGTCGCGGTCGGGCAGGACATCGCCCCGCCGTCCGTCATTGCCACAGCTGACGGGATCCTGACGTGCGCGATCGACAAGGTAACGCTTCACGCAGACGTGTCGGGCGGAACCGCGCCGTTCGTCTATACATGGGCGGACGAAGCGCAACACGTCTTGGGCAACGGGACAGATCTATCGGTCGCCACGCCGGGCGTGTACACCATCTCTGTCACCGGCGCCAATGGATGTACGTCCAGCGATCGCATCGCCGTCACCCAGGATATCGCGCCGCCGACCATTGACGTGGAAGCTGACGGCGCGCTCACGTGCGCCGTCCAAGAAGTGACTCTGACGTCGACCGTTTCCGAAGGGAAGTCTCCGTACGTCTATTCCTGGACCGATTCGTCGGGGAACGTCGTGGGACAGTCAGCGTCCCTCGCCGTCTCCACCCCTGGTGAGTACACACTGACCGTCACCGGCTCTAACGGCTGCTCAACGACTGCTCGAACAACCGTCACCCAGGACATCGAGCCGCCGACCGTTGGTGTGGGAGCTGATGGCACACTCACGTGCGCCGTCCAAGAAGTGACTCTGACGTCGACCGTTTCCGAAGGGAAGT
>CAZXQL010000017.1:8603-19541 GCA_964643395.1 uncultured Thermotogae bacterium
AGTCAGCGTCCCTCGCCGTCTCCACCCCTGGTGAGTACACACTGACCGTCACCGGAGCCAATGGATGCTCGACGGCCGTTCAGACAACCGTCACCCAGGACATCGAGCCGCCGGTCGTGGAGGCATCTGCATCCGGAGTCCTCACCTGCTCGGTACAGGAGGTCACCGTGAGCGCCACCGTGTCCGGAGGTCAGTCTCCGTACACCTATGTCTGGACCGATGTGTCCGATCGGATCCTCGGTTGTGATTCCGAGTTGATTGTGGACTCACCGGGGACGTACGTAGTCACCGT
The DNA here is from genome assembly GCA_964643395.1 of uncultured Thermotogae bacterium. GTDB lineage: Bacteria > Bipolaricaulota > Bipolaricaulia > UBA7950 > UBA9294 > SPBW01. The sequence goes on from CAZXQL010000017.1 coordinate 8,896, forward strand.
GACGGGGGCCAACGGATGCACCAAGACCGCAAGCGCCAGCGTCCTTCAGGATATCGCTCCGCCTTCGGTAAGTGTGGGGCCGGATCGGACGCTGACGTGCGCGGAACCCTCGATCTTCGTGAACGCTGTCATCTGCGGGGGATGCGCTCCCTTCACGTTCGAATGGACTGACGATTGCGGTGCCGTGATCTCGACAAGCAAGGATATGGCGATCCAACTTCCCGGAACGTACACCCTGACTGTGACGGGAGCCAACGGCTGCTCGTCCTCGGATTCCCTCCAAGTCTCCGACGGCGTGAGTCCGCCCATCGTGGATGCGGGACCGGATCAAACGTTGGCATGTGTCGGAGATCAAGTCTTGCTTGACGCGACCGTGACCGGCGGGACATGTCCGTACCAGTACGTGTGGGTGAACGCCTGCAACGAGATCGTCGGCCAATGCGAGGACATCGTGGTCAGTTTGCCGGGCGTATACATCCTGACGGTCCGTACCGCTGACGGGTGCGTCGGCGTCGATAGCGTGACGGTCGAGTCGCCGTAGAAGCCGACATCGAATCACTACCGCATTCCATGCAGCTCTGTCATTCCGCTCGTGCCTTCGACGGCGCGGGATCGGGTCACTCTTCCGTCAGGTCCGGATGCCACCATGGGATGAGTTCCGGATCCACGGCTCCTTCGGCGACAATCTCTCGAACCAGAGAGACGTATTCCTCGAAGTAGGCATCCCAGAGCCCGAGTTCTCGGAGTCCGATCAGGTAGGCGATCTTCATGAACGCGCGATCCTCATCCTGAACCATCATCTCGGCGTAGGCCGCCGACTCCGGGGCAGGCGGCGCCGCGTATTGGGCGTTCGCGATCGCCACGTACGAGAGCGTCTTCTCCCTTTTCCGGAGGGCTTCCCACGTGTCCTCATCCGGGAGGGTTGCATCATCGCTTGGGGCTCCGCAGCCACTGACCAAGACATCTCGATGCTGTTGGCTAGCCCTCGTCCCTTGTAGATGTTGTCAAGAACGGCACATGCCCGACGCGAAAGCACCGGCTCGAGGAGCACGGCCACGAACTGCAACCGCTGTTTGTCCGCTTGGTAGCGAACTCGGTCCGCGAGGGTGAGATCATCGATCGCCCCGATGTGTTCAAGCTACGCTGGCTCGATCTCATCAGCCAAAGCGATCCAGTCGGAGCACTGTACCGACGCGCCACAACGGACCGATGCCCATTGCGTTAGGACCTTCCCCGAAGCTGCTTCCACATCTCGACTCGGCACGGGGATGCCCTGCTCCATCATGACGTTTACTACCGTCTCTCCAATGGGATAGAGCAACGACAGCGGGACATGCTGAAGGTCGCCCTCTTGTGCGAACTGCGCCGCGATGCGCCAGCAATCGTAGTGATCGCCTTCCAAGTGCTCGGTTCGTTCTGCTGCACCTTCCGAGATGATGTGAAGGCTCGATGCCGGAATCGGAAGAGGAGGCAACGCTTCATGGAGGAGCCAGTGGGTGAACTCGTGAGGCAGGGTCGAGGAGTCCTCGCGGAAGTCTCCTTCTGTCATGACAATCAATGACCCGGGCATCTGACGAACGCCATCATCGGTGTATAGGCCGCCGGGGAGAAAGGCGGCCGCGAAATCGTATCGCCCTAGCGCACTGTGCAGCACCTCGTCGTCTTCGTAGACGGCGACAATGCACTCATCGAGCCCTCCTGCATCCCAGGAAAGGCGACATCGGCTCCAGGATTGCGGACCGTTCGGTCCTTCGGGAAGAACGTCCCGAACGGGAGGAACCCACGGCATGCACTGCGCACGCTTTAGATCGAGTGCGAGTTCCCATTCGCTGCTGCGCTGCGGCAGAGCCACGCCCCAGAACGTGCACACGGTTTCTACAGCGTTCACAAGACGTGTGATATCGGTCTCCAGATCGGATGGCTGCGGATCGATGTCCACGTAAGCGATCAATCCGTACGGCCACGGCACGAACCGAACGGTCTCCGCTCCGTACGTCGTGCCGGCAATAACCGCTGAGAGCAAAAGGACCAGGAGCAGGATGATGCAGCGGTTCCCATGAGTTTTCATTCCTTATCCTCTACCCGAATCCGGGCCGTGCGTCAAGCCGGTGTCGCCTCCCTCCTTGCGCCCATCGGGACGTGATCAGTGGCTACGAGCCGGAATGTCGGGTAAGGTGTCCCCGGAAGGGAGTCCGTCCGTCCATGGCGCGTGATCGCAGCAATCTCGTTTGGATCGATCTAGAGACCACCGGACTGAGTGTCGCGAGACGGGTCATTCTCGAGATCGCATCGATCGTCACCGACAAGGATCTCGACATCATCGGCGAGGGTCCCAACTTGGTGATCCATCAACCCGACGAACTCCTGGCCCACGTCGATCCGTGGTGCGCGCAACAGCACGGAGCGTCCGGATTGCTGGAGGCGTCCCGGGCATCCGATATCTCGCTACAGGAGGCGGAACGACAGACGCTCGCCTTCGTGCGCAAACACACGCATCGAAAGGCTTCCCCGCTGTGCGGGAATTCCATCCTCCTCGACCGCCGGTTCCTCATGCGATACATGCCCGAGCTCAGCGCGCATCTCAGCCATCGGAATCTAGATGTCAGCACGATCAACGAGTTGGTCGCGCGCTGGTATCCGGGCACGTTGGCACGACTGGATAAGGGAATCCGGCATCGCGCTGTCGACGATATTCGGTCGTCGATCGAGGAACTTCGATTCTATCGCCAACAGGTGTTCCGGAATTGATGCTGGATCGGACGCGCTCCAGTGAGTGAATGGGGCGGTGCTTGGCAGAGAGTCGTTGCGGTGGGTACCCTAAGAGTTTCCATGCCGTAGATGCGGGAAGGAGGGATGTTCAGGGATGTCCGTTCGCGCGATGATCTTCGATTTCGATGGGCTGATTCTGGACACCGAGACGCCGATGCGAGCGTCATGGCACGAGCTTTTCGACCGGCATGGGCTGGTCGTCTCGGAGACCCAATGGGCGTCTCTCCTCGGCGCGTCAGCCGATCCCCCCGAGGCGTACGAACTCCTGGAACAGCATCTCGGAACGCCAGTCGACCGCATTGCCCTTCACCGCATGCTTCTCGAGCGCGAACTGGAGCTTCTGTCTTCCGAAGTGGTTCTTCCCGGAGTGCGAGAGCTGGTATACGAAGCAGGGATCGCCGGTCTGCATCTTGCCGTCGCGTCCAGTTCGGAACGTGCATGGGTCGAGAAGCTCCTCGATCAGCACGGTCTTCTCGATTCCTTCGATGCCGTCGTCTGTGCAGAGGATGTGGCAAGGACCAAGCCAGCCCCTGATCTGTTTCTCGAGGCCCTGGCGCGGTTGTTCGTGCAGCCGGGGGAGGCCATCGCGTTCGAGGATTCCGAGCACGGCGTCCGAGCGGCCAAGGCAGCCGGCATCTTCTGTATCGCTGTCCCCAACCGAGTAACTCAGTGTCTGACGTTTGACGAGGCCGATCTGGTCCTCCCTTCCATCGCCGATCGATCCTTCCCCGAGTACATCGCGATGATTCCTTCGATACCGTAGGCGCCGCGATACCGGCACGTGACGCTCGCCGTTCTGTGTCGGGGCCGGCGATGTTGATCGACGTGTGACCTCCCGTTGATTGACGTTCCGACCTTGCGGGTTTACCGTGAGAATCGCCGCTCTTGGTCAACGAGGTGATGCCATGTTCTGTCGCAGGGTCGTCAAGTCCGTCGCCGTCTTCGTGATCATACTGGCCGCAGCGTGGTTGAGTCTGGGAACTTCCCCGGCATCCGAACCGGCCGTCGAGATCGTCCGCGATGCGTGGGGAATTCCTCACATCTTCGCGACGACGGATGCCGCTGCCATGTATGGGCTGGGATACGCGACAGCCCAAGATCGGATGCTGCAAATGGAATACTCGCGACGCATCGTTCAGGGACGAATCGCCGAGATGCTTGGCATCGTCGGGGCTCGGGGCAAGACGACGCTCGATTCAGATATCAAGTACCGAACGATGCAGACGTATGCCTACTTGGAGACCATCATCGAACGCCTGGACGCCGACACGCGTCAGCTGCTCCAGGCGTACGCGGACGGCGTCAATCACTATCTGGAAACGTCCGACTCGCTTTCCCCGCTGTTCGAGACCTACGGGATCACGCCCGATCCGTGGCGTCCAGTCGATTGCCTGGCAGTCTGGAATCGGATCGCCGCGTTCTTCAGTCCCTCCTGGACGGGTGAGGCCAAGCTTCTCCACGAATATGAAGACCTCCTTGCCGGTGGTCGCTCGGAGCAGAAAGCGATCGACGAGCTGACGAACGAGCGGATCCTCGACGAGGCTGCGGCCGTCGTTCAGCTGTCCGATGTCGATCCCGACTTCCTGGAGGCTCTCGATGCCTACGTCGCGGGCCTTGCGCAGGCCCCTCGTGACGTCCCCGAGGCGGTGGCCGCCGAGGTGATCCCCAGCTTTAGCCACGCGTGGGTGGTCGGAGGAACTCGAACGACAACGGGTTCCGCGGTGCTCCACTCCGATCCTCAGACGACGGTGCGCAATCCCTCCGTGTGGTACGAAGCGCACGTGGAGGGAGCAACGTTCAATGCCCGCGGAATCGGCGTGGCCGGCTGCCCAGGGTTTCTCATCGGCTGGAACGAGACCGTAGCGTGGGGAGCCACCGCGTTGGGAGCCGACTTGGCTGACACGTTCCGCCTCGAACTCCCGGGCACACGCCGGAACACGTACGAATACGACGGCGTCGAAAAGCCCATCGAGACTCACCAGGAAGAGATCGCCGTGCGCGGGGGACGCGCGACGACGATCTCCGTCAGGAGCACGACCCTCGGCCCGGTGGTCTCGGAACTCATGACAGACCGCCGCGCGAATGAGGAGTATGTGCTCCAGACCGTCGATCAGGAAGCCGAAAACCGCCACACGGTTCAAGCGCTGTTCGCCATGATGCGGGCACACGACGTGTACGAGTTTTCCGATGCGATCGCGGGCTGGATCTCGCCGGGGATTCACAGCTTGTTCGGGGATGCAAGCGGCCATATCGGCTACTGGACACTGGCCGATATCCCCGTCCGCTCCTCGGAGAGCCCGTTCGGGGGCCAGGCATCGCAAGACGGATCAAGCAGCACGGCGGGATGGCTCGACATCATCCCCCACGCGTTGCTGCCTCACGTGTTGGATCCCTCTGCCGGCCTTCTATTCTCAGCCAATCATCTTCCTGTGGGCGATTGGTATCCGCTGGCTCTCGGCGTCGGCACCGGCGGGTCGGGAGACTCGCAACGCTCCTGGCGCTTGCGCGAGCTTCTTGCCGGTGATCGGATCTTCACGCCCGAGGACGTACTCGCCGTTCATTACGATACGGTCAGTTCCGCCATTCGAACGATCCTTCGTGCGGGGTGTCGTGCGGAATCGCACGGGCAGAGACTCAGCGCCAGCGCCGGGAGAGCTCTCGATATCCTCCGGGATTGGTATGCAAGGGGAGCCCACTGCGAGTCGACGGAGCCGTACTTCGCGGCCGCCTACCACATCGCCCGCGGGTTCCGTCAACCGCAAGCCGGAGATCTCTACGACCGCTACGGAGGAGGAGAAGGCGGCCTGTGTTTCTTCCTGAAGGATCTCAGTGCGCGACTCGATGCGAATCCGAACCTTCTTCTCGACCCGGCGGAACTCGCGTATATCGACGCCTCGTTGGCCGCAGGGTGGGACACCGCGGTCGCGAGGTACGGCACGGACCCCGCTCAGTGGCAGGCACGATTCTCGGCAGCGACCGCCGTTCTCGCACTCCCCTACGGCGTCAATCTCGAGGGATTCTCCACGCTCGCCCGCAGCGATGACTTGGAGAGCGAGCCGCTCTTGGATCCGGAGGGGACGACGATTCTTTCCCAACGAGCGGACTCCTACTCGCAGTGGGTGGATCTGTTCGATGTCGACCAGTCGCGGGCGCTGCTTCCCATCGGGATCTCTGAAGATCCCGGAAGCGCCTACTACGCCGCGGAGAAGGAGCTGTGGGAAGCTGGCACCCTCCGAGCAGCTCCACTGTCACGCGCCGCTTGTGAAGAGATTGCGGACACATTCGTTTGGCTCGACGTTCCCTAGCCTTCTCGCCGTCCTGTGGAGAAGCACAGTCAGGACGTTTCTTTGTAGATCCGAAACGTGAGGTGGGTCTGTGGATTCCAGCCCCCGATCCTCGGAGCCGGTTCCGTCCGGTGTCCCATCATGAACATCATCCGTAAGGGGAATCGTCTCCGTGTCCGGGGCGATTGGCGCCCTCGCGTTTCTTGCGTTGCCAACAGCAGAAACTCAGCATGGGGCAGGCTCTTGACTTGGTCCGCAATCTGACTACGATAGTTCCGATTGAGGGGCATACGGACCCCGGTAATGGCGATTAGTAGATCCTTTCGGACTCGGCGCTTGGCCGGAGGTCGGAAGGAGCGAATCATGAAGATGAAGCCGTTGGCAGTATGGGTTGCTTTGCTGATCGTCATCCTTGCAACGCTTTGGTTGTCAGGATGCTCCAGCAACACTCCCACGACGCCCGCCAGTCAGGCCAGCCCCGCTGTCGCTACGACCCCGCCTACGACAGAACCCAAGCCGACGATTGAGACGACTTCGCAACCTGCACCCGCGGAGGAAACTGCGACCGAGACTGCATCTTCCACCATGGAACCTTCGTCGCCAAGTGCCCCCGAGTTGGTCGAGACCCCATCGGAAACGATGCCCAAGGAGACTGCGGAGCAGCCCGTGCTCACGTGGGGGCGCACGGCCGGAGGGCTCAACTACTGCGATCGCATGTCGATCTATGCGGACGGTCAGGTCGAGGCTGTCGTTTGCAGAACATCCGTTGTCGAGTCCACCGTGAACGGAACTCTGAGTGACGAACAGCTCACGCAGTTACTGGCGTGGGTGGCCGAGTATTCGAGCTTCACGCGACGTGAATCGGAGATGTCGAGTGCCGTCCGAGCAACGACTCTCAATGGAGCCGGGGATACTGCGCCCGATCTCGCGGCGAAGACGGCCATTGCCGCGTTCGCCGCGAATCTCTATTTCTCCCTGACAGGGACTCAGTAAGAAGGTGGGCTCACAGGCCATGGGATTGCGCTTGAATCTGTCATGCCGTTTGACTGTCTCGACAACCACGTGATACGTTTCGTCGTCAAGGAGGTAAAGGAATGAAGAGAGTTTTGCTGGCTATTGTCGTTCTCGGTTTGTTTGCGTCTTGTGCGTTGGCCGAGACGTATGACGTTGCCTCGGACACGACTTGGCCGCCGTTTGAGTGGGTGGACTCCGCGGGACATGTCCTCGGATTTGACCTTGACTTGATGCGTTGCATCGCTGTAGTCGAAGGGTTCGACATCAACATCATGTCCTACGATTGGGACATCATCTTCGACGACGTCGGAATCGGGCGTGTGGACATCGGGGCCTCCGGCGCCACAATTACAGAGGCGCGTGAGCAGAAGGTGGACTTCTCCGCACCCTATTGGACATCTGACCAAGCGGTGCTCATTCGGGCCGATTCCGGCCTGAATATCGTGACCGCCCTTAGCCAAGGGCACACCGTGGGAGCCCAAATCGAGACGACCGGAGCCGGATTCGTCCAGGAGTTGATCGATCAGGGCGTGAACGTCAAGCTCAAGGAGTACACCCTCTATCCGCTGTCCGTTATCGATCTGATCAATGGGAACGTCGATGCGGTCATTCAGGACGAGCCTGCCTCCGAGGCCAGTGCGAAGGCCGAGGACGAACTGACGATCGCCGGAGTGATCAAGACCAATGAGAACTTCGGATTCTTCGTCGCCGAAGGGGATCCCAAGGGGTTGCTGCCACTTCTGAACGATGGCGTGGAACAACTGAAGGCCAATGGCGTTTACGACAACCTCGTTCGCGCCTACATGGGGACGGACATCACACAGGTCGAGGCGGCGTGGGTCGCCAGCATTGGCTTGTTGAATGCAGGCGACGTCGAGGGGTTTGCGCAATCGCTGGCTGAGTTGTCGAACCCGTAGCCGGAATGGCATCATCGGAGTAGATTCGAGAGGAACGCATCCATCGGGATGCGTTCCTTTTCTTGGCATTCGAGGGGTGTGCGAACCGAGATGGCAACGATTCTTCAGAGCTTGCAGCTTCTGATCACCCGAGGATTGCCCAATACGTTGCTTCTGACCCTCGGCTTGGTCGCCGGAGGTCTGATCCTGGGCACCTTGATCGCGTTCACGCAGGTCTACGGGTACCGCCCGTTGCGTTGGCTCTGTCGAATCTACGAACAGATCTTCCGTGGTATTCCGATCCTCATCCTCATCCTGATTTTCCACAGTGGGCTGGCGCGGTCATTCAACCTTCTGCTGCCCGCGTTCGTGTCGGCACTTCTTGCGTTGGCGCTACGCTCGGGAGCCTACCAGTCGCAGATCTTTCGGGGAGCAATCCAGGCGGTGCCACAGGGGCAGATGATGGCGGCCCGCGCACTCGGCATGAGCAAGATCCAAGCGATCCGATACGTCATCCTGCCTCAGGCGTTCCGGTTCTCGATTCCCCCGTGGACCAACGAGTTCTCGAGTGTCCTCAAAGACACGTCGATCGCAAGCGCAATCAGCGTGCTGGAACTCACCAAGCAGGGGACGTTGATCTTTACGCGGCTGTCGGCCATTGCTTCGTTCGGTGCGCGCTGGACGTTGGCCATTCTGCTGACCGTGGCCCTCGTCTACTTGGTACTTACGTATGCCGGTAGCGCGGCCCTTGGCTTCCTGGAGAATCGGCTGAGGATCCCCGGCTTCGAAATGAGGGGAAAGGTCGAGCGATAACATGGACGAATCCCGAACCGCTCTCGCTGGCAAGCTGATCCTCCGAGTGGAAGACCTACACAAGTCGTACGGAGACAATTACGTACTGCGCGGTGTGTCTCTCGAGATGCATCGCGGTGAAACCAAGGTCGTCATCGGACCATCGGGAACTGGGAAGAGCACGCTGCTTCGGTGCATCAACCAGTTGTCGGTGCCGGACCAGGGGCACGTGTGGCTGGGAGACCGCGAGATCACCTGCCCGAAGCAGAACATCAACTGCATTCGAGCCGAGATCGGGTTCGTGTTTCAGGACTTCAATCTGTTCACGCACCTCAACGCGCTCCAGAACGTCCGCCTCGGCCCGATGAAGGTCAAGGGGATGGAGAAGGACGCCGCAACCCGGTTGGCTCTTGAAGAGCTAGAGCGAGTGGGATTGGCGGACAAGGCGAACGCGTATCCGGCGGAGCTGTCCGGAGGGCAACAGCAACGTGTATCGATTGCGCGAGCGCTCGCCATGTTCCCGCAGTTGATGCTGTTCGATGAGCCGACGTCCGCTCTCGACCCCGAACTCATCGGCGAAGTCCTGGCGGTCATGGTCAACTTGGCTAAGGACGGCATGACGATGCTCGTCGTGTCACACGAGATGGGGTTCGCTCGTTCAGTTTCCGACGAGATCATCTTCATGGTGGAGGGCACGATTCTGGAACAGGGCCCCCCGGATGCATTCTTTTCGGCACCCAAGCACGAGCGGACCCGGACCTTCCTGAGCAAGATCACGGAGTTGTACGGTGAGTGAGGCGCTATGACGTTCTTTGCGTTTGCCTGGAGTATTCTGCCCAAGTTACTCGACGCGGCGCGGATGACGCTCCTGATCACCGCCGGATCCATTGTGGTCGGATTCGCCGTTGGCATTCTTCTTGCAGTCGGACGCGTCTACGGACCCCGTCCAGTTCGATGGGGGATCAGTGGATACATCGCCTTCTTCCGTGGAACGCCGCTCCTCGTTCAGATTTTAGTCGTGTATTTCGGGCTACCTCCGTTTCTATCTCCGCTTGGCATCCACATCTCCGGAATCGCGGCCGCCATCATCGGGTTGGGGCTCAACAGCGCCGCGTATCAGGCCGAATACTTCCGGGGCGCCGTGCAGTCGATCCGGTCGGGGCAGATGATGGCGGCCCGCGCGATGGGGCTCAGCCGCTACAAGGCGGTCCGGCACGTCATCCTCCCTCAAGCCCTGCGGATCGTTATTCCTTCGTGGTCCAACGAATTGATCTACACGATCAAGTACTCGTCGCTCGCGTATTTTCTGGGGATCAAGGAGCTGGCATTCGTGGGCAAGAAGATCTCTCTGCACACGGCGCGCACGTTCGAGACGCTGATCGTTGTCGCCGTGATCTACCTCGTCATCGTCCTAATCGTGTCATGGTTTCTCCAGAAACTGGAGCGTCGCGTCCGGATCCCGGGGCTGGGCGCTCCGGCCGAACATCGATAGTCACCTCATAGGCCGCGGTGTCCATTCGCAAGAGGTCAGCGCATCGCATCGAATGTGATTCACCGGTAGACTCGACTCTATCCTACCAAGGAGAGCCTCATGACTATCGAACTCGAGAGAAGGCGGCGAGATCGGCTGATTGCCTCGATCAAGCAGTACTTCGCGGAGATGCTGGATCAGGACATCGGCGACTTGAAGGCGTCGTTGTTGCTCGATTTCATTCTCAAGGAGATTGGCCCGGCCATCTACAATTCGGCCGTCGCCGATGCTCAGGCGCGCATCAGCGAGATGGTGTCTGAACTCGACGCAACGTGCTACGAACCGGAAGAGGGCTACTGGAAGCGATGACCAGGTCGAAATGGCGCGCTCCGGGAATCGAGACGTTCGGAGACGCACGAG
>CAZXQL010000018.1:0-19512 GCA_964643395.1 uncultured Thermotogae bacterium
TCCGTCGGACCGACCCGTGTATTCCGCAGACTCGACAGGATCTCGCCGAGCGCTTCCCTACGGCGAACGACCTGTTCGTACCGATCCTTGGGGAGCAGACCGATTCCGTGACCGATCTCCGACAGGCGAAGGTCGGCGTTGCCCTCACGGAGCGTGATCCGATACTCCGCGCGGGACGGGAGCATCCGATACGGCTCAGTGATTCCCTTGGTCACCAAGTCATCGATCAGAACGCCGATGAACGCCTGCATGCGCGACAACACCAGAGGATCCTCGCCCCGGATTCCACGAACAGCGTTCACCCCGGCCACGATTCCTTGGGCCGCTGCCTCCTCGTAGCCGGTGGTTCCGTTGATCTGCCCGGCGAAGTACAGTCCCCTGATCCGCTTGTCCTCGAGGGAGGGTCGCAGATGGATCGGATCGATGAAGTCGTATTCGATGTTGTATCCGTACCGTTCGATGTGGGCGGATTCCAGACCCTTGATCGAGTGAACGATGCGTTCCTGAACGTCTGGAGAGAACGCCGTATAGATGCCCTGTAGATACACCTCGGCACTGTCCGTGCCTTCGGGCTCCAAGAATACCTTGTGGCTGGTTCGTTCAGGAAACTTGACGATCTTCGTTTCCAGCGACGGGCAATGCCTCGGCCCCTCTCCCCCGATCAGTCCGTTGTAGTTCGAGCTCTCTTGAAGGTGGTCCCGGATGATGCGATGCGTGATCTCATTGGTGTGCGACACGTAGACGGGTAGGCCCGGGCTTAGTGCTCTCGGGGAGTTCCAGAACGAAAACGCCAACGGTTCAGCGCTCGTGTCCTGCCTCTCCAGGCGGGAGACGTCCATCGTGTCTCGATGGACGCGCGGAGGAGTTCCCGTTTTCAGGCGCACGAGGGGGAAGCCGAGTTCCTTGAGAGACTGCGCAATCGCGACGGACGGGGGCTCGCCGGCCCGGCCTGCAGGGTACGCGACGTCTCCCAGCAGGACGCGGCCGTTGAGGAACGTCCCCACGGCAACGATCACCGCCTTCCCGCGAATTTCCAATCCTTCACGGACGTGAACGCCGACGACGTGGCCGTCTCGCACCAGGAGACGATCGGCCATCCCCTCGATGATGGATAGGCCGTCCGCTCCCTCCAGTGTTGTCTTCCACACTCGCTTGTAGAGTTCCCGGTCGGCCTGGGCTCTCCGGACCTGCATCGCCGCGCCCTTGCTGGTATTGAGCATGCGGATGTGAATCATCGCCGCATCCGTGATGCGCGCCATCTCCCCGCCCAGCGCGTCGATCTCTCGCACGAGCTGGGACTTTCCCGGCCCTCCGATGGCGGGATTGCACGGCATCTTGCCGATCTCGTTCAGGTTGATCGTGAGAAGCGCCGTCGAGGCCCCCAGCCTGCTGGCGGCAAGGGCTGCCTCACAGCCGGCGTGCCCGGCCCCGACGACGATGACGTCGTAGGTATGCATGGATCCTGCTGGGCTACGCTTCGGGTCCCTTGTTGCGGTTCAGCCAATTCAGCAATTCGATGGGGACCGGGAACACGATCGTCGAGGCATTCTCGGCCGAAATGTCATTGAGCGTCTGAAGATAGCGCAGCTGAAGCGCCGACGGATTGCGCTGAATGATGGCAGCGGCTTCGCCGAGCTTGGTCGCGGCCTGCAGCTCGCCCTCCGCATTGATCACCTTGGCCCGGCGGTCGCGCTCGGCCTCCGCCTGCCGCGCGATTGCGCGCTGCATGTCGGCCGGGAGTTTGACGTCCTTGATCTCCATCGACTTGACCTTGATGCCCCAGGGGTCGGTCTGCTCATCGACGATCTTCTGGAGCTGCATGTTGATCTTGTCGCGTTCGCCCAGAACCTGATCGAGTTCGAACCCGCCGAGGATGCTCCGCAGCGTCGTCATCGCAATCTGCCGCGTCGCCTCGATGTAGTTCTGAACCTCGACGACCGCGGCGCTCGGGTCGATGACGCGGAAGAACAACACGCCGTTGACCAGTGTGGAGACATTGTCTTTGGTGATGACGTCCTGCGGCGGCACATCGAGCGTGACGGTTCTCAGGCTGATCTTCACCATCTTGTCGACGAGGGGGATGATAAGAAAGATTCCCGGCCCCTTGGCGCCTACAAGACGTCCCAGGCGGAAGATGACTCCTCTCTCGTACTCGCGAACGATCTTGATCGCGTTCAAGAGGAACAACAGAACGATGACGATGATCACCGCAACGGTTAGGTACATGTGACGCCTCCTCACGATGTGTCGATCTTCTTCGGATGGTAGGATTCGCCCTTCAACTTGTCAATTGTGACTCACCAAGCCACGCTCCGTATACTAGGGGCGAGGTGAGGATATGACGCGTCGTGTGCTGATTGCCGGGAATTGGAAGATGAACAAGACTCCCCAAGAAACCGAGGAATTCATCCATCGATTCCTGGACGCACTCCGCGACGCGCCGGACTGCGATGTCCTCTTGATCCCGCCGTTCACCAGTCTCGATCGAGCAGCGAAGCTGCTTTCACCGTCGCCCGTCTCGTTGGGAGCCCAGGATGTCTACTATGAGACGTCGGGCGCATACACCGGCGCCGTGTCGGCCGGGATGCTGGCGGCATGCGACTGTGAGTACGTTCTAGTTGGGCATTCCGAGCGCAGATACGTGTTCGGAGACTCCGACGACGCCGTCCGTCGGAAGCTCGATATCTCGCTGGAGAACGGTCTTCGGCCTGTTCTGTGTATTGGAGAGACCCTCGAGCAGCGCGAGCACGATCAGACGGTGGACGTGCTCGAACAACAGCTGGAAGTGGGGCTGAAGGACATCGATGACGTTGATCTGGAGCGAATCGTGATCGCCTACGAGCCCGTATGGGCGATCGGAACAGGGAAGACCGCATCACCGGAGCATGCGCAAACTGCCATCCATTTGATCCGTTCGTGGATTGGGGCATCGTTCGGCAAGCGCGCTCAAGACGAGATGCGGATTCTGTACGGCGGCAGCGTCAAGCCGGACAACGTTGCGGGCCTTCAGGCTCAACCCGACGTCGATGGCATGCTCGTCGGAGGGGCATCGTTGGATCCGGATTCCTTCACGCAGATCGTATCCGCCGCGGCTGCCGTTCGTGGGGACGATACGGGATGCTGAAGACGATCCCCAATCAGATCACCCTCGCCCGGCTGCTGTCGGTCCCCTTGTTGATGTACCTCATCCTGTCGGATTCCAACATCGGACGGATCTTCGCCGTCGTGCTGTTCTTCCTTGCGGCTGTCTCTGACGCGGTCGATGGGTATCTCGCCCGCAACTTCAAGCAGACGTCGGTGTTCGGGCAGTTTGCGGACCCGATTGCGGACAAGCTCCTGATCTCCGGGGCGCTGATCTCGTTCGTGCAATTGCAGGAACTGACCGCAGCGCCGGTCATGGTGCTCATCGCCCGCGAGTTCCTGGTGACAGGACTGCGCATCGTGGCGATCCATGAGGGGCAGGTGATTCCCGCCAGCATTCTGGGAAAGCTCAAGACGATCTCGCACGTTGTTCTGGTCCTCGTCGTTCTGGCGGACCGCTCGTTCGCCCTCGGGCCTGGCGGTCAGATTGCCAAGACGTGGTCGTTGGTTCTCGCCATTGCGCTCTCTTTGATCTCCGGTGTCGAATACTTCTATCGCTGTCGCCGGTTGTTCGTCTAGGCGCGTTTGTCGGTCTTGGATGGGACCCATCACACGTTCCTGCGGTACCCGCTCCCTGCCTGGTTGTGCCCCTGACACGATACGCTTCGGTGCATGAGATCAACGATGCGACGGACAGTTGTGACCTGCGCCGTCTTGTGCTGCTTTGCTGTATCCGTACAGCTTTGGGGACAGGATGTGTCGGCCCAGCTCGTGTTGTCTCCCCTTTCCGTGGCGCGCGGTGGAGCCTTGGCGATGGCCGTCACGATCGAGAACGGATCCGAGGAAACGCTGGACGACAGCACGCTATCCATTCCACTTCCTGCGGGGATCGATCAGTGGACGGCGAGCGTCCGCGTCGACGGCGGAACCTGGTCGCCTTACCCGGCCAACGGACTCCTTCCTCTGGATCCGATTCCGGGTTCGGGGGCGACGACCATCGAAATCCGGGGGTCCGTGGAGCAGGGCGCTCCGGCTTGGTTGGGCGTCACGGCGCAGCTGCTTGGCGGAACCGGTGTCCTCGCGGACGTGGTCGCGGACTGCAACGTGTTGCCCACTGTCGACGCCGGGCCCGACACCATGATCGACCTAGGGACATCGATCAGCCTGTCCGACGCATCAGCTTCGGATGGTGGCGGCGCTCTCACCGGGATCTCCTGGACGGACCATGGCGCCGGCGGAACGTTCGACGACGCCAAGTCGTTGCATGCGACGTACACGCCGCCTGCAGCGAGTGGAGTCGTCGAGCTCACACTCAGCGTGACGGACGAAGACGGAGGCGAGTCGCACGACTCGCTGCGCGTGCGGGTCAATGCGGTCCCCGACGTGGATGCGGGCGGCGATCGCTGTGCTGCGGAGGGCGAACCGATTGACCTCGGAACGGCCGCGGTGACGGATTCCGACGGTTGGATCCGCGATCTCACGTGGAGCGACGGGGGCGCCGGCGGAACCTTCGTGCCCTCCGCCGATTCTCTCCATCCGACGTATGTGGTTCCCGAGGTCGGCGGCTGCGGAAACGAGCAGGTCACCCTGTCGTTGACGGCGACCGACAATTGGGGTGCTTCAAACATAGATACGCTCGTGCTGACGGTGGAGAACGTCAATTCGCCTCCCACAGTGAGCGTCCCAGACGGCTGGGATGTCGAGGCGGGCCAGACGGTCGAGTTGTCGGCCGTTGCCTCCGACGACGATGGCTGGATCGAGGAGATCGCCTGGGAGCAGATCGGAGGCATTGCCGTACACCTTTTTGCTACGAACCAGGGTCGGTGCGCGACTTTCGATGCGCCGGATGCTGACACTGCGGCGACACTGCGGTTCCGGTTCACGGCGGTCGACAACTGCGGCGACGTAGCCACCGGTGAAGTGCCGATCACGGTCCTGCCAAGCGGTGTACACGATACTCCATCCGGTGCCGGCGCGCTTTTCGTGACGATGGATGTCCTTGACGATCGAGGGTTGCCGCTGTCTCCGTTCGATGCACCCACGAGCGGGGATGTCGTGACTGTACGGGTGTCGGTCCTCAACGGAGGTTCCGTGCGGATCGAGGACCTGGCTGCCACCCTGAGCGGAGGTATTCCCGTGGGACTCACCTCCTCCACGCTCGATCCGTGGGACCGTGCGGCAGGGACATCAGATTGGCCCGTTCTCCTCGACGATCCGTCGGGGCGCCTGGAGATCGTGGCCACCGCCTCGGGAACGGATGTCTACGGTCACCCGATCAGCGGATCGGATTCATTCCGGTTTCTGGATGCATCCTCGGCCCAGGGCGGAGCACTGGACCTGCAGGTGACCGGAGTCGTGAATTCGAGCGGAGCCGGTGAAACCATCACGTACGCCTATCGCGTCATCAACGTGGGCAACGTCGATCTAACCGGGATTGCGCTTCAGGACGACCGTCTCGGTCGAATCGACCTGCCGACATCGGCTCGGCCCGGAGAGGAACTCGAGACCCAAGTCGTCTACACAGTGCGAGCGACGGACCTTCCCGGTCCGCTGGTTACGCATGTCTCCGTCGTCGGGTTCACGGAAGAGGGGGAGCGCGCCGAGGCGACGACCGAACTGTCCGTCGAGTTAGCCGGTGATGCAGGCGGCGGCGGGTTTGTCTCCCTTCGCCCGAGGAAGCTGGTCATCAGCGAGATTGCTTGGGCAGGCGCCTCGACCGACGCGGCGGCCGAATGGATCGAACTCGCCAACATCGGCGAAGCGTCCGTCGACCTGTCAGGGTGGCGATTGTCTTGGTACGAGAAGACGGGCGATGTCCCTTCCCAGTCTCAGTGGCACACCGTCGAGCTGTCTGGGATCGTCCCGCCGGTCGACCCAACCGTGCTGGGCGACGTGTCGCCCGAGTTTCTGCCCTTGGAAAACGGTCTTTGGGCGGTCCAGGATCCACGCTGGCCGGCATCCGGGACTGCGCCCGGCTTCTTCATCATGGAGCGTGGAAGCGACGATGTCATCGCCAATGTGAGCGCCGATCTCGTCTACGGCGAGGCTTTCGACTCAGCCTTCGACCTCCCGGACTCAGGGGCCGTCATCTACCTGCTCGACCCGGACGGGGCGATCATCGACTCGGCCAATGCACAGCATACGGATCGACCCGGATGGCCGGGCGGCAGCGCCTCGTCGCACGCGACGATGGAGAGGATCCGACTCGATCAGGGCGACTTCGACGCGAACTGGGAAACGACTCCGGGGCTGCAGACGTACGGTGTCGATGCATCGGGCCGAGGACTGCTCGCGACCGCCGGGCGGCCGAATTCGATTCCGCTGGAGGCGACCATCGACAGCGCGGCCGGTGCCGTGCTCCCGTCACGGGCGGGGGAGGCCATCTCGGTTTCGGTACCCGTGTCATCGGTCAGCCGCCCGGGGATCACCGTGTCCTCGTCCTCGGGGAGCGCCGCGGGCGGCGGCGGATCCGTTGAACTTCCAGAGATCTCCACCCTCCGAGCTCAAGGGATGCTCGAAATCAGTGCGGACCTCGAGTTCGTACCCGTTGGCGACTACTTTATCTGGATCGCATTCGGGGATGGGGAGACGTTGCTTCTTCCGCTTCGCAAGTAGCGGTGCTACGACCCGATGATCTTGATCAGCACGCGCTTCTTCCGGCGGCCATCGAACTCCCCGTAGAAGATCTGCTCCCACGGTCCGAAGTCGAGTCGCCCTTCTGAAACCGCGACGGTTACGCTCCGCCCCATGATCTGCCGCTTGAGATGGGCATCTCCGTTGTCCTCTCCGGTACGATTGTGGTCGTATCGATCGATGGGCTCATGGGGGGCCAGTTCCTGCAACCACCGCTCGTAGTCCTGATGAAGGCCGGACTCATCATCGTTGATGAACACCGAGGCCGTGATGTGCATGGCGTTTACCAGGCAGAGCCCCTCGCGGATCCCGCTCTCCCGCAGTGCGGATTCGACGTCCCGGGTGATGTTGACGAATGCGCGACGGGTCGGCGTCTGGAACCACAGCTCCTTGCGATAGCTTCTCATCGTTCCTCCGATCGACTCGAGGTCGGTGAACAGTGTAGCGGTTCCGAAGGACGTCCGGGATTCCTCGAGATGCAACGACGCGATAGAATCGGGCACGGAGGCACAGCAGAAGGGGAGAGATGAGAAGCATTCGATCGGTCTTCTACTACTTGGGCGTCATTCTGGTGGCGTTCTCCGTTCTTCAGGCAGCTCCGCTGGCGGTCAGCGTGCTGTACGATGAGACGGTTCAGTTCCCGATGCGCATCTACGCAATCCCCGCTCTCATCAGTCTCGGGATCGGATTGGCCCTCGTCATCTTTCTCAAACCCCGCCCCATGACGCCACGCCTTTCCATGGCCGTGGGGACGCTGGGTTGGTTCGCGTTGTCACTTCTGGGGGCCATCCCCTTCTGGCTGGCGCTGGACATCAGCTATCTCGACGCTCTTTATGAGGCTGTCAGCGGATTCACGACGACCGGCGCCACATTCCTTACCGGGTTGCAGTGGCTCCCCAAGAGCATCCTGTTCTGGCGTGCGCTCACGCAGTGGATCGGGGGATTGGGAATCTTCACGTTGTTCCTGCTCGTTGTTCGGGAAACGGGGGCTCGACACAGTCTGATGGAGGCGGAGACGCACAAGGTGGCCACCGAACGGTTCACGCCGGGCGTGTTCAGCTCTCTTCGAGTCCTTTGGATCATCTACGGAGGACTGACCGCGCTGTGCGGTGTGCTGCTCTGGGTCGAGGGGATGACGCCGTTCGATGCTGTCGCGCACGCGTTGACGACGCTTTCGACGGGCGGTTTCTCCACGCATGATGCCAGCATCGCATACTTTGCGAACACGGGATTCAAGCATGCGGTGGCGATCGAGTACACCATCCTTGTGTTCATGTTCCTCGGGGGAACGAGCTTCGTCATCTTCTGGCACCTTCTTCGCCGTCGCTGGCGGTCCGTCACGGGCAATGTGGAACTAAAGGTCTGGGTGTTGCTGCTCTTGTTTGCCAGCGGGCTCGTCGTTCTGGCGGACCGATCGAACGCGGCGACCGTAGGATGGCACACATACATTCGTGATTCGTTATTCCACGTCGTTTCAATTGCCACGACGTCGGGGTTCACGATGCACAGCCTCGCGTCATCGTGGTTCGCGCCGGGCGCTCAGCAGGTCCTGCTCACACTAATGTTGATCGGCGGGTGCGTTGGATCGACGGCGGGCGGATTCAAGGTCCTGCGTGTCAGCATCTTGGGAAGTCTCCTGCGCCACCGGATCGGCGCAACGCTGGCTTCCCCGCTCGAGGTGCTGCCGCGCAAGTTGGGGAACCACCGCCTGGAACGAACCGAGATCGAGCGGGCAGTGGCCGTCGCGGTGGCGTGGGGGATGTTCCTCTGGGTCGGGTGGATGGCGGTCACGCTTGTAGGACGCATCGGCGGATGGGCGTCGCTTTCGGGCATCGCCTCGGCGTTGGGCAACGTGGGTCCGCAGTTCATCCCTCCGGACGTGAATGCCGGTCTGGGGCCGTTCGCCAAGACGGTCTACGCGGTGGCCATGATTGCCGGACGGCTCGAGATTCTTCCGGTCATCATCTTGTTCTTTCGCAGAACGTGGAGGTAGAGATCATGAGAATTCTGATCGCAGGTGCAGGTGTGACGGGCCGAAGACTGGCAGGCCTACTGGCGAAGGGACGACATGACTTGACGATGATCGACCTGAACCGCGATCTGTGCGAGGCTGCCAGTTCGCAGCTGGGCGTGTCGGCCGTCTGCGGCAACGCGACGGAAGTGTCTGTGCTCGAGGAAGCGGACATCGGACGGGCCGACGTCGCGGTCGCGCTGATGCGCGAGTCGGCCGACAATCTTGCCTTCTCGCTTCTGTCCCGGAGTGCCGGAGTCGCACGCATCATCGCTCGGATGACGAATCCCAAGTACCGTTCTGCGTTCGAGATGGCCGGCGTGACGACCATTGTCGACGTCGCCGAGCTGTACCTCGATCAGATGGTCCTGGAGATCGAGCACCCTCAGGTTCAGCAAGTGGCGTCGATCGTCGCCGGGCAGGGCCTGATCGTGTTCGTCACCGTCGAGGAGAGCTCGTTTGCCGCCGGCCGGACGCTTGACGAGCTGCGTTCGGACCGTCGCTTCCCCGTGGGGTGCATCGTGGCCGGCCTGCATCGTGCCGAGATGGAGAAGTTGCTCTACCCGACAGGTCGGGACCGCATCCTCCCCGGCGATCGCCTGCTGCTTGTCGGCTCGATCGAAGGGCTGACTCGCGCTGCCGACCTCATGGGATCTCGCTCGTCGTTGCTCAACCTGTTCCGAACGGCCAAGGAGAGAAAGCAAGTCGAGGAGATCCATGCGCGGATCGACGCGATGCTCGAGCCGGGGGAACGCACCGAGCAAGACGCGGACGACCCAAACTAGGGATTCGTAGCGGGATCCGCTCCGATGTCCGGGAAGACGAGATCCAGGACCACTGCGCTGGAATCCTCAGTCGAGTAGAGAAGGACCGTCAACTCCGTACGGCTTGGATCGGAGAATCCCGTTTGGTCACGCAGCATCGGCGTAAACACAAGCCCACGATTCCGAACCGCTCCGTCATCTCTTCGGAGTGCGTCTCCGAGGGACCAGAATCCATGCCACGTCGTGTCCTGACGCTTGCCGTCCAGCCGAAGTTCGAAATCGCCCGACCCGGCGAACTCGGCGTGCGTCGCGGGCAGGCGGGAATCCCCGATCCCCGTGTCGCCGTACACCTCGACATTCGACCACGCGGTTGCTCCGTCCTCGATGTCGAGGGTAAGCGTGATGGACCGTGTCGCCGTGACTCCGGACAGAGCTTCACTCAACGCCGAATCGGGCGCGAGTTGAATCTCCAACGATCCGCCGAGGGTCGAAGGATCGATGCGGAGATCGGCCTTCCCCTCGATCGAGTGGACAAGACCGCCTGCGTACGAGAACGGATCCTGCGCATTCCCGATGATCCAAGGGTTCTGAGCTTGGACGACCACGGTTCCGCGAGGCTCCATGAGCAGGAGAGCAATGCCGGCCGCCGCCAACGCAGCTCCGACAAGAACGATCCAGAGGTAGCTCCGACTCATGATGGACTCGCTCCCGGGATCATGGAACGATCGTGAAGGGAACGGTGAAGACCTCGATTCCGTTCAGGATTCCGTGTGCGACATACCGCCCGGGCACGAGATTCGAGAGGTCAAGCGAATACAGTCTCCAGTCTCCGTTCGAGATGACGTCCTCGACTCGCTGATCGAATCCGGATGCCTCGCCGGTCCAGTCAACGTCGAACAACTCGCCGTTCTGGGCACGCGTGGCGTGCACGATCAGATACACATCCCCGTCCGAGGTCGAGAATCTCGACGCCTCGTCTCGGCCGATGAATCCGTCGCGCTTCGTTCTGTAATCCCCGTAGAGCCCATAGCGGAGTTCGCGCGTATACGCCTCAGATAGCGATGAAGTCACCGATCCGGCGATCTGGTCAGCTGCATTGGCAAGGAGACGTCCATACCCGTCGAACGTCGTTTCGGCCGGCAGCGTGATGCTGTCCGATCCCGACGCATCCAGCGAACGCTCGATGAGTCCCGTCTGCGTGTTGACGACGGACACCTGCGCGGAGACCTGCACCAAGTAGCGGACGCCGGGTCCCTCCTCGGCACACGCTCCGTTCTCCCAGGCAAGACAGACCGTCGCCGGCTCCTGGCGACGCTCTGCGCTGTAGACGATGCCGGTGATCAGCTTGTTGACCCCTGTTAGAGAGCCGATCTCGATCGCCGTGGCTTGGTCGATCAAACCCGTCCCGGACATCATCTGCTCTGCGAGCAGACTGTCTAGGTCGGACCGGGAGAAGACGCTGATGCCCGGTTCGTTCACCAACGCACTCTCCACGCGGGCACGTACGGTCTCATCCGCTCCGACCCAAGAGGAGCTGTTCCGGAACGCAAGAACGGCCAGATCGAGCCGATCGGTGGCGACAACCGCCATGTGTGACGGTTCGGGAATCACGAGGAACATCACGGTGGCCACCAGCACCACCATGACGGCTAGTCCGATAAGAATGGCGGTGGAATCGTCCATGGAATCTCTCCTTCTTCAGAGTCGATTCAGGATAGACCGGCTCTGTTTCCGATTCAAGACCCTCGAGCAGTCCGCTCGAGGAGCAAGGCACGGGCCTGGTGACAGGCGAACGCGTTGGCTTCTTCGAGACCCTGTGATTGCAGGAAGCGCGTGACAAAGCCGGCGGCATAGACATCGCCGGCGCCCGTCGTATCCGTTGAGACCGGCGATCGAAGCGTATGTACGTCACGCCGTTCCCCGGACCACGCGACAGCACCCTTGTCGCCAAGGGTGAGCGATCCCACCGGACACCGATGGCTCAGGGAGTCGATGATGTCGTTGATGGAGCTCCGTTGGCTCAGGAGCCGCCCTTCCGTCAGGTTGGGGAACAGCCACACGCCGTCGGGGAGCAGGTCCAGAAAACGCGTTGAGCCAAACGTTGTGAGCAGACTTGCGGGCGGAGGATCGACGGACACGGTCATCCCTCGGGCGGCTGCCAAAGCGAATGCCTTCACGGCGGCGGTGCGTTGCGTGCTCGAGAGAAGCGTATACCCGGAGACGTGCAAGTGATCTCCCCGCTCGATCTGCGATGTGCGGACCCAATCCTCCGTGAGGTCGTCGTTGGCACCGCGGGAACAGACCATGCTGCGTTCTTTCCCGTCGTGGAACGTCAGTACGGCGCCGGATGACACGGATGAACGGTACAGATCGACATGGACCCCTGACTCTTCTAGGGAGCGGGCCAACATGCCGCCGACCCAGTCGTCGCCGACGGCGCCGATCAGGGTTGTCGAGGCTCCCAATCGAGCCGCCGTCCGCGCAAAGGTGGCCGCAGCGCCTCCGGGCTCCACCGTTACGACCCCTCGCAATTCGTCGCCTGCGGCCGGGACGTCCGAACGGTGGGAGTGAATGTCGAGGTTGACGTCTCCAAGGACAACGATCCGGATCATTCCGGTCCGCGGAGACTGGCGATGGCGTCCGACATGGCCTTCACACGGGCCACATCGACCGGGGCCGCTACGCGGCCCTCCTCTTTGAGGGCGGTCCCGACGATGAATCCGTCCGCCTCGCGGTAGGTGGCGATGTTGTCGATGCGGACGCCGCTACCGATCAACACCGGCAACGACACGATCTGTTTGACGGTTTGAAGGTCCTCCGGAGCGGTGCGCCGACCGGTGGCGATCCCGGATACGACCAGCGCATTGGGTCGGTTGCGCGCTGCGTCCAGCGCCGCCTCCTCCAGGGACGTGAGGTGGGCGGCGTGCTTGACGTGCACGTCGGCTAGGATCAGCGTCTTGGTCCCGAGATCTCGTTGCAGACGATGAAGCTCGCGAGCTTGGCCCTCGATCATGCCCTGATCGGTGAACGCGGTTCCGCAGAATACGTTGACCCGGGTGAACGATGCTCCGGACGCCGCAGCGATAGCCAAGGCAGCCAAGCCGTCGTTCCGGAGCACGTTGACGCCAATGGGGGCGTGTGCACGCTCGATGAGTGTGTGCACGACCGTGGCCATCATGGTCACGGTCTCGACTGGCGCTATCTTGGCGAACGGGGCGTCGGATAAGTTCTCGACGACCACGGCATCGACCCCGCCGCTCTCCAATGCGTACAGATCGCGAAGTGCAGCATCGATAATCGGTTTGGTCCCCCCGCCGGCGTACCCGACGCTTCCCGCCAGAGCCTGCAGATGGATCATTCCGATGAATGGTTTGTTGGAAAAGAACGGTTCCATGATGCGAGAAGAATACCGGCTCAGTCCCGGAATGCCAACCACGAAGGCCTCGGGATGATGCGGGTGGGCCTCCTAGTGGACCCAGACCGTGACGGAATAGGTATCGGACACATCGTCCGGTTCCCAGGGCCTTCGATACTCGAACCGGAGAACCACCGTGCCCGGCTGTGCCGCACGATATTGGAAGATGAACGTTCCCTGTTCGCCGACCACACTCGGGTTGGGACACTCTCGATACTCTCCCTCGACGAATGCCTGGAGCGGAGATCCGTCGAGAGAGGCAGGCTCAACGCGGGCCCACTCGTATCCTGTCGAGGCGTTGCCCGCGAGTTCGATTTGCAGGGATTCACCGACCCTCAATGACTGGAGCGATCCCGCATCGGACTCGTCGAGAATCGTCGTGAACAGAGAACAACTGGACAGGCTCAAGGCGACGAGAACCGCTAAGATCGTCAGACTCGTTCGTTTGCGCATCTTTCTAACCACCTCTCCGCGAGTTTAGTCAACGACCCAGCGCCCCGCAATTACGGCTGTCTCGTGGCCACGACAGACCCCACACCGATGATCACCGGCTGCGATAGGTCGGCGAACGGGACCTGGCCGATGGACCATCCGGTGCTGGTCGATTCGAGGTAGTAGTACATGTCGCCGTTCCACTCGTATGCCTGTAGTGTTTGGTGGCTCGGCGGGAGAACGCGAATTCCGACCGCCATGTGCCCCTCTTCTACGTAGGCCAGCAATACGACGCCGAATCCCATTTGCCGAACCAACGCCGCCGTCAGAATGGCCATGTCCTCGCAATCGCCGCGTTGATCGACCAGGGTCTCCACCGGGTATCGTGGGTACTCGGACGGCTCGCTTGCATACGGAATGGATTGGATCAATGCGATGACCCAATTCAGTCGCTCCCAGACCGTGAACCCGGAGGCTTCCTTCTCGAGCCGGGCGAGGAAGTCCCGCAGCACATCGTCATCCCGAGCGTCGACGACATAGACGCCGTAGGCCATGTAGTCGAGCGTTCGGGCAAGCGACTTCTGTTGCTCATAGATCGACGATGAGAAGTCATACGCGAACGACCACACTCTTCCACCGTACTCCCACACGTAGTGGCGGCGAATCGAGCCGCCTTGGGCGAAAGCGCAGATTCCCACCGTCAGGACCAACGCAAGAACGACAGCAATACGCGGAAACCGTCCCGGAAACTGGAGCACGGATCCTCCCCCTCTTCCCGTAGGATGTGCCGCAACCCTCTCGCGACCGTCCTTTGAGGCGGAGTCTAGCTACGGGGTGTCAGCCCAGCGTGAACGAGGCATGAAGATCCGATGTGTGAATCCAAGTCATCGATGGGATCGGGCGAACCGAGCGGCGGTCCCGGACCGCCAGACAACGATCGGCCCTACAAGACGGCGTCGATCGTGTCCTCTTGCACGTAGTTGATGTGCCCCGCGAACTGGATGACTCCTCGCTCGTCGATGAGGAACGCTTGAGGAATCCGGGAGACATCGTAGGCCTCCATGGTGGGCCGGTTAGCAAGATCGGCTTCCCGAAGCGACACGAAGTGGGTGTACCCGTTCTGCTGTAGGAATTTCCACGCATCTTCGGCGTTCCGATTGATCGAGATCGTGATGAACACGACGCCGAGATCTGCGTACTCCTCGTAGAGGTCTTCCAGATGTGGCATCGAGGCCTGGCACGCGGAGCAGGAACTCGACCAGAACTCGATGAGAACGACATGACCGAGGAAGTCGGACAGCTGGAAGACATCGCCATCCTGGTCGGGCAGCGCAAAAGCGGGCGCTCTCTCACCGACACGATATCCGACCGGGATGTCGAGAGGCACGACGACATTGGCCGCATCGGCTCCCGGAGACGTCTCCGGCGTCAGCGGTTTCGTCAGGTCGATCGTCTGCGACGTCAGCTGGGATGCGCCGGCGTTGTCGAAGACGTTGAGTGTCACGGTGTAAGTCCCCTGGCTCGGGAACGTGTGCGTCTTGACCATTCCGGAGCCGGTGGACTCGTCTCCGAAATTCCATCCGTACACGACGATGGTCCCGTCCGGGTCGTACGAACTGCTGGCATCGAGAACGACCGTCGTCTGGGACCCGTCCGAGGATGCATGGATCTCGAAACTTGCAATGGGCGGGGTGTTCGCGAGGACGGGTACGGCGAACAGGACCACCCCAAGGACAATGATTGACAAGCGGGTTGGCTGTTTCACGGTTGTCTCCTCCCACTTTGTGGGTCCCTCATCCTCCTCGGCGAAGCGATTGTACACCAATTTGAGGACGAGCGGGTCCAGTTCACTCGCACGGACGAATGGCGTTCGATAGGATGGCGTGATGATCAAGGAGATTCATGCCAAGACGCTCGTATCTCGTGTGGGGGGCATCGACTCTCTGTTCGGACTCGACTACTCGCTGAATCTGTATCGAGGCTGCCAGCATCGATGCACCTATTGTGACTCGCGAAGCCGGTGCTACGGAATCGACGCGTTCGATCGCGATGTCCTGATCAAGACGAACGCCATCGAACTCCTCCGGGATGAGCTGCCACGCAAACGACGGAAAGGGATCATCGGCACCGGATCGATGAACGATCCCTACATGCCGTTGGAGGAGGAGACGACGCTGACGCGCCGCGCGCTGGAGGTGATCGCGGCCTACGGGTTCGGCGTTCACGTGATCACGAAATCCGATCTCGTCGTACGAGACATCGACATCCTGCAACGGATCTCCCGCGTGTCCGCGGCTGTGTCGTTGACGATCACGACCGCGGACGACGCGCTCTCGAAGATCATCGAACCGGGAGCCCCTGTCTCATCGGTGCGTCTGCAGACAATGCGGAGGCTGAGTGGTGCTGGGATCGAGACGCGCGTTGCTCTGATGCCGGTTTTGCCCATGATCGAGGACTCGTGGGACAATGTCTCGACGATCATCGAAGAATCGGCTCGCTGCGGCGCAAAGGCTATCATCCCTTGGTTCGGATTGACGATGCGAGATCATCAGCGCGACTACTTCTATCGACGCCTGGACGCCTCGTTCCCGGGGTTGCGCGAGCAATATGAGGCCGCCTATGGGGAGGACTACGCCTGCCCGTCGTCTCACGCCGACTCGCTGCAACGTCGTGCGAAGGCGCTGTGCGAGAAGCTTGGGATCGTGATGCGCGTCAAGCCGCTGTTGGCTCCGACGGCCGAACCGTTGGAGCTGTTCGACTAGCGCGGCGGCCTGTTGCCGGAGCGGAGGAACGAGCGGTACATTTGCGGCGATATGGACCGAATCCCGTATTCGAAGCTGGCAGAGCACTACGACCTCGGTTGGGGCGACTTCGCAGAGTCCTGTCAAGGATTCATCGATCGGACGCTCTCGGAGCTGGGCGTCGGTCCGTGTCGAATCCTGGAAATGGCCTGCGGAACGGGCATCCTAGCGACACACTTGGCCCGATTGGGACATGTCGTCCTGGGAATCGATCGGTCCGAGGCCATGATCTCGATCGCGCGCCAACGCAGTCAGTACGTCGCAGGTGTCGAGTTTGAAGTCGCCGATATGCGTGATTCCCGTCCGGACTCTGGGTTCGATGTCGCGCTCTGTCTGTTCGATTCGCTCAACTACCTCGTCACCCTGGAAGACTTCACCGCGGCTATCCGATCGGCCGCTGCCTGCCTGCGGGTGGACGGAGCGTTCATCTTTGACGTCAATTGTCCCCTCATCTACTCGGCGCACGACGGAGAGACGCTTCGGCGAAGGATCGAGGACGGGATTCTGACTCAAGAAATACGCTACGACGCAGCCGATCACATCGCGCGGACCGTCTTCCGGTTTCCCGACGGCGATGTCGAAACCCATGTCCAGCGAGCCTACGAGCCCAGCGAGATCATGCCGCTGCTCGCGGCGGCCGGTCTGACCCTGCAAGACGCCTGCTCGGACTTCACCGGACGCCCGCTGTCGGCGCTGTCGGAGCGCGCCATCTTCGTCTGTCGGAAGAACTAGTCTGTGGTTGGTGTCATTCGAGCCGATCAAGTGCTCGACGGATGGCGTCTCGGAGGCCTTGCTTGGGGGCTTCGTATCCCCATCCGATCTCGTTGCCGTCGACGTAGATAGCGCGAGGTATCTGACAGCGCAACAGCACCTCTCGGTCCTCGGCGCGGTGTTCCCGCAACTGCACGCGGTCCTTGAACTCGGAGCAGACCTCGCGCACGCGCTGCGCCTCGATGTCGCTCGTCTCACAGAACGCGTTCCAGAACAGGTCGACGACGACGGCTCCGTCTATCGGCTCGAACAGATATCGCGGTTGTAGAAGGCGGGGGGCAACGGCTCCTCGAGACAGCGTCTTCCACATGAGGACCTCCCGCCCTTTGGAGGCAACCGGCGTGTAGCCCAGCGTCTCGAAGAACGCGGCCGGCATGAACCAGTCCGCCCCGGGAAGGTCGCGATACGCGGTCACCGTGACGCCCTTGCGTCCGGCTGCCCGCGCACCCTCCTCGATGGATTCGACCAGAGCCCTTCCCGCACCACACGACGCAGCTTCCGAAAGGACGAGCAGGCATGGAATCACCATCAGATCCTCTCCAAGCGGCCCCCACGACGAATGCTCGATCGGAATGCCGTAGGCGAACCCGATCCGCGTCTTCCCGAGGGTCGCGACCTTGAACAAGGCGCCCTCCGACCTCAGGATGGCAAACTGCCCCCGGCGCCTTGCGGCGCACGCGTCGATCTCAGCGGACTCGTTGACGTGAGAACACGTCGCAACGAAATACTCATCATCCGGCGACATGTCGCGAATGAAAGGAGCGGACATCGCTGATCACCCCATGGATTGTAGACTCTGCTACGGGGTCTTGTGAACGGTCACACGCCGCCCTCGTACACTCAAGCTGAAGATGTAGAAATGTCCGCGCGGAGGCCTCCGTCGGCCTCCGCGCGGGTGAGGTGATCGTGCTCTGCTACTCGGAAGCGGGTGGCTCGGCAACGGTCTGCGAGTTCGACTGGAGGATGGCAATCCGTTGTTCGATCTGCGCGTCCTCTCCGCCGAGCTGCGCGAGCTGGTCCTGGTACGCGGCGATTGCCTGAGAACGCCGTGCCGCGATCTCGGTGTTGAGGGCATCGATCTGTTGCTGTTGGCTGTCCGTGATCGCATCACCGCTCTCGAGTTGCTGCTTCTGCGATTGGGCGTCCTCCATCATCGATTCGTAGATCGTGCCGATGATGTAGCTGAGGTACTTCTCATCGACAGTCCCCTCGTCACGAAGATCGAGAAACGCCTGCAGGCCCTGTCCGGTATTATTCTGCTGGAGCCGGTACGCGGCGAGAACCGGATCTTCAATCGTGATCTGGGCCGTCGGACGGGTTCCCGTGTACCAGTCGTTGAATCGTTGCGCTCGAATGTCGGCTTGGTAGTCCTCCGCAACCTGATCGGCGACATCTGCGTACTCGGGGGACGAAGCGGGCTTGTAGTCGGTCACCAAGATGATGTGGTAGCCGTACTGCGTCTGGATGACGTCGGAGATCTGTCCCACAGGGGTGCTGAACGCGGCATCCTCGAACGCCTGGATCATCTGCCCACGTGTGAACCAACCCAGGTCGCCGCCCGTTGCGGCGGTCCCTGTATCCTGAGAGTACTCCCGCGCGAGTTCCGCGAAGTCCGCGCCGTTCTCCAACTGGTCGTGCAACTGCTGGGCCAGCTCCTCCGAGTCGACGAGGATGTGGGAGGCCCGGACTTGTTCCTCGACATTGTAGTCACTGCGATGGTCCTCGAAGTAGGACATCAAGTCGTCTTCCGTGTAGTCGATCGGACCGGCAATCAGATGCTGAACGGCATCGAGTTCCAGCTGCTCGCGGACCGTCTGCTTGGCATAGGCGATGAACTCATCGAAGGTCAAGCCTCCGGTCTGCATGCCGGCCAGCTCACCGGACTCGAATGCATCCTTCAGGTCCTGCTCCGTCATGCCGAGGCTGGAGAGAAACTGGTCATACTGCGTCTGGAACTCCGCCTCGACTGCGTCGTCCGAGACCGAGGCATCGTTGTTGGCCAATTCCTCGGAAATCAGCGCTCGGGTTGTGACCGCTTCCAGGGCGTCGTTCTCGATCCTGAGTTCGAACAATCTGCCGTCCGCTCCCTGGAGCAGTGTGGATACGTCCTGTCCGAACTGTGCGTAGAGCTGCTGGTAGCGGGCGAGGACCTGCGACTTTGCTCGCTCGAACAACTGGTCGGTAATCGGGATTGAATCGACGTAGGCGACGATCCCGGTATCGCTTGCCTGGGCGGACGCCTCAGTCGATGGAGATTGGGTTCCCGACGGCGGAGAAGCGACGCTGGGCGACTGATCCGTGGATTGGTCCGACGCTGTATTCGTCGCGGGCTCTGTGCTCTTGCCGCAGCCGGCGAGCATGAGGGACGATAGGACCAAGATGATGGAGATCCAAATCAACGGACGAGTGCGCATAAGAGCCTCCTTGAATCCCGTAAGCATACGACTTGAATCTGGAGGCGCAAGGCTGGAGTACATGGCCGTAGAGTGGGCTCGCAGCATTGTCTCGCCTGGGCAGCTTGGCACGCGCAGATCCCCCAAAAGGGAGAGGAACGCCAAGCTTGCGCGCCCCCGGCGTTCCTCTGGACGAATCCTGCGGAGGTTG
>CAZXQL010000019.1:0-18794 GCA_964643395.1 uncultured Thermotogae bacterium
TGATCTCCGGCACGTCGGCGCGCGCATCCATCTCCGGGAACAGCACGATGGACAAAGGCGCCATTGCGTCCACCGGCCAGCCGCGCGCGGCGATCAGCGCCGCGTAGCCTTCGCGGGCGCTCGTCTCGCTCTCGCCCCAGCAGGTGCGTCCGGCAAGCGTTAGCGAGAATCCTTCGCCCGCGAGCCAATCGATCCCCTCGATCGGAGTCGATGCGAGCTTGATGCCTTGGAGAAAGGACAGCTGGCCGATCTCGGGGATATACTCCAGCGTCGCTTCGGTGCCAAGAAGTGGAACGGCAAGAAACCCGACGGCAATGATGGCGACGAGAACGGCCGTTCGCCAGCTCATTCGGTTCCTCCTCGCGCGGAGTCGCGCAACCGTGCGACGACCGGATCGCGCCCGATGACAGACAGGATCTCGAACAGCCCCGGTCCCGCCCGGCGCCCGGTGACAGCGAGGCGGCACGCCAAGGCAACGTCCTTGAGCTTCGCTCCTTGAGCCTCCAGAGACTGACGCACAGCTTGTTCGACGTGCTCCGGATCGAACGGATCCGCCGTCGTCAACGCCTCGGCCACGGACAGCATGAGCGGTGCTTGCGTCGCGCTGACCTCGACCTCGTCGACAGGAGCCAGAGGGACGGGGAACAGGAGCTCCATGGCAAGTGCCAGATCGCGCAAGGTCTTGCAGCGATCTCGCAGGAGATGGGCGCCCAGTCGCAGCCTCTCCAGATCGACGTTGTCCCACATCTCGGAGGAGACATGCCCCAGCTCGAGGGTCATAGGGCGAATGAGTTGGAGCAATCGGTCGAGATCGGAGCGCTTCATGTGTTGCTGATTCAGCCACAATAGCTTGGTGTCCTCGAAGATCGCACCGGACTTATTGACCCCATCGAGCGAGAACAGCGAGACCAGCTCATCGCGACCGAACAGCTCATCATCCCCGTGCGACCATCCGAGCTTGGCAAGGAAGTTCACCATGGCCTCCGGCAGGAATCCGCGATCCCGATACTCCAGGACCGCGGTATCTCCGTGGCGTTTGGAGAGGCGAGTCCGGTCCGGACCCAGGATCATCGGCAAATGGACGAAGTGAGGCACTTCCCGTCCTAAGGCCTTGAAGAGGAGGACGTGCTTCGGCGCGTTGTTGAGATGGTCGTCTCCGCGGATCACATGCGAGATCTCCATGTCCGCGTCGTCGACGACAACCACGAAGTGATAGATGAACGAGCCGTCCGAGCGCCGAATGACAAAATCCTTCAATTGATCGTTGGCATACTCCACATCCCCGAGGAGGTCATCATGAACGACCGTCGTGCCGTCGGTCGGAACGCGAAACCACCATGCGCCTTCGGATTCGTAGGCGAGACCTCGATCCATCAGAGCCTGAGCGGCCTTCAGATGCTCCTCGGTACGATCGGTCTGCCGATAGTACTCGTCCCAATCCAGGCCCAACCACCGCATGGATTCAAGGATCTCTTCGATGGATGCCTCCGTGGATCGCTCCCGATCCGTGTCCTCGATTCTCAAGACGAAGGTTCCACCCTGGTGCCGCGCGAACAGCCAATTGAATAGCGCGGTTCGCGCACCGCCCACATGCAGGTATCCGGTGGGGCTGGGTGCGAAGCGTACTCGAATCATGATTCCCCCTCAGCAAATCGTGATACCTCGGTGAGGCGTCACCGTGCATTGTACAGGATTCGATGAGGCAACAGCCGCAGTCCGTGAGGTTCTTTTTGGAGGCCAAGGGAGAGGGACGGTTGCCCCTCTCCCCGGAGGGCTGGTATCGGGGGTGCGAGATGTTGAACTCGCAGTATGGAACAACATACTCCTGCTATGTGTTGGATTTGTGAAGGAGCCATGAGGAACTTGCGGAACCGGAGACATGCTTCGGGGAAGTCTATCCACTGCCGATGACTTCACGTCCTAGGAACTGAGCGGTGAGAAGGACGAACATCCACAGGACGCTTGCATACAGCATGATCCAGGCAAGAACGCGTCCCCGCGTGATCCTCCCCTTCCAGGCCAAGAAGATGGCAAGTCCGCCTACGACGATCGCGGGAATGAGGCTGACGAAGAGCCCCTCCATCACCATAGAGACCAGCAGACCCCCTACGGCGGCCCGTGAAATCCAAGGACCCTCCATAGGTCTCTCCGGATGGAAACGCCCCAACGTCGACCGCTTCGGTGTGGGCTTCAGGGAATCCATGTCACCTGATCCTAGTCCCCCATACTGACATGGACAAGTGACGACTTCCGAGGTAATCGGGAGGAAGGACGGACCCCGTCAACAGAAATCCTCCAGGCATCCCTGGAGGGGTCATCGTGAGCCGAGGAAGAAGGCGTGGGGCGAGACGGTTGATTCGTCCCCCGTCTTCGCGGAAGCCGTGATCGCAATCCCTACCATCGGCACCGCCACCCACATCGCAGTTAAGCATCCTCATGGAAGGCACCTCCTGAGTGGTCTTGAGTGCATCTACCGAATCGGCCACCATCAGACGCTGCGGCGGTTCGGCAGTCTTCGCGAACGCGATGCATTCGACGAAGACCCGTGACTTTGCGTCCCCGGGTCACCCTGGGGTTGCCCCTTGTCACAGTGCTCGTACGAGGAGTGCTGGTCTTGAAGGTCCGTAGCTTTGCGTCCCGCCCTTTCGGATCGGTTTGCCTTTGGCAGATGCCTTCGTTGAGGATATGTGTACCATGCGGTGGACGGTCCACCGCAACCTTTGAATCCAACTTCGATCTCGAAGGTCGACCCTCTGAAGAGGATCGCTCTTCGTTTACCGTCGGTTCACTTGTCAATGATCTGAAGACGAATCGTCCCACCTTGAAATGGACTTCAGACGTCCCTCGGGCCGATCCGGCTAAGGTGCCCGCCCCAAGACGACGCACACGGCGAGCTTGAAACCGATCCCTTGATCGGGTGTTTGTTCGGACGGCACGATCGACTTGCATTTGACGGCCGTTCACTCTATCAGTGGGTGGCAACGATCGGCAGGTAGATTCCGGGGAGGGTCATCATGAAGCAGCACCATCGTGGTTTCATCGCATGTTCGTGCGCTGTTGCGCTGATGCTTGTCTGTTGGATCGCGCTCGTCGCGGCCGCCGCTTCACCGAGCGTCGTCGGACGATCGCCGGTCGGATCCGAGGAACTGCAACTGGACGAGACTTTGGAGGTCGCCTTCGATTCGGAGATGGATCGAGCGTCCGTCGAAGCAGCCTGGTCGATCGCTCCCTCGATGGAAGGAAGCTTCCGATGGATCGATGATCGCCACGTCCAATTCGTTCCCGAAACCGAGTGGCAGCGCGACACGGTCTACAAGGTCACCATCGCTGATTCGGCCCGATCGCTCGCCGGGGAGCCGATTTCCTCCGGGTATGCCTTCGAATTTCGGACAGTCGGGTATCTGGACGTCACCCAGGTCCTCCCCGAGGATGGCGCGGAAGGTGTGACCGTCGACAGCCCGATCTTCGTCATGTTCAATCGCCCCGTCGTGCCGTTGCTCTCCTTGTCCGATCCCCGGCAAGCCGACCTTCCCGACCCTCTTGTCATCGAACCGTCTGTGCCTGGGACAGGGGAGTGGGTCAATACATCCGTGTACGTCTTCACTCCGGACGGACCTCTCATGGGGGGGACCGTCTACACTGCGACGGTCGCAGGCGGTCTCACCGACACGACCGGCGGACTGCTCGCCGAGGACGTGCGTTGGCAGTTCTCGACCGTCCGGCCGCAAGTGGTCCGCGTATCGCCGTCATCGAACGACGATCTGGTCCCGATCGATACGACGATTCGAATCACGTTCAACATGCCGGTTTCGCTCTCGAGCGTCGAGGACCGATTCGTCCTGAGGAAGTCAGGAATCCTGGGAGATCTCTTCCCGTCGCGGGTGCCCGGGAGCCTATCGCTCGACGGGAACACAGTCGTGTTCACGCCCGAAACGCCGCTTGCGTTCAAGCAAACGTACGTCCTGTCCCTCGATGCCGGAGTCACAGCAGCCGTCGGAGGATTGGGGATGGAAGAGGCCATCACCTCGCGATTCGAAACCGTACCTCTGCCCAAGATCCTCCGCACTTCCCCGAGCAACGGCGATCCGGACGTGTACCCTTACACATCGTTCGTCATCACGTTCAACGCGCCGATCGATCCCGATACGGTACTCGAGAACGTCGCCATCTCGCCCGAGCCGAAGCCTGAAGAGATCTACGGCTACTTCCGCACGTGGGATAATGCCTATGTGATCCAATTCGGTTCCGGCCCGAGCCAGGAGTACGAGATCCGGATCGGTCCCGACATCTCCGACCCTTACGGGAACCGAACGAATCAGACGATGGCAATACGCTTCCGAACCCGCGCCCTCGATCCGACGGCGTGGCTCCACGTGCCGGGGCAAACGGGGACGTTCAGTACGTACGGACCGTCGAGAATCTTCGTCGCCCATCGGAATGCCGATTCTCTCACACTGACGTTGTATCGCCTCTCCCTCGAGCAGTACTTCGAGGCAACCAACGACTGGTATCGTTACACGCCGCCCGCCAGTGCGCAAGTGCGCAACTGGTCGGTTTCTGTGTCCGGGGACCTCAACGCGATTGCCTACACCCCGGTTGACCTCTTGCCCGACGCAGCCTCTCTCGAGCCCGGGATCTACTTGATCGATCTGGAGGCGGCAGGCGTCCCGTGGAATCAATGGCAGGGCCGGCACTTGCTGATCGCAAGCCCGGTCAACCTCACGATGAAGACGGCCGAGGACGAAACGCTCGTCTGGGCCTGCGACCTTTCCACCGGCGACCCGATCCCCGGACTGATCCTCCGCTCCTATGACGCGGGCGGGGACGCTCTGGAGGCCACCGTCACGGATCGTGACGGTCTGGCTACGTTTGCCGGGACCGACGAGACGGACTGGCGCGGCGTCATCGTCGCCGGCGCGTATCCATTTGTTCTCGGAAGCTCGCAATGGACGTCCGGCATCTCGGTCTGGGACTTCGGCTATTCATCCGAGGGGCGGACCGATGAGCGGCTGTTCGTCGACACCGATCGGCCCATCTATCGGCCCGGCCAGACGGTCTCCTTCCGTGGCGTTCTGCGCGAAGAGCAAGATGTCGCCTACTCGCTTCCTCGAGCCGAAACCGTGCATGTCACAATCCGCGACGCGAACTGGGATCAGATCTACGAAGGAGAGCACGCACTGGATTCGTTCGGCACGTTCTCCGGCCAGATCGATTTGGCGGACGACGCAGCCATTGGAACGTATTGGATCGAGATCTCGACCGAGTCGCGCAGCTTCTCTCAGACGTTCGACGTCGCGGCGTACAGCCCGCCGGAGTTCCAGGTGTCGGTCACTCCGGAGTTCGATGCACAGGTTGCCGGCCAGACGATCCGTGCTTTGGTGCAAGTCGACTACTTCTTCGGCTCCCCGGTGACGGATCAGTCCATCGAGTGGAGCGTGTATTCGGAATCGTACCGCTTCTCGCCTCCCGGTCTCGGTCGGTACTCGTTCTCCGACTCGGACGACCCGTGGATCTGCTGGGACTGCTGGTGGCTGCCTCCCGCGGCCCCGACGCCGATTCTGGAAGGAACCGGGACCACCGACAGTTCGGGCCAAACCGTGATCGAGTTGACCGCCGAGGATATTCTCGCTGCGCTGGACGCAGACAGGATCGGCAGCCGTACATTGATCGTCGAGGCCACGGCACGTGGCGCCGATGGTCAGGTCATCTCCGGCCGAGGTTCCCTCGTCATCCACGCTGCAGATTTCTACGTCGGTTTGGCCACAGCTAGCTCGATCGCGCGCGCTGGGGATTCCACCGATATCGACATCGTCACCGTCGACTGGAACGGCGAACGTCTCGCCGCTCAGGACCTCGCCTATCAAGTGATTCGAAGGGAATGGAAGAACGTGTTCGAGGAGGATGAAGCCGGCGGCGGCCGATGGACATGGACGGTCGAGGACTCGGAAGTGGAGACCGGCGAGTTCCGCACCAACGGGAACGGGGCCGGCAGTTTCTCGTTCATCCCGCCGGACGGTGGAACCTATAAGGTCGTCGTGGGTGGTCGCGACCCGGACGGTCATGAGACCCGTTCGAGCCTGTTCGTTTGGGCCAGCGGGCCCGAGACTGTCTCCTGGCGGCGCACGAACGATGATCGCATCACACTGATTCCGGACAAGACCACGTACGCCGTGGGAGAGACGGCTCACATCCTGATTCCCAGTCCCTATTCGGGACCGACGTGGGTACTACTGACCGTTGAGCGGAGCGGCATTCTGTCGCGTCAGGTCCTGCAGCTTGCGACCAACAGCACGGTGATCGACCTGCCGATCGTCGAGGAGGACATCCCCAACGTCTACGTCAGCGTCGTCCTATTCCAAGGGCAGCAAGCGGCCCTCGAGGCCGCCGCGGGAGGCGCCGGAACGGCCGCAACCAAGGTTGGCTATGCCGCGTTGACGGTTTCCACGGCCCCGAAAGTCCTCCACATCGACATGGAGCCGTCGAATCTGTCGCCGTTGCCTGCAACGTCGCTGACGTTCAATCTATGGACGACGGACGCGGCCGGAGATCCGGTCTCGGCCTCCGTCGCGTTCGACATGGTAGACAAGGCAGTGCTCACGCTTCGTCCCAGAACGACTGACGCGATTCTCGCAGCATTCTACGGACATCGCGGACTCGGCGTGTCCACCTCGAGCGGACTCGCGATCTCGATCGACCGATTGGTCGCCGAGCAACTCGAGGATCTGGAGACGCTCGACAAGGCAACCGCCCCGAACGACGTGGACGAAGGGACCGCTTACACGCCGACGGCACTCGCTGGAGCAGTCGCGGAGGCCTCCGTGGAGCGCAGCTCCGCAGAAGGTCAGTTGCCGGAAGGGCTCACCGTGCGTGAGAACTTCCAGGATACTGCGTACTGGAATGGGTCGATCGTGACGGATGACGACGGACACGCCCGGGTCGCGGTCGAGTTGCCGGACAACCTCACAACCTGGGTGGTCCGTGCGGTTGGGGCGACGACGGACACCGACGTCGGCGAATCGACACAGGACCTTCTGGTCACCAAGCCGCTCTTGGTTCGGCCGGTCGTTCCTCGGTTCTTCGTGGTCGGCGACCGCGTGCGCCTGCTCGCCAACGTGAGCAACCAGACGGACAGTGACTTGACCGTCGAGATCACGTTGGCTCAGACCGGGATCCAACTCGAGGAGAGTTCGGATCGTACGGTTGCCGTCCCGGCGGGCAGCGAAGTCGCCGTCGAGTGGTGGGGCGTGGTCGAGGACGTCGAGGCCGTGGATCTCATCGTCAGCGCGGTCTCCGGCGATCTGTCCGACGCCG
Organism: uncultured Thermotogae bacterium; assembly: GCA_964643395.1. Classification (GTDB taxonomy): domain Bacteria; phylum Bipolaricaulota; class Bipolaricaulia; order UBA7950; family UBA9294; genus SPBW01. The sequence continues at coordinate 7,312 of CAZXQL010000019.1, forward strand.
CCCGTCCACGGCTGACGACGGGCGCGGACGGGACACTACCCGTATACAAGTACACGGCCCCGGACATCGTCGGCACGTCGGGCCAGCTCGACGGAGCCGGCAGCCGAACCGAGATCATCTCGCTCCCCTCGGACGCCGACGTGGATCGTTCTTCGCTGACGATCCAACTCGAGACGTCCTTGGCGACCGCGATGCAGGAGGGGCTGAAGTACCTGGAGCACTTCGAGTACGAGTGTACCGAACAGGTGATCAGTCGCTTCTTGCCCAACGTATTGACCTATCGCGCGCTCGCGGCGCTCGGAATCGACGACCCCGAGCTCGCGGAGCGGCTGCCTGATTTGGTGGCCCAAGGAGTCGACAAGCTCGTGGTGCGGCAGAACGCGGACGGGGGATGGGGATGGTGGGACGATGACGCATCGAATCCGTACCTCTCCGCTTACGCGGTCTACGCTCTGCTACAGGCCGAACGGTCGGGATTCGAGATCGGCAAGAACGTCATGAGCGACGGACTGGACTACCTGGCGAACGCACTGGTCTCGTCCAAGAATCTCACGACGTTTGTCACCGCCAATCGGCAGGCGTGGCTCATCTACGTACTGGCCGAGGGAGATCGAACCTCCATCGCTCGAAGTGCGGCGGAGACCCTCTTCGAGAAGCGAATTCTACTCAGCGACTACGCCCGCGCATGGTTGGCCCTGTCACTACAGATCGCCGGCGGCGAGGATTCGGCCATCCGTACACTGGTGTCCGAGCTGTATGCCACAGCCATCGTCTCCGCCACCGGGGTCCACTGGGAAGAAGAGCACTACGACTGGTGGGCGATGAACACGGATACCCGGTCGACCGCCGTGATTCTCGACGCCCTCGTCCGCCTCGATCCCGATCAGCCGATGCTTCCCAATATCGTGCGCTGGCTGATGGTGGCACGAACCGGCGGAATCTGGGAGACAACCCAGGAAACGGCGTGGGCGCTCATTTCGCTAACAGACTGGATGGTCGCCACCGGGGAGTATGCCCCTGACTATGCGTTCCGCGCGTCACTCAATGACGTCGAGATCTTCGAAGGGCAAACGGACGGCTCGCCGCTCGGGTCCCCGATCCGCCTCGACGTGGGTGCGGACGCACTCAGCCCGGGAACGGACAACGCGCTGACCGTGTCGCGCGGAGAAGGATCGGGACGTTTGTACTACACAGCGCATCTCACGACGTACGTCCCGGTGGTAGACATCGATCCGCTCGATCGTGGCATCATTGTGCAACGCCAGTACGTATCCCCGTCCTGCTCGCAGGACGAGCCGTGCGCCGTGCTCGATTCAGTGACTGCCGGAGACGAGATCCAGGTTCGCTTGACGATCATCGCACCGCATGATCTGTATTACGTCGTCATCGAAGATCCGTTCCCCGCGGGCTGCGAGGCGGTCGATACGTCCCTGGCGACGACGAGTCTGGCTGCGACGCAGCCTGGCTTGATCCGCAATTCCGGGCAGAACGGTTGGATCCCGTGGTGGTGGTGGCGCTGGTACTCACGCGTCGAGTTCCGCGATGAGAAGGCGGTGCTGTTCGCCGATTCTCTGCCCGCCGGAACGTATACATTCCAGTACACGCTGCGTGCCGTCGTGCCAGGAGAATTCGGAGTCCTTCCCACATTGGCGCGGGAGTTCTACTTCCCCGAAGTTTTCGGACGTTCGGGAGGGAGCAGCCTCGTCATCGCACCCTCGGAGGATTGAGAACTCAATAGCCACGTAAGATCTGGATCGCGTGGGCGTTGTTCGAGCAGGAAAGCACGACAACGCCCACATTTCCGTCCAGGGGGACGGAAATGTGTAGGTCATCGATGAAGATCTCCTTTCGAGCCAGCGCCTCGGTGGCCCGGCGAAGGAATCCCGGATGATGGGGGAGCTCGAGCAGGACGACATCGCGTTCACTGATCTCGAATCCGGCGTCCCGCAGGGCTTCGTTCGCGTACGTCTGCGAGTTGGTAAGGACGTAGACTACGGTCTCCGTCTCCGTGGAGATCAGGCGTACTGAGAGCAGATTGATCCCCATTTCGCTCAGCGTTCGCGTGACCTCAGCGAGGACGTCGACACGACGTTCGCAGCGCAATACGATCTCTTGTTGCAATCGTGCATCAATCATGGACTTGCCTCTTGGCTTCTCCTTGACCATACCCAAGATGCCCGGTCGCAGGCCCCCGCGAGTGGCCTCTCCGATTTGGACATTCGTCAAGCCGCTAGATGCCTCTGGATCCGGTCACTTGGGCGACGGACCAATGTCCCATCGCCGCTGCAGCGCGGTCCTTCCCGGTGTGAGCTACATCACATACGGTTGTGCGTTATGTTGGCGTGCGTACAGCGAGTGCATCGTGCGGTCCTGTTGGCCGCGGGGTTGCTGGTCGTGTTTGGATTGAGTGGATGGTGCGTCGACGTCGGCGTCCTCTCCTCGTCCAAGGAGGGCTCCCCCGGCTCGTTCGTCACGCATGTCTTCAGCGTCATCAATGACTCTTCGGATGCCCGCGTGTACTCTCTCACGTTCGTGGCGCCGTCCGGATGGGGCGTCCTCGGCGCGCCAACTTCGATCGCCCTACAACCGGAAGAGGAAGGAACCCTGTTTGTTACCGTGACCATCCCAGCCGGCGCTGCGGCGGATGCGTACGAGGTACAGCTGACAGCTGAAGCCCAGTCCGATTCGACGGACCGCGGAACCGCCTCGGCGCTCGTCACGGTTACGCCCGTCAATGAACTCGAGTTGCTTCCTCCAAGCGGAGCCAGCGTCGCACCCGGAAGCTCGATCACATACGAGTTCGTTCTCGTCAATCGAGGGAACGTGCAAGACTCCCTCTCGATCGAGGCGACATCGTCGCTCGACCTGCCCCTATCGCTGTCGCACACGTCTGTCGATCTTGCGCCCCAGGAGAGGGTCACCTTCACCGTACGACTCGACGCCCCTGAGGAGACGGCGGCCGGCCGGGACGTTCTGACCGTGACCGCAACATCTACGTTGTTCCCGGGGGTCGACACCGACGCCGTCGTGTTCACCACCGTGCTGCCTCCTCCGCCGGACTCCGTCGGAGGAACGGTCATGGAAGAATTGCCGGCGAGAATCCGGCTCTCGATGGACAAGAACGTCATGACAGGGGCCTTCGACAGCCGCCTCTCTTTCTCGACGTCCGGTCAGATTCTGGGCGGCTACTTCTCGGCGTTCTTCAGCCTGCTTGATCCGCTCGGGCCCACGTTGGCGAAGATCAGCTCGTTCACGATGCTGTACCGCCTCCAACCGATCACGTTCTCGATCGGCAGCGTTTCCCAGCAGCTGACCGACCTGATCCGGCTCTCCTGCACGGGAGGATCCCTCGCCGTCGACTCCGAGTACTACGCGCTATCCATGATCGGAGGCGGGGACGGCGATGAGACACGGTTCGCCGGTTCGCTTTCGGTGGGGCCGGATGTCGCGCGCGTCGGCTTCGGGTATCTGGGAATCCGTAGCCCGACTGCAGATTCGCAGGCAGTTTGGACCGCCACGGCGTTTGCGCAACCGCTGGAGGATTGGACGCTGTCGCTCGAAGGAGGACTGGGTCTGGACGGTCCGTTGACCAGCCGCGCCTTCTTCTTCAACACGACCCTCGACACCAACGCCTACTTCTTCGACGGCACTGTATTCTCCGTCGGCACCTACTTCCCGGGCCAACGCGCTGACTCAGCCGGAATCGAGGTCTCTCAGCGGTTGCGAATGTCCGCCCTGTCCCTCAGCGTTTCCTTGTCTCATGAGTGGGACAATGTCATTCACGACCCGCTTCAACCCACTCGCATCCAGGACAACTTGGGATTCAACCTGTCGGCGACACCGCTCGCGGATGGGCCGACCTTGAGTTCGACGATCAGCTTCACGTGGGATCGCTACGCCGACCTGTCCGTCAAGGACGATCTCACGTCGCTCTTCTCCGCCGGCCTCACCGAAACCGACGGCGTGGTCCCCTACTCGCTGTCCGGCAGGGTTCTCGAGCAGATCGACCGAGTCATCGGAACGGATGTTCGAACGACGACCTACTCCGAAGGCATCGGACTGTCGCTGGACGCATTCTACATGTTCCTGCAACTCACGCAGGAGCAGAGCGTCGACCTCGTTACCGATGTGCCGCTCTCTTCGTCGTCCGATGTCTCGCTTCGCTTCCGCCCCGAGAGTGCGCTGCACGAGGCGTCGATCACCTTCTCGGATTCGCGGGACGCCCTCCAGCTTGCGGGGTCGTTCCTCATTCGCGTCACCGACGACTTCGACGTCACGTTCGACGGTTCGGTTGGGTGGGACCGCGATGACGCCTCGGACGTCACCTTCCAATGGGGAATCTCTTTCGATGCCGACGTCACGATTCCGCTTCCGTTCTTTGTGACCAAGGGCCGCATCGAGGGCCGCGCATTCATCGATCGGGACGGGGACGGATACTACGGGCTCAATGACGAACCCATCGGCGGTCTGGTGATCGGCACGGAGCAAACCAAGGTCTCCACGGATGATCGTGGGTACTTCCGCTTCCCGCCTTCGTATCCCGGAACGTTCACGATCGTGCCGGACGGGCTCCCGGTCGATGCAGCCGCGGGAGAGCCGATTCCCGCGACGGTCATCGCAGGCGAGACAACTTGGGTCGATGTCCCGTTGTCGCCCATCGTCGTCGTGTCGGGCGATGTCTTCGAGGACCTGAACCAAGATGGGATGAGAAGCACGGATGAGGGCGGGTTTTCACAGGTTCGCGTGGTTTTGACCGCGGACGATGGCCGTTCGCTCGACGCGTACACGGATCTATCCGGAGCGTTCGTAATCTCCGATGTTCTTCCCGGAACGTACACACTGACGATCGACCCGAATTCGCTGCCGGATCGGTTCGAGTTCACGACCCCGGATGAGGTCACGCTCACCGTTGGCGCCTCGGCGCCGCCGTGGGTGTCATTCGGAGGATACGTACGCGAGCGCGAGGTCGTTATCACGTTCCAGCCTCCAACCGCCGACTTCACCTACACACCGCAGAACCCGGTCGCGGGCGCGCCGGTGTCGTTCGACGGTACCGACTCGTTCGACTTCGACGGAGAGATCGTCGCGTACGCGTGGGACTTCAACGGAGACGGCCAAACCGACTCGACCGATGCTGTCACGACCTACACTTTCGCCAAGCCCGGGACATACGATGTCTCGCTGACCGTGACCGACGATTCGAGCAACGAGGATACTGTCGTCGTTCCGGTGACCGTGTCCGGTCAAGCAGCCGGCAACGTGACCGCGCAGGCGCAGCCGCCGGTGGCGGCGTTCTCGTTCACGCCCGCGCAGCCGCAGGCAGGCGAATCGATCCAGTTCGACGCGACAGGCTCGACGGATCCGGACAGCACGATCACGGCGTACGCATGGGATTTTGACGCGAACGGCAGCATCGATGCGGAGACCAGCGTCGCATCCTACGTCTTCCCGTCCGCCGGGACGTATGCCATCTCACTCACGGTCGTCGACAACGACGGCAATTCGGATACCGTGACGCAGGACCTCGTCGTTGCATCCTCGTCGGGCTCGTCATCCTCCACCTCCGCCACCATCGGGCTGCCGATTGCGGACTTCCAGATCTCTCCCACGACCCCGGTCGCGGGAGACACGATCCAGTTCAACGGGACGTCTTCCCTGGACCTGGACGGACACGTCGAGGCGTTTGCCTGGGACTTCAACGATGACGGTACGATCGACTCCACCGCGCCGATCGCCGAGTATCGCTTCGGTGCGGCCGGTTCGTTTCCTGTTACGCTGACCGTCACCGATGACGGCGGCAACTCGGACAGCGTGACCAAGGTCATCCAGGTCGTCGCGTCGCCGGCGACGACTCAGGTCATCCCACCTGTCGCCGACTTCTCCTACCAGCCGGAAGCGCCGACGCCCGATGAGACCGTGACGTTCAACGGAACGCTGTCGTCGGATCCCGATGGACGGATCGCTTCGTACGCCTGGGACTTCGATGCAGACGGCGTCACGGACTCGACCGCGGCCGTCGCCGATCACACGTTCGTGGAGAGCGGCGCGTACGACGTCACGCTGACCGTCACCGATGACTCGGGAGCGTCGGACACGCTCACGCAGCAGGTCATCGTCGGCTCGCCCAACGAGCAAGCCTCCTCGTCGCCCACGATGCTTCCCCCCATTGCCGACTTCGACTACTCCCCGGCCGAGCCTCAGACCGGAAGCCTCGTTCTATTCAACGGGACGCTGTCGTCGGATCCCGATGGCGAAGTCGTGTCCTACGCCTGGGATTTCGACGCAGACGGCGTCATCGACTCGACAGCTGCGATCTCCGAGTTCGCATTCCCTGCCGGCATCTTCGACGTATCCCTGACGGTCACGGACGATGCGGGCAATACGGACACCCTGACTCGATCGATCACGGTCGGTTCAGGCGATACGCAGCAGGCGCCGACTTCCTCTCAACCGCCGGTGGCCGACTTCGAGTATTCGCCGTCGGAACCGGTCGCCGGTCAGCCCGTCCTGTTCAACGGGATGTTGTCCTCCGATCCTGACGGAGAGATCGTCTCCTACGCCTGGGATTTCGACGGGGACGGCGTGATCGATGCAGAAGAATCATTCGTCAGCCATGCGTTCGCGAGTCCGGGCACGTTCGACGTGTCGCTGACTGTGACCGACAACTCCGGGAATTCGGATGCCTTCATCCGCGCGGTGCTCGTCGGCGCGCGCACGGCGCCCCCATCTTCTCCTCCATCTTCGTTCCAGCCGCCGATCGCCGACTTCTCGTACATGCCAGCTCAGCCGATGGCGGGAGAACTCGTGCTGTTCGATGCGTCCGACTCGTGGGACCCTGACGGTGAAATCGTCGCGTACTCCTGGGATTTCAACAGCGATGGATCCCCGGACGCCGATACGATGTCCGCCGAGCACATCTTCCCCGAGCCGGGCTCGGCCACCGTGTCGTTGACCGTGACCGACAACTCGGGCGCGTCCGACACACTGAGCATCCCCATCGACGTGCAGTAGAACCCGCCCAAGCGCACGCTAGCAAGCAAGGGAATTGCATTTCGTCCTTGAAACTCCTACGAAACCTCGGGTAACATTCGGCGGCTCGGCGGAAAAACCCGCGCCCTCGTGCGCCATCCGCCGGCAATCGTCGTATCGGGAGGGTGGGAATGCTTGCATTCTTTGTCACTGCCGTCGTTGCCTTCATCCTCTATCTTCTGCTTACCTTGGGTAGCGGAACGATCGGAGCCTGGAGCCTCGCGGAATGGATTTCGGGTGCCGTCCTTTCCCTCATCGTCGGAGCCATCGCAGGACGCGTCGCGTTCGATCGGAACAGACCGGGAGAGAAGAGCTCGCTTCGCATGCTCAATCCGCTTCGTCTGCTCTTGTTTCTTGTCTATCTGATCGGGCCGTTCCTGTGGGCGATGGCCAAAGCCAACCTCGACGTCGCGTATCGAGTCATCACCGGCAAGATTCGTCCCGGAATCGTCCGCCTCAGCCCTGGGTTGAGGACCGATTTCGGGATGACGCTTCTGGCCAATTCGATCACGCTGACGCCGGGTACGCTGTCCGTCGATGTGGATGAGGCGAGCGGGGATCTATTCGTCCATTGGATCAATGTCAAGGACACCGAGCCGTCCGCCAAGGCGGTCTGCGGGTCGTTCCCTGACTGGGCAAGGAGGATCGCAGAATGATCATCGACCCGATTGCGTTCTTCATTGTCGCGGCCTGTTTCGCGTTCTTCGTCCTGTTCAGCTTGGTTCGGATCGGCCTCGGTCCGACCGTGGGTGATCGCGTGGTCGGACTGGACACGCTCAATACCTTGGTGGTTGCATCGATGATCGTCTTGGGGGCGGCCTTCGATCAGGTCATCCTCGTCGACGTGGCCATCATCTACGCCTTGCTGTCGTTCGTCGGGACGCTTTACGTCGCGCGCTACCTTGAGGGGGGACTCCAATGAACGTACTCCTTTATATCCTGCTGGGGATCGGAGTGCTCTTCAACGGGCTGGGCACCATCGCACTGCTCCGGTTCCCCGATGTGTATACGCGCCTCCACGGCGCGACGAAGTGCACGACGTTCGGCTCCCTGTTCACCGGGTTGGGCGTCATCATCTACGGATTCGCGCGAGGCGGCACCGAGTACAACACGCTCGCCATCCACGTCATCGTGGCCCTGATCGCCCTGCTTGTGACGAATCCAACCGGATCTCACGCGATTGCGCGTGCCGCTCACCGCAGCGGCATCTTGCCGGTGGGAGCTGTCGTGGACAAGCTGGAGGAGCTGGAGGAGGATCGATCATGATGATCGTACAAGGCATCCTTCACGTCGTCGTGCTCGTCCTGATCGTCTTCGGCGCTCTGCTTGCCGTCTGGTTCAAGGACCTGCTCTCGTCGGTGTTGGCCCTCGCCGCAGCCAGCCTGTTGGTCTCTCTCGAGTTCTATTTGCTGCAGGCACCTGACGTTGCGATCGCTGAAGCCGGAATCGGCGCAGCCCTAACCACGGCGATCTACGTGATCGCCATCCGGAGAACGCGTCGAAAGGAGGAGGAATGAAGAAGGCTATCCTATTCGTCGCATTCCTCTTCGTCAGCGCGTTTCTGCTGCTTGCGGTCTCGGACCTGAGGCCGTTCGGCGCTCCGCGAATCGCAACGATGGACGACGCCTTCATCGCCAAGGCGCAGTCCGAGGTCGCGGTCAACAATGTCGTGACGGCCGTGGTGTTCGACTATCGTGGTTTTGACACGTTGGGCGAGGCGACCGTTCTGTTCGCCGCCGTCGTAGGCGTTCTCGGCCTGTTCCGCAAGCTACGGGAGGAGGAACGATGAACGACCAGGGCATGTCCGTCATCGTTCGAACGGTGACGCGGTTCGTGTACGGGCTGATCATCCTATTCGGGTTGTACGTGATCATGCACGGACATCTCACACCGGGAGGTGGATTCCAGGGTGGCGCCGTCGTGGCCAGCGCGTTTGCGCTCTTGCTTGTCGCCTTCGGATCCGCGGGACTGAAAGGTCGCATCAATCTGCATTGGCTGCAGAGCCTGGAAGAGGTCGGAGCTCTGGCCTTCGTTGCGTTGGCGTTCCTGGGCATCGGAACCGCCTTCTTCTACAACCTTCTCGCCAACTCCGGAGGCCTGCTGTTCGGATCCTCCGTACCGACCGGATCGAACCCCGGTGTACTGACTGGAGGAGGCCTGGTCCCCCTGATGAACTGGGCCGTCGGACTGAAGGTCATGACCGGCATCGCCGCGGTCGTGATCATCCTGCTGATCGGATCACGGAAGGAGGAGACCGAATGAACATTGGTAACCTCCCGTTCATCGCGGCCATGTTGCTCGTCGCGCTCGGGCTGTACACGCTCTTGTTCAAGCGCAACCTGATCAAGCTCGTCATCGGGATTTCGCTGATCGAGACCGGCGTCAACCTGTTCCTGGTCACGCTGGGCTACCGAACAGGCGGGATTTCTCCCATCTACACGTTCGCCCCGGAGGCGAAGCAGATGGTGTTGCCGACGCCGCAAGCACTGACGCTGACAAGCATCGTTATCGGACTGGCGACCACGGCGTTGCTCTTGTCGTTCGCCGTGTTCGTCCATCGTCACTACGGCACCCTCGATGTTCGAAAAGTGAAGGAGCTGAAGGGATGACCGCACTGACTACACAAGCACCTATCCTTCTGATCGCCGTGCCGCTTCTGGGGGCATTCGCGACGCCTCTTATCGGGAAGCTCGGCCGGCAAGCGAGAAACACGCTCGTCGGACTGGTCGTCCTCGTGACCGCCGGATTGGCCGCGTTGCTCGCGGTCAACGTGTTTGGAGCACGAGGCCTGCCGACGGTGTACGAGTTGGGCGGGACGTTCACGTTCCCATTGTCCGGAGGCCAAGTCCCGCTTCGCATCCTGTTCGAGGTCGACGGGATGAGCGCATTCATGGGGCTGATTACCGCTCTGGTCGCACTCACTGGTGCGTTCTTCAGCTTTTCCTACTGGAAGGAGCGCTCCGGCGGTAACCTGTACTTCAGCTTGTTCTTGCTCTTGACCGCCGGCATCTTCGGCATGGAGTTGACCGGAGACCTGTTCAACTTCTTCGTGTTCCTGGAGATCACATCGATCGCCGCGGCCGGGTTGGTCGGCTTTCGCGTCTGGCTCAAGCAATCCCAGGAAGCCGGATTCAAGGTCATGGCCCTGTACACGTTGTCCGGATTGTTCGTCCTGTTGGCCGTCGGGCTTCTGTACGGCCAGTACGGGCATCTGAATCTGGCCACGTTGGCGCACAGCCTGACCGGCAGCCCCGTCGATCTGGTGGCACTCGGGCTCTTGTTGACTGGATTGGCCATGAAGGCCGGAGCTGTGCCGATGCACATGTGGGCGCCCGACGCGTACGGCGAAGCCCCGGCTCCGACATCGGCAGTTCTGGTCGCCAATTCACAGGCCAGCCTGTACGGGTTGTTCCGCATCCTGTTCACGCTGTTCGGCGTGACAGTCAGCGTCGGGACGCTCGGCTGGATCCTCATCGTCCTCGCCCTGCTGACGATCTTCGTCGGCGTGACGATGGCCCTGATCCAGAACGATATCAAGCGGCTGATTGCCTACGGGGCCGTCTCCCAGATCGGGTACATGATGCTGGGCGTCGGCGTCGGATTGGCCGTCAGCGTGGCGAAGCCGGAGTACGGCTTGGTCGCGATGCAAGGAGGCATCTTCCACATGCTCAACGACGCCGCGTGCGTGGGTCTGTTGTTCCTCGCAGCGGGAGCCGTCATTCGAGCGTCCGGGACCCGAGATCTCAATGGAATGGGAGGGCTCGGCCACCGGATGAAGTGGACCAGCATCTTCTTCGCCATCGGCGCGGTCGCGCTGGCCGGCGTTCCGCCGTTCAACGGGTTTGCATCCAAGTTCCTCATCTACGAGGCGTCGTTCAAGCTGAGCCCGTTCCTGGCGGTCATCGCCATTCTATCGAGCATTCTGTTGTTGGCCGTGTTCGTGAAGGCCTTCCAAGCCGCGTTCTTGGGACCCCGATCGAATGCGTCGGCCCACGTTTCCGATCCGTCGCCCGGCATGATGTGGCCGATGGCGGCGCTGGTGCTGGTGATCATCGTGTTCGGGCTGTTCCCCGGATTCTTCGTCGATCACATCGTGACACCGGCTGCCAAGGCGCTGTGGCTCGGACGGGACGCGTACATCAACGCAGTACTGGGAGGCTGAGACGATGAGTGGATTGAATTCCGGGTTCGGCGCGTGGAATCCCATCGCCTGGGCCTTGCTGTTCGTTGGCATCCTGGTGGTGTCCTTCATCGTGCGCTCGCTGGGCAACAAAGGGTACAAGCGCGGAACGGGACAGACGAAAGTGTTCCTGTCCGGTAACGACGAACCCGAAACCACGAGCGCTCTCCACGTGCGTGGGGATCACCTGTACTGGGGAATGATTGACGGGCTTTCCGCCTACTACCGGCGTGTGAAGGCATGGCATACCGGCATCCTGTCGGACTACGTAGCG
>CAZXQL010000020.1:0-18712 GCA_964643395.1 uncultured Thermotogae bacterium
GGTCGTGGCCGCCGACGTGATCGTGATACCCCGCTCCTGCTCCTGGACCATCCAATCCATGGCGGCTTCGCCGTCATGAACCTCACCCAGTTTGTGTCGCTTGCCTGTAAAGAACAGAATGCGTTCAGTCACCGTCGTCTTCCCCGCGTCGATGTGCGCCATTACGCCGACATTGCGAACGCGTTCAATCGGTGTCATCTTGGTCATGCTCCAACTCCTTCATACGCCGTTCGACCCGAACCTTGTATGCCGACTGGACACGTACAAAGCAAACCCCTCCTCGCATCTGCAGCGAGGAGCCGGCTCGCAAACTCGTTCCGGGAGTCTCTTTCGAACGGATCTTGCGGACTGCGTGAAGGCGAAGGGTACGCAAGTTGCGCTCGCGTGTCAATCCGGTGCGGAGAGGCTGAGGAACCGTTGGAAGCCACGATGTCCGTTGACGTCACGCAGGCGGATGGCTAGCATGCAGTCATGATCAAGCGCGCCGCCGGAGCCCTCGTTCTGTTATCGTGCGGAATCCTGCTTGCCGGCTGCTTCTTGGTTCCCAATACGCCGCCGACAGCCGTGATCAACGCAACGCCTCAGCAAGGTGCCGTTCCGCTGCAGGTCTCGTTCTCGGGCCAATCCTCGTTCGACTCGGACGGGTCGATCGTCCGGTTCGACTGGGACTACGGCGACGGCTGGACAGGGGAAGGCACGAGCGTAACGCACACGTACACGACGCCCGGGACGTACACAGCCACGCTCACGGTCACCGATGACAAGGGCGACGTCTCCCACGCCACGATCACGATCACGATCGAAGCGGTGGACACGTTCGATCGCCTGTTCTTCTGGGAATCGTTGGGCGCGGACTGGCAGTGGGAGATTGCCATCCCGAAATCGCTGTACTGGAACTACCGCAATCAGACGTACCGCCCGCCCTACACGTCCGGAGACTGGGCCAAGTACGTCGTGGACCCGGATGACGATGCCTACGTCGAATCCCTGTCCGCCAACCTCCTGGCTGCCGTGACGGGTTACTACTCGGACAGCGCGTCTCTGTACTACGGATTCCTCCAGTTCGCCCTGCAGTTTGTCGAAGCCGCCATTCCGTACCGCTATGACACGAACGACTGGGCGATGGACGAATGGCCTCGCTACCCGGTCGAAACGCTCGTCGAAGGGATGGGGGATTGCGAGGACACGGCGATCCTGTTCGCCTCGATCGTCCGACCGTACGTGCCGAGCGTTCATCTGCTCATCCTGCCCGGGCATTGCGCTGCCGCGGTCCCCGTTGACTGGTCGTACATCGAGAACGCCGATTTCACGATCGGCTACTACGAATACGACGGGATGTACTTCGTGATGGCGGAGACAACCGGCGATCCGCCGTATGGATGGCGCATCGGGGAGTTGCCCGATGAGGTCGTCGATGCATGGACGACCGGGCAGATCACGTTCTTCGATGTCGGGCAGCAGATGACGGCATCCGTCCGACCGCAGTTACACACGCCGCGCTAAGACTCGACCACACGCCAGCCAGCTCCATGTTGCGCCGCAGACGGCGGGATTCCATACTGACGACGTGAACCCTCTACGACAGGTCGATGGAACCCGAATCCTCGTCTCCGGCGAGGCGCTGATCGATCTCGTTCCCGTCGACGAGGATTCGTCAACGTACCGCGCCATGCCGGGCGGATCGCCGTTCAACGTGGCCGTCGGCCTGGCGCGTTTGGACGTTCCGACCGGGTTCGTGGGCAGGCTGTCCGTCGACCCCTTCGGGCGCCGACTGCGTGCGGCCCTCATCGAGAACGGCGTCGCGACGGATTCCGTGCGCGATGACCCCGGTCCGACAACGTTGGCTCTGGTCACCCGGACTCCCGGGCGGGAGCCGCACTTCGCCTTCTATGGGAGTCATGCCGCCGATCAGCAATTGCTGTCCGAGGACCTCCCCACGCCGGTTCCCGATTCCGTCACAGCAATCCACGTCGGCTCGTACGCGATGACCCGTCAGCCCATTGGCGCTACGCTGACGGAGTGGATGCGGCGCGAGCATGGGCACCGCGTCGTCAGCTTCGACCCCAACATCCGGCCGCAACTGATCCCCGATCCGCAGGCGTACCGAAACCGGATCGGCGATTGGATCCGGCTCAGCCACGTCGTGAAACTCAGTCGCGCCGACCTGGAGTTCCTCGATCCCGGCGTCCGAGGTGACGACGCCGCTCACCAGTGGTTGGCGATGGGGACCAAGCTCGTCGTGATCACATCCGGCAAAGAGGGAGCGACCGGATTCACGGCGCGCGGGACCGTTCAAGTCGCATCGCCGAACATCCGCGTAGTCGACTCCGTCGGCGCCGGCGATGCGTTCATGTCCGGTCTGCTGGCATGGCTGCACCACCATGAACGCCTGAACGTCAAGAGGCTCGATCGAATGGGCGAAGACGAGATGGAGGACGCGTTGCGCTTCGCCGCGTCGGCCGCGGCGCTCGCCTGCACCCGTCCGGGAGCCGACCCCCCTCGACTCACCGAGATCACACCGTAGGGCGTTGCCTGGGCCATCTTCTTGCGGAGACCTGCAAGAGCGATAGAATACGCGGAACTCTTCTAGACCGTTCAGCACAAGCGAGGTTCTTCACCATGCCCCTTCGATGCGGATTGATCGGCCGCCCTCAGTGCGGCAAGACGACGGTGTTCAATGCAGTGACCGCGGCCCATGCGTCGATGTACGACGCCGCCGAGGCCCACCGGGCAACCGTCGCGGTTCCGGATCCCCGCGTGAAGAAGCTCGTGGAGCTGTACTCACCGGCCAAGGTCTCGCCGTCGACGCTCGATCTCGTCGACATTCCCGGACTGGAGGAAGGGGCGACGGGGGAGGGTGGCCGAGGTTCGCGGCTTCTCACGCACGTGAAGGAAGCCGACATGTTGATTCACGTCGTCCGATGTTTCGAGAGCGGGCACGGTCCCGTCGCGCCGGTTCACGATGTCGAGTTGGTCGATCTGGAGCTCATGGCTGCGGATTCCGTAACGTTGGAACGCAAGATCGAACGGATCTCCAAGCGAGTCAGGACAGGCGACAAGACGGCGCTGCAGGAGAGCGACGACTGCTGCCGCGTTCTGGAGCGCCTGCATGACGGCATCCCCGCTCGCCGCCAAGGGCTCTCCGATTCCGAACGCGAGTCCGTGTCGGAGTGCACGCTGATGTCCCTCAAACCTGTTCTGTACGTCGCCAACGTGGCCGACGCATCGGACATGGATTCTCCGGCCGTGCACGAACTGCGCGGGATTGGCGTCACCGAAGGGAACGACATCGTCGTTCTCTGCGGACGTGATGAGGCCGACATCAGCGAGTTGCCGGCAGACGAACGCGCCGAGTTCTTGGCCGAGCTCGGCCTTCACGAGTCGTCGGTCGAGCGGCTGATCCACGCCGCCTACCAGGAACTTGGGCTGGTCGATTTCTTCACGGCGGGCGATAAGGAAGTCCATGTCTGGACATGCCGGAGCGGCAGCACGGCGCCCCAGGCGGCGGGCAAGATCCACTCGGACATGGAACGCGGGTTCATCCGCATGGAGGTCATCGCCTACGACGACCTCATCGAGCATGGGTCCGAGGACGCCGTCGCCAAGGCCGGGAAGCGCAGGCTGGAAGGCAAAGAATACGAGGTTCGCGACGGCGACATCGTCGTCGTTCGATTCTCTCCGGCGCGCTAGGCCGCAGGACGGACCAGCGCCAGGATGTCCAGCGGCTCGCCCTTCTCCGGCGCTCGCCCGAGGGACCACGCGTCTCGGGAGCATGCCGTGACGCAGACGCCGCAGCCCATGCATTTCTCGACGTCCACAGCCACGCCATTCCCGGTGGCGTGGATCGCCCCAAATGGGCACGCATCGACGCAGCGTCCGCAGTCGACGCAGCGATCCGATGCAAGCTGAGCAACATATCCCGAGGAGGCGAGCATCGGCGTTCCGTTTCGATGCGCTTGCATCGCCCCACAGCAGCACGAGCAGCAGTTGCAGATCGCATAGAAGCGCCCCAGCATCGCATCCTTGAAGAACGCGTGGTGCACGTGTCCTCGTTCATTCTCGGCACGAAGGATCTCCACGGCTTCGTTCTGCGAGATCGCGCGCGAGCGCTTGGGATGATGCTCCAGGATGAACTCCGCAAACGGCTCCCCGACGATCAGGCAGACGTCGAGCGGCAGGCAGGGATTCGCGACGCCCGCACGGCACGGGCACTCCAATACCACGAGATGGTCGGGATCCGAAAGCACGATATCTTTGGCGGTCGCGTACGGGATGATCTGCTCGAGATTCCGGAGCTCGATCGGCGTCTTCAGGTTGACCAGCTGCTCGGCCGCGTCGGTGGGAACGACTTTGCCATGGTAGCTGTCGGCAAAGGCCTGCTGGGACCCGTTGCGGCCGGCGCCGGCCTTCCGCATGGCCACCCACATCAATAGGCCCACCAAGGGCTTGAGAACCGGCGGGATCTTCCGATCGCCTTTGGCGAAGCCGATGTACGCGTACGGCCAGCGTCCGTAGATGTATCCATGAACGAAGTCGAGCAGTGTGTAGTTCGGCGCCGTCCGTCGTTCCTTCCAGAGCGCACGAGTCGATCGTCGAATCATGTCCGCTCCCTCCCATCGGTCCGCAATAGATTCACCACTGTAGCCCAACAACCGGAGCGGTGGAAGAACCGGGTATGATACAACCAAGACTCAGGCCCAGCACCGGAGGTGCCAGCATGACAAGACAACCATTCGAAACCGATGTCATCCGGACGTCCGCCGGAGACCTCGAGATCACATTCTTGGGACACGGGTCGCTGATGTTCACGCTCGGTGACAAGGTCATCCATGTCGACCCATTCGGACGCGTCGCCGACTACGCGAATTTGCCCAAGGCGGATCTCGTGTTGATCACGCACGAGCATCAAGACCATCTCGATCCCGCGGCGTTGGCCCAGATTCGAACGGACGACACCGAGATCGTGATGACCGAACTCTGCGAGTCGGAGGTCGCGGGCGGAATCGTGATGCGAAACGGGGACGTCAACGTCGTTCAGGGGTTGAGCATCGAGGCCGTGCCTGCGTACAACCTCATCCACACACGAGACTCGGGCGATCCATTTCATCCTTGTGGCCACGGGAACGGCTACGTCCTCACGATCGGAGACAAGCGCATTTACATCGCCGGAGATTCCGAGAACACGCCGGAGATGATGAACCTGAGAGACATCGAGGTCGCGTTCCTACCGATGAACCTTCCGTACACGATGACCCCGGAGATGGTCGCCGAGGCAGCACGGGCGATCGGCCCGAGCATCCTGTACCCGTATCACTTTGGGAACACCGATACGTCGAAGCTCGTCGAACTCCTCAAGGATTGTCCGGAGATCGAGGTTCGCATCCGCAACATGGCCTGAGTCGCCATCGCCCTACGGGGGTGTGGCGCGAAACCCGCTCGACCGCGAATCGGTGGCTACATGACTATCTCGCTACGCGACATCACGATGGAGAACTTCCGTGAGTGCCTGAGGCTTGAAGTCGCAGACGATCAGAAGAACTTCGTCGCCAGCAACATGTTCTCGTTGGCCGAAGCGAAGGCGGATGGCGTCTCGAATCCCTATGCGATCTATGCTGGAGACACGATGGTCGGGTTCATCATGTACGACTACGAACCCAAGGAAAGCCGCGGGTACATCTCTCGGCTCATGGTGGACAAGCGATTCCAGTCTCGAGGGTATGGGCGAACTGCCATGAGCCTCGTGATCGAGCGTCTACAGGCGATCCCGGGATGCGTAGAGATTCAGACGTCCTATGAGCCAACCAACGGCGTCGCCGCGAAGCTCTACGCCAGTCTGGGATTCGAGTCGACAGGCGAATTCGTCGACGGCGAGCCTATCGTCCGTATGCCCGTGCGAGGTAACTGCGAATCGCAATCCAACTGACAGACAGACGGATGGGATTGAGATCGTCCCGGTAGTTCCAGCGACAGGCCGCTCGCCGCCACGTCTCGCCACCTGTCAGTGGGAATGCCGAAACGATGCTCGCCGTATACTCTGCGCGACAGGCAGAGGAGGTCGGAGTGGCAACCACGAAATCCGGCGACGTGCGCATCCATTACGAAGTTGAGGGCGAAGGTCCCCCGTTGGTGCTCCACCATTGGACGTTCTCCTCCCTCGACGGATGGGTCGACCTGGGGTACGTGGAAGCACTCCGACGTCACGCGACCCTGATTCTCATCGATTCGCGCGGGCACGGAGCCAGCAACAAGCCGGTCGATTCCGCAGCGTACTCCCTCGAAGAGAGAGTCCGCGACGTCACACACGTTCTGGACGATCTGGGCATTCAGCGTACGCACTTCTTCGGGTTCTCGATGGGCGGGTGGATCGCGTACGGCATGGCCATCCACGCCCAAGATCGCCTCTGCAGTCTCGTGATCGGAGGGGCGCATCCGTTCGTGCAGTCGATGCAGGGAGCGCGCGACCTCCTGATGTTGGGCGTCGATCAAGGTGCGCAGGCATTCTTGGACGAGTGGGAAGCGGGCGCCGGCCCCCTCACCCCTGCACAACGCGCCCGAATCCTTCACTACAACTACCCGGCAATGGTCGCAGCCGCCCGGGATCGCGACGATCTCGGGGCCCAACTCGATCGCATTCGTGTTCCATGTCTACTGATGGTGGGAGAGGAAGACGGAATCTGTGCCCAGGTTCGTGCCGCATCCGAGCGAATCGCGAATGCCCGCTTGGTGACGTTCCCCGGGAAGGGGCACGGCGGAACGATCGAAGACGTCGACCGCGTTGTACCCCTTGTGCTGGAGCACATCGCCGGCCACCCGTGTTCGCCTTGAGTATGATGTCAGCATCCCGGTGACAGGCAGGAGCGGACATGAGGACTGAAGACATCGAGAACCATCGAATGTATGGCGATTTGGCGTACCTGTGGCCGCTGATCAGCCCTCCGGAGGACTACGCCGCTGAAGCGCAGTTCTGGAAAGCCGCGTTGCGGGCCAAGCTCGGAGCGGGCCGTCACCACATCCTCGAACTCGGCGTGGGGGGAGGCAACAACCTCTCCCACCTTACCGATGACTTCGAAGCCACCGCCGTCGACCTGTCAGAGAACATGCTTGTGCACTCGAAGCGCCTCAATCCGGACGTCGAGCATGTCGTGGGCGACATGCGCTCGATTCGCCTGGAGAGGGTCTTCGATGCCGTGCTGATCCATGACGCGATCGACTACATGCTGACGGTAGACGACCTGCGAGCCACGTTTCGGACAGCGGTCGCGCACCTGCGGCCGGGCGGCGTCTTCATTGTCGCCCCCGACTACGTCAGGGAAACGTTCGAGGACGGCGTCGTGTACAGCCACAACGTATCGGACGACGAACGCACGGTGACCTACGTCGAGGTCGATCTCGATCCGGATCCCAACGATGAGCGCATCGAATCCGTCATGCTCTACGTCATCCGCGAGGGCGGCAAGGTCGACGTGGAGCTGGATCATCACGTAATCGGGCTGTTCCCACGCGATGTCTGGATGCGCGAGCTGTCGGACGCGGGATTCGACGTGGACGTGTGGCCGCTTGCCGAAGACGACGATCCCAGGCAGCGCGAGCTGTTTGTGGGAACGCTTCTGAGATCGTAGCGCGCCTCATCTCGAAGAGACTCTCAGTGAAGCAGCCGCAGTCAATCACCCCAAGTCGTGTGATTGTGGTACCCTATGCAGAATCCATGATCATGCTGTATTATGCATGCAGTATCTTTCGTTCAAAGGGGTACGCCTATGCGAAGTCTGAGATATTGCGTCGTTGTCATCCTTCTCGGAGCCGTGTCGTTGCCACTTGTCGCTACACCGACGGTCGAATGGTCTCACATCTTCGGAAGCGGTGCATTCACGTACGTTCGTGACGTCCTGCAAGCCTCAGATGGGGGATATATCGTCTTTGGAGCCATGGAGATCGACCCACGAATCCTCCAGATTCATCTGGTGAAGCTCGATGCTGACGGACGAATCGAATGGGATCGGACGTACGGCGAGGAAGGTTCCGTGGCGCCCTCGTCGATGCTCGAGACCCGGGCGGGCAACTACCTATTCGCAGGAACTCGGCAAGGCCCTTATGGAGGAGTGCTATCGATCGCGATGTATCTAGTGTCTCCGACCGGGGATGTGTTGCGCGATTGGGAGATCGGGGAGGATTGGGACATGACATCCGCCTATCCGATCGTTCTCGAATCCGCTGCAGGGACCCAATACGTCGTGGGAACGGTGACGTGGTCCAACCAGAATGGCATCCTGAACTACGCCTGGGCAGGAGGGAGCCTAACCATCCGGGATTTTCCATGCCCTGTTCTCGACCAGGGGGAGATCACGGATGCCGTCCTGCTGTCGGATGGAAGCATCCTTTTCGTCGGCAGGACAGGTGAAGGAGAGCAGGAAAAGGGTGTGTTGTCCTACTTTCCCCCTTCGGGAGGATGTGCATGGACACAACAGGTCCAGGGGCCGGGAGCAAGATCCGCCTATGACGTGACGTTGACCACAAGCGGCGACTTCCTCGTCCTCGGAGCTTCCTTCGATGGCGCAATGCATGCCTATCTAGCGAAGTTTAGCCATGCCGGCCAGCAGCTTTGGTATGCCTCGTATGGCAACGACGTCAGAAATCTCGGCGTAGCCGTCATTGCCACGGACGACGGAGGAGCTGTCGTCACGGGAAACACATCGGATTTTGATGGGCCGGCAGGCGTACTCATTTTCCGAGTTCATGGAAACGGTACGCTCGTGTGGTCCATGACGACGGGAACTCTTCTCGATACCGGTGTGTCCATCAACCGGACGCAAGACGGAGGCTACATCATCGGCGCCGACTGCAGCCCGGAAGGCTACGGCTGCGCCGGAATCCGCATCATCAAGCTGTCGCCGGACGTTCCGTAAGCAGTAAGATCGGTTGAATTTCAGTGCCTAGAAAGGGCTCAGGGCCCGAACCGCTTGTCTCGTCTCGGGCCCTGGTAAGAAGGTTACTCTCGTACAGTCAGTATCCTATCGCCGATCCATGAACGAAACGTGAAGGTGGGTTGAAGCGATTGTGTGGCATCGCGGAGGCATTGCAGCCACGGATTCCATAGAATGGAGACACTGAGGAGGCCGCAATGGAAGCATCTGCCGTCACATCACAGATCCGTGCTGCGCTGAAGATGTTGCGTTCGTCGATCGAAGCATGCCCCGATTCGCTGTGGGAACGCGACACCGACCACAACCAAACCTGGGTCCTTGCCTACCACACGGTGTTCTTTGCGCACTTGTATCTATCCCCATCGCAGGAGGCGTTCACACCGTTCGAGAGAGAAGTTCGGGGCTACGCTGGATACGGCCGCACTCACTTGGGGGACTGGTCCGAGCTGTCGTCAGAGGACGTTCTATCCAAGGCGGACGTTCTGACGTACTGTGACTACGTCGATGAGCGCGTCCCGTCGCTCGTCGCGTCCACACCGTTCGACGCGCCCTCGGGATTCCCATGGCTTCCCTTCTCCAAGGGGGAGACACACCTGTACAACCTTCGACACATCCAGCACCACGCAGGCCAGCTCATCGAACGGCTGCGCCAGGAGGCCGGAATCGGAACGGATTGGGTGGGACAAGTCCGATGACGGACTTCGCGACGAAGATCAAGGTTCGAGGCTATCACGAAGATCGCTTCGGTCACGTCAACAATGCGCGCTACCTGGAGTTTCTGGAAGAGGGTCGCTGGGACTACCTCGACGAGCGAGGCCCTCGGAACGGCTTCTCCGCTCTCGGCATGTTCCCGGTGGTCGTACACCTCTCCGTGTCGTATCGCCGACAAGCCAGCGCAGGAGACAGCCTTCGCGTCACCACCCGAATGTCCGAGGCCGGCAGCCGCAAGTTCGTCATGCACCAGGAAGTCATTCAGGAGAAGGATGAGAAGATTTGCTGCGAAGCCGATGTTTCCATCGTTCTCGTCGATGCGCAGACAGGCCGCCCGGCCATGCTTGGTGAAGAGGTCCTCCGCGCGTGGCCGGAGCTTCGCGCCCTGCGCCAGGAGCAAGGTCCCGCTGAGCCCGCCTAGCCCCTTTGAATCTCCGCCTGCAACCGTTGTGAGACGCTGGCTCGCCACAGTGCAGCTCGGAGGTTCTCATGCAGACGCTCATTCTCAAGGCAAGCCCCCGGCAGGATGGGAACACAGTCACGTTGGCGAACGAATTCGTGCGCGGGTTGCGTGACGTCGGCTACACGGAGACGACCAAGTTTCGCCTCAACGAGATGACGATTCGCCCATGCCAAGCGTGCAACGCGTGCCTCAAACCGCCCTACACAGGCTGCGTCCTCGATGACGACTTCATGACGATCTTCCCTACGTTTCGTGAGGCCGACGTGATCGTATTCGCAGCCCCGATCTACTGGTGGCATCTGTGCAGCCAGTTGAAGACGTTCCTCGACCGGATGCATCCGATGCTGACGTTCGACCGGGATCACTGTCTGACGACCAAACGCCTCGTCTTCATCACCGCCTACGTCGGCGAGGATCCGTACGGCGTCGATCTAGCGGTCAAGATGTTTGAATCCATCACCGGCTGGGCGGGCATGGGACTGGACGTTGTACGCTACCACTCGGCCAAAGGGCACGTGCGTGACGACGCCGAGAAGATGGAGGAGGCGTGCGAGTTGGGCGCGTCGTTCGCGGATTGGCAGAAGCCAATCCTGAGGATGCCGTGCCCGGTCGAGACGTGTGGATTCGTCTTCCCGGATCTCGATCGCCTGGCGATGCATCTCGTGATGGCCGCCGGCGAAGAGCACCTCGCGTACAAGGCCGAGCACGTGTCTGCCGTCCACACCTTGGACAACACGCAGGAACTGAAGCAGGAGCTGCTCGATCTTCTCCCCGAACTCCTGCCTGACGGGAGCTGATCCGAAAGCACAAGCTGCGAGCGGACCCATTTCGTTAATCAGCGGAGGCGAGAGACGAAAAGACCTTGCGTCCGTTGCGAACGAAGTCGATCAGTCTGGGTTCGACCGGCGTGTTCTTGAATGTGTGCACCCAGAACGTTCCGTCGCGCCTGAGCAAACCATGTTCGATGGCGGCGGGGCACCAGGACCGCGTCGCGTAGATGAGCCGCGAGAAGCAGAACGTCCCCGGGCGGTCGAAGCAGTGCCGTTTCATCGATCGATACAAGCGGGCATCGGCGGAGTGTTCGTTATCCAAGTCGCGGTGCTGGGGATACAGACTGATGTCGAAGGCGCCGCCCAGCACGCAGCCCGGCAGATACGAGCGCGAGGGATCTTCGCCGAACTGGGCCGCAGCATTTCCCAGGAGATTCTTCTTGGAGCCGTTTCCGTTGTTCTCCGGAGGAGGCATCGAACGCCCATAGATCGCGATGATGCGATCCTCGACCGCGCGCTCCTCCGGGACGATGCCTTTGGCTAACAACTCGGATGCGCGGTCGAACAAGAACTCGAATCCGCGATGCCGAAACTGGTGGATGCTGGTCGGGGACTGCGCCATCTTGCGATACGTCTTCTGCCAGAGTGGGGGTAAGGACTCAAGGACGTGCTCGATCAGATCGTCGTAGGACGATGCAGATGCACCATCGAGCGCGGCATCATAGTCAACGGAAATCCCCCGCATGCGCATAGGGCCCCTCACCTTCTGTGATGACTACCGTAGCAGCAGATCCTACCCGAATTCAAGGCCTGTTTGGAATCCCGGCTGACCGATCCCTCGCTGTCCATCAACCGATGCCGTGAACCGAGGGGCCGATGTGAACCGCTGTAGGACGAACCATGCCGCGTATCCCCGCGCCTGCTTGGTGTGGTATGCTTATCATTCAGCTGGGATGAATAGGAACAAGGTGTTGAGGATTCTGGGCCGCGTGGTGTATTTCGCCGCGGTGTGCGCGTTGGTGGCGTACGTCTTCAGGCCGACGATTCTGGCAGCAGGCGTAGAGCAACTCATGTCGATCGAAGCGAACCTCGTGCCTCTGATCGTATCTCTCCCGCTTGCGATGCTCATCCACGAACTGGGGCATGCGCTGACCGCGCTCTTCGTCGGCCTTCGCGTCGCCAAGGTCCGCATAGGAACCGGGGATGTCAGAAGAAGCTGGAAGCTGGGCTCCTGCACGATTGAGTTGGCGAAGTCGCCGTTCGGCGGCTGGGTCGTCAGCGGACCCCGGCGATCGACCGCCCTCCTCGGAGCCAGAGCGGCTCTCGTCTTCGCAGCAGGTTTCGGATTCAACATCGCCGTCGCGGCGGCCTTGGATTCCGGGCTTCATCTCGGCGTCCTCGCGGGAACTGCAGTCTTCCCGACAGGCCTCGCGATTCCTGAGATGTTCGTGTTGGCGAACCTTCTTGTAGCCGTCTCCTCCGCCATTCCTCGATTCATCAATCACCCCGCCAGCCGGTATTCGGACGGTCTGCTGCTGGCCAGGCTGATTCGTAGACCCAAACGCACGACGTTCGAGTTTGCGGCGGGGTTGTACGTCTCCGAAGCCGCTGAGGACCTCGAAGCCGGTTGGCCCGATGCGGCGGAGCGAGTCGTCATGAAGGGCCTCGAGACGCTGCCCGGCAACGAATATCTGACCTACATCCTGGCGCTCGTGCACCAGCACAGGGGCGAGTACGCGCAGTGTCGCAACCTATGCCTCGACTTGGTGCTGAAGACATCCGAGAGCGATGCGCTGTATCCGTTCTTGCTGAACCTGATGGCGTACAACGACGTTCTGATGATGGACCCCAGGCTCCTCGAGGAAGCCGATGAGTCCTCCCGGAAGGCGATGGAGAGCGGGTCCGATATCGCCGCGATCAGGGGGACAAGAGGCGCCGTTCTGACGATGAAAGGAGACATCAAGGGAGCTCGCAAGCTTCTGATGAGTTCCTACAAGGGGGGGGCGTCATCCGGGAGCCGTGCCGCTGATGCAGCATGGATCGCGGTCGGATATGCGGTCGCCGGAGACCGCCGCCAATCGTTGCGATGGCTCAACATCGCTCGGATGCACAAACCGGAAGCCCCCGAGGTCGCACTGGCCGAGGACCGCATTCGAAAACTGAAACCGGAATCTGTCCTTATCAGCTAGTCATGGAGGATCGTCCATCGGTTGTCGTCCGACTCGCCGAACGACCTATTTGGAGGCCGGACGCTGGGGCGCCCTGCGGCCCGAACTCGCTGACAGAATCCCGATGAGAGCGCCAATGACGGCCCCAATCATTCCGCAGCCGAAATAGGCCAAGGCGAACAGCCCGATCGACGGCGCGATGATCGGGAAGAACAGGGGCGCGCCGGCCAGGATTCCGATGTAGGCGCCGATGATAGCCATGGCGGACGTACTCCACCTTCGCAACAGCCAGAACGAGAGCACGGCAACAAGAAGGATCGTCCCACCCGTGACCACGCCCGCCATCACGGCGCTTCCCTCATAGCCGGGCATTCCGAGGAACGAGAAGTCGGGCACGAAATTGCCTCCATAGCTGCCGCCGCTGACCACGCCCCCGATGTAACCGATTCCTGTCGACAGCAGCGCGACCACGACCTGTCCCACGAGACGCCACGGAGAGAGCCTGCCTTTCCTCTCCTCGGTAGATTGGAACCTCTCGTCCTCGAATTCCATCTCATCCCCCTTGCCGTCACAGATCACAGCCAAGACTCTAGCGTTCTCGCCGTCAGCGGCCAACGGATTGTACGCGATCGCCCCACGGGGTCCCGAGAGCGTATAGTAGCATCCAAGGAGGTTGCGATGCCCCTCGATCTTCGCGCGGAAGCCGCCCGGTACTATGACCTGAATCCCAACGCGCCGGCCGACGTTCCGTTCTATATCGGGCGATTGCCGGGGCCGGAGGCCCGCGTCCTCGAGCTCGGATGCGGGACCGGCAGGGTATCGATCCCGCTAGCCCAGGCATGCGGCTTTCTGCACGGCCTCGATCTGTCCGACGCGATGCTCGATCTGTGCCGCAGGAAGATCGCAAACACCGGACTCGGGGCGGATCGCATCGTCGTCGAGCACGGTGATATCACGGCCTTTGAGCTCGGATCTTCATTCGACTTGATCATCTCGCCGTTCCGGGTGATTCAGAACCTTGAGACGGACGCGCAGCTGGACGGCCTGTTCCACTGCATCCGCGATCATCTGGCACCGGATGGCCGCTGCATCCTGAACGTGTTTCGTCCCAACCGGCCGCGTGACAAACTTGTACGAAGCTGGGTTACGGACGAAGAGAACCTAGCATGGACCGTTGAACGTGACGCCGAGCGGATCACGTGCCATGACGCCCGCCGAAGACTGACTGAGACGCCGTTGGTGGTCTATCCCGAGCTGATCTACCGCCGCTGGCAGGGCGAGGAGATGCTGGAGGAGTCCGTCCTGCCCATTCCGATGCGCTGCTTCTACCCCGACGAGTTCCTCACCCTCATTCGTTCCGCGGGATTCACGATCACCGGCCGATGGGGAGGTTACACCGGCGAACCCTACGGGCAGGGCAAGGAGCTCGTGGCGGAGTTCTCAAGCTAGTGGCTGGTCGGCGCGTACGGGCCCCAGGGAGAAGAGCGCGGGCACGGGCCTAAGTGGTGCGTGTGGTACGGCCCGTACCCCCTTTCCGCCTCGAGAGCTCTGCTGAACTCGAGGTCATCTCTTGCCTTCGTCTCGGACCCCCCTTCGGGAACGAGTTCGGTTGAGCCGAACTCGAAGCGACTGCTCCCCTCTCATTCGCGAGCAGTCGCCGAGGTCTTATGGAACGTGTAGCCGCAGACGGAGCAGCAGTAGACGGGATCACGTGCGTTGCCCGGATTCACGCGCATGCATCGATGCGATCGGCACCGCGGGCATGTCCATGAGCCCACCTCCGGCGGCTCCTTGCTCGGCTCGGCGTTCGCCTTGCTCAGCGGCTCACGCAGCCAGGGAACGCCGCGGACGATCGCCTTCTGCTCTTCGCGCTTTGGATCTTGCTTCAAGGACAGAAGCAGAAGCTGTTGCTGAAGGAGCAGCTCGAGTACCGGGACACTGCCAACGTTGTTGCTGAGCATCTCAGTCGCCTCCTTTGTCAGTCGAGGTACACTACTTATGCGGAGGCGGAGCTCGCGTGCCGCTTCAGACGTGTAGATTCTGTGTGGATTCGCGCAGTCTGTCACGCCACGGAGGTGCTGGAGGCAGCCGCGAAGAGGATACCGGGCCAAGTAATCGAGTTCGGCGGGTCGATGAGGGATCTCGATAGAACTGCATGGCTCGTCGGCAAGCTTGGGTCTTGGCAGCCGAAGGTCGTGGATGAAGCCTTGCATTCTTTGTATTCTGGGCCTTTGGTGAAACACCTCGACAGGAGGTCAGATCGTGAACCCGTCACGTAGGTTTCTGATTCCCGTTGTGCTCTTCTTGACGCTGGCCATAGTCCCACGGATGGCACTTCCGTGCACGAACTTCGCTGCCTCGATCAATGGGCGCGTCCTATTCGGAAACAGCGAGGACGCGGATTGGACTCATCCCTTGGGTGGCGGCCCCCAGGACGCCGTTGTGTGGTTCTATCCGGCCCATTCGCCCACCTTTGGAGACGGCTACGGCTGCATTGCGCTCGGGTGGTTCTGGAACGGAACCGGCTTAAGCTTCCAGGGTGGGACCAATGATCAAGGGCTGAGCTTCGATTCCACAGCCATCCCCGACATCAAACTCCATCCGTCTCCCGATCGCCCGCTGGATCCGGAGAAGGACTGGTTCTGGGGCAACCTGTTACGGACCTGCGCGACCGTCGATGATGCCGTGGCGTTGGCGGAACAATACGACTGGGGGCAGATGTGGTTTCAGATCTTCGTCTCGGACGCCTCCGGCGATGCTGCGGTGATCGGGCCCGGGAAGGATGGTGAGCTCTTCGTCGTCCGCAAGGATCCAGGAGATGGGTATCTGGTTCAGACGAACTTCAACAGGCTGTACCCCGAAATCCACTTCGAGGTCTACCCGTGTCCGAGATACGAAACAGCGATGCGCTTGCTCGGCCAGGCGTCAGATGCTGGCGAGATCAGCATGGCCACGTTCACTGAAATCCTTCGGCAGGTTCGTCGAACGGGAGGGACTGTCTACACTCCATACTCCAACATCGTCGACCCTGTGAACAAGGTGATGTATGTCTACTACGTCTCTCAATTCGACGACCCTCTGGTATTGCAGATGGACGAGGAGCTTGCGAAGGGCGAGCGATGGGCGTACCTCCGCGACCTCGTGTCCGAAGACGCACGCATCGCGGGCGATGCGGCGTACACGCAGCACCTATGGAAAAGGGGTCTGTTCATTGGCGGGGCCATCCTCGGGCTTGTTGCTCTTGGCAAGCTCATGGTCGACTTGCTCTTCTAGCGGCCTGAACGCGAGCGTGCCAGAGATCGGAACCCGTTACGTATGCTTCGAAGAGAATCCGGCAACTCGACAGGGCCGGGTGTGCGGGTCAATGCTCCACTTCGACGACGTCGATAGGCTCGCCACTTCCTAGCTTGGTTTCGATCCTCATCGTGTTCCCATCGATGTCGAACAGGCTGTAGACGATATCCGGTCCTCCGCCGCTGGCTGTCCCACCGGCGATCTGCGCGATGTCTCCGAATTCGGCCACCTGGTACGCGTGCCAATGCCCCGTGTTCACAACATTCACATGCCCTTGCTGGAATGTCGGATAGAGCGCGTCATACGTTTCCTGACAGTCCACCGATCCGCCGTCGCACATCGGCAACAACGTTCACTACGAGGTTCGGATCCTACTGGAGTAGTCCGGGAGCCCGCATTGGGGTAGGGTGCCGGCTCGTTCATGCTGAGCCGGCACCTAGGCTCAAGGAGCTGCCTGTTCTGGGTCCGGGCGGTTGCGTCGCCGGGTTCCAGGACCGGACTCCAAGTCCGAGTGCTTCACGCGGACTTGAAGATCGGGCAGATCAGCGCTGCCTCCACTCGCCAGGTTTCGCGTTCTTGGCCTCAGACCACATGCAGCTATCGGACATGGATACCTGACATGAGGCGGATGCAGGCGAACGAACTTGGCCTGATTCCCAGGATCAATGCGCACGCTATGGCAGGTATCAGGGCCTTCTTCACGCTAACCCCCTATTGAGTGGCACCCTACTGTAATATCCTGTGACCTAGATTTCAATACCCTTTCCACGTGATTCTGATTCGTAGTGTCTAGATACTCGCGTGCTGCCCGATGGCACACTCGTCGAGGCACCGTAGCACGATCGCAGTCGCGTCACCTTTCTGAGGAGTTCGTCCTATCCTCACATTGGCTGTATACTACGAACATGGATTGACCGCGAACTCGCGAACGAGGAGGTCGTCATGCGAAGCGCTCTCGTTGTGATCCTGCTGGTTGCCCTCTGCGTCATCTCAACCGTGGGGAGGACTGCGGAAACCGTGCTTGGAGGCCTCCGGCCTTGGCCGTCGGCGATGGGTGCGGCGCCTGAGATCGTCTTGTCGTCCACACCGAGTGAGGAGGGACTCCGGTTTCCGGCAGCCGAATCCACGCTGTTTGGTTCGGTGACGCTTGGGAACGGGTAGGATCCCATCATCTCGCTGGCATTCGAAGGTGGCGACAATCCCCGCTTGTGGATCGACGACAACAACAACGAGAGCCTCATCGACGACGGAGTACCGGACGCGACCTACCGTTACTCGTTCAACGTCTATTCGTGGATCCGAACGCTTCAGGTCTCCTACACATGGAACGGCGAGTTCTACGAAGCCCCGTACATCTTGCGCGTCACAGCACTTCGATCCGCAAGCGAGTGGAGCCTGTTCGTCGGCAGTTGCTGCCTGAGGGAAGGGTTCCTGCTGGTGGAGCAGACACCGACAGCGATTTGGCTCGGCGATATGAACACCGACGGGCTGTTCGACGACCTGGACGAGCTCCTGGTGATCATCGATGCAGACGGAGACGGTGAGCCGGCGTTGGACTACTCCATCGTCGAGCAGTTCGCTCCTCAGATGCCGTTCTCCGACGCCGGTCAGTTCCAGCTGGGCGGCGTCACCTACGCCATCGATCAGGTTTCTCCCGATGGCCGGTACGTCCAGGTGTCGGAAGCGCAGGTGCAAGCCGAACCCCTTCCATCCGTGATCGTAGGCGAGCCGGCTCCGGCATTTGCCGTCACGTCATTGCAAGGAGAGCCGTTCTCGTCGAAATCCCTGTTGGGAAAGCCGGTTCTTCTGTACTTCACTCCGAGTGAGGATGCCAATGGGCACACCGTTTGCACGGGCTGCTTCCCGGACGATCGCTTGCGCGATCTTGCCGAGCAGTTCGACGAGCGCGACGTTCAGATTCTCGTCATCTCAACGTGGCCCGAATCTCCCGCGTGCGACGCCGTACGCTTCGGCGACATCGTCCTTCCGCTGATTGAGGCGGACATGGATCTCGTCCGCGCCTATCGGCCGGGGACGGATTGGCTGGTCGTCATCGGACGGGACGGCACCGTGCTCGGCAAAGACTCCGTCCGTCCGATCTACGACGCGGGCGGGCGGGTGATGGGAGCAGACAGCGTTCCTCTCCACGTCGGCGATGTCTTCGATCTGTTGTGGATGGACGACGCCCACGTAAACTGAGGCGCATCCAGCACGATCCTTCCTTTCCCGCGCACATCTCGGCGAGGTCGTTGGGGATCGTCAAGCCGTCCGTGCGTCCTTGGGAGCACGCAGTCTAAGGGCTCGTCCCCAGTCAGCAACTCTCCGAGAGCGGCCCTGTGAGCAGAAGAAGGAGCTTGTCGTGGAGTTCGAGCGGTGAGACTGCGA
>CAZXQL010000021.1:0-18391 GCA_964643395.1 uncultured Thermotogae bacterium
CCCGGAAGTTGTGACGGCATTCCTGGATGCCTACGATGAGGCGGTCGCGCGACTCAACCAGACGCCGCGGGATGAGTTGGTGGCGACCGGATTGGAGGTTGCCGTGTCCCTCTTCTTCCAGGCCGCCAACCTCGATCTCATCGGCCAAGACGTGCTCGACGCGATCCCGATTCCGACATTCGAGCGGCTGGGAGAACTCAGTCATGAGGAATACGATGCAATTGCCGAGTGGATCGTGAAGAAGGGGTACCTGTACGGGACCACACCCGACTTCGATGGGTTTGTCGACTGGCAGTTCCTTCCATGATTACCATCCGCAACGTCGTCGTCGAATACGGAACGGGCAGCCAGACTGTCCGGGCCGTTGATGATGTTTCTCTCGCCGTCGGACGAGGAGAGAGCCTGGCCCTGATCGGACCGTCGGGATGCGGCAAAACGACCCTGCTGTTCGCGATCGCTGGCCTGTATCCGGCCAGAGAGGGAACGATCGAGATGGACGGGGCCGCGGTGCATGGCCCCCGCAGAGAGGTCGCGCTGATTCTTCAGAACGCGGGGCTCCTTCCCTGGAAAACGGTTCTCCAGAACGCCAACCTCAGCTTGCGTCTCACTGGGCAGTACCCCAAGCGCACGGCCGACGCGGTCCTGGACGGGCTGGGGCTCGGAACGGTCAAGCACCGGTTCCCGTCCGAGCTCTCTGAGGGGATGAAGCGACGGGTCGGGATCGCGCGGGCGCTTTCGACGTCGCCGTCCGTCATGCTGATGGACGAGCCGCTGGCCTCGCTGGACACGCTGACGAAGGAACGGATTCAGGACCTGTTCCTGGAGCTGTGGCAGCGGCACGGATTCGCGTTGGTGCTCGTTACGCACGACATCGAAGAAGCCGCGTTTCTGGGTCAGCGCATTGTCGTTCTTACGGAACGTCCCGCGCGGATCAAGCGGATCGTGGAGAATCCCGACATGGGCGACCGGACGTATCGGTCTGCGGACGCATTTCGAGATATCGTGGCCGAGCTTCGGGGAGCGCTGGAGACATGAGCGGCGGACCGGGGCTGGGACGAAGGCTTCGAACGAGTCTTGCGGATCGCGCGGTCGTTCGTCACATCTTGATGTATGTCTTGAGCCTCGCCATCGTCATCGGGGCCTGGGAGGCGGCGAGCGTGATCGTCGAAGCGGTCAAGGGACGAGCCTTCTTGCCGGACCCTGTCGTCGCGATCCGTGAAGTGTTCCGTCTCGGACCGATGCTCCTCACCAATTTCTGGATCAGTGCGGCACGGCTGGTCGTCGCCATTCTGATTGCCTTCGTCATAGGATTTCCGTTGGGTCTGCTTATCGGCCACGAACGCAAACTCGATCAGCTGATCTCCCCGATGATCTACCTCATCTATCCGATTCCACAGGTGGCGTTCATCCTGCTCTTATTCCTCGTCTTTGGGATCGGGAATCCGGTCAAGGTTGCGATCGTCGCGATCGCGCTGTTCTTTCAGTTGCTCGTCTCCGCACGCGGTGCCGCCAAGCAGATCGAGCCCGAGCACATCACGAGCGTCCTGTCGGCCGGCGGATCGCGATGGCAGATCTACCGGCACGTCATCCTTCCGGCGACGCTTCCGGCGATCCTCACCAGCCTTCGCGTCAGCGTCGGGCTCGGCATGGCCTTTCTCTACATCGCCGAGATCTCGGGCACCATCAACGTATCTCGCGGAGGACTGGGATCGTTCATCAAGACAAACATGCTGTACAGCCCTCCACAAGCGTTCGCCGGGATTCTTGCGATGGCTGTTCTTGGATTGATCCTCTATGTAGTGATTGAGATCCTGGAACGCGTCGTCTGCCGATGGAAGTACGTCGGGCGCAAAGCGCCTTGATGCCGTCGATCCGGCTCGCTACCATGCCGACATGAATCTGGGACGAATCTACCTGGTCGCCAACACGTCCAAGCCGGACACGTTGAGAGCGTTGGCCGATCTTAAGGTGTGGTGCCAGGAGCACAGCGTCGAAACCGTGCCGGTCAGCGAGCCGGCGGTTCGCGACGACGAAAATGCCGTGGTGCTCGCGCTGGGAGGCGACGGCACGGTGCTTCGGGCCGCCGATCTCTTCTCTCGGACGGCAATCCCGATTCTCGGGATTAATCTGGGAAGCCTCGGCTTCCTCACCCAAGCGACGATCGATGATCTGCCCGGGATCCTGGAGAAGCTGTCGGACGACCAGTACACGATCGAGGAGAGAATGAGGCTGTCGTACACCGCGGCCGACTCCGAGGGGTCGATCCTCAACGATCTCGTGATCACCGGGGTCAAGGAGTCTCCGTTCTGCGAGATCGAACTGGCGTGGGGGGACGGCATCGTGTCCGCGTTCCCCGGGGACGGCATGATCCTCTCCACAGCCACCGGGTCGACGGCGTACAGTCTGTCCGCGGGCGGTCCCGTCATCGTTCCCCCTGCTGCGTGCATCCTGGCCACGCCGCTTGCCGCCCACAAACTGGGTCTGCGTCCCGTCATCTTCCCACCCGACGAGGTGATCCACGTGACGACGCGAACCAGGGTTCGCCTATTCGCCGATGGGGACTTCGTCTGCGAGCTCGACTCCGGTGCGGACGTCGCGATCCGTCGGGCCCGGATTCCCACGTACCTCATCCGACTGGCGGATTCTCCCCCATTTTTCCGCGTACTCAACGAGAAACTCAATTGGGCGGATACGCGGAAGCGTGAATGCAGCGACTGAGTCCTACAGCTGTTGACATGGCGTTTTCTCCCTTTCGCCTCGCCGAACCGCTCGGTATAATCGCGACGAATCGCTGCAGGACTAGGGGTGAGCTCGATGGAGAAGAAGGGAACGTATCGCGTCAAGAGCGGCCTCGCTGAGATGCTCAAGGGCGGTGTGATCATGGATGTCACGACCGCCGAGCAGGCCAAGATCGCAGAAGACGCAGGGGCCGTTGCCGTCATGGCGTTGGAGCGGGTGCCCGCGGACATCCGGGCACACGGTGGCGTCGCTCGCATGGCGGATCCGAAAAGGGTTCGAGAGATCATGGATGCGGTGACGATCCCGGTCATGGCCAAGGTGCGGATCGGCCACTTCGTGGAGGCGCAGGTCCTCGAATCTCTCGGCGTGGACTACATCGACGAATCGGAGGTCCTGACCCCTGCCGACCCCGACTATCACGTGAACAAGTGGGACTTCACCGTCCCCTTCGTTTGCGGGGCCCGCAATCTGGGTGAGGCTTGCCGGCGGCTGGCCGAAGGCGCCGCCATGATTCGCACCAAGGGAGAACCGGGAACCGGAAACGTCATCGAGGCCGTTCGGCACATGCGGATCATGAACGAGCAGATCCGCGACGTGCTTGCCGCTCCGGAACAGGAGCTGATGACGGTGGCCAAGAACCTGAGCGCTCCGTACGAGATGCTGCGAGCGATTCGCGAACTGGGACGACTTCCGGTCGTCAACTTCGCCGCCGGCGGAATCGCGACGCCTGCGGACGCCGCCCTGATGATGCAGTTGGGCTGCGACGGCATCTTCGTGGGCAGCGGGGTGTTCAAGTCAGGCGACCCGGCGAGACGTGCCCGCGCGATCGTCGAAGCCACGACGCACTTCCGGGATCCCGAGAAGGTCGCTGCTGTATCCGCCGGGCTCGGCGAGGCCATGTCGGGAATCGCCATCGAAGAGATCCCCGAGCACGAACTGATGCAGACGCGAGGGACATGATCGTTGGCGTGTTGGCGCTTCAGGGAGCTGTGCGCGAGCACGTCGCAAGCCTCGGTCGGCTGGACGTCGTGTCGCGCTCCGTCAAGTCGGAGAAGGATCTGGACGGACTGTCGGGACTGATCCTTCCGGGAGGGGAGTCGACGGCTATCTCGCTTCTCGCGGACGTCGAATTCCTCCAGCATCTGAAGCAGCTGGCCGGGCAGGGATTCCCTATGTTCGGGACCTGCGCCGGGATGATCCTGCTTGCGACCGGCGTCGAAGGGCGCAAAGCCGGATACATCGAAGCGATCGACATCACGGTGTCGCGAAACGCTACGGGAAGGCAAGTGGACAGCTTCGAGACGGTGCTCGACATCGAAAGCATCGGCCCCGACGTCCCCGCCGTGTTCATTCGTGCACCGTACATCACGCGACAGGGTCCCGACGTGCATCCGATGGCGAGCTACAAGGGGAATTGCGTGATGGCCAGGCAAGGGAACATTCTCGTGGCCAGTTTCCATCCGGAACTCACGGAGGACACGCGTGTGCACGCATACTTTGTCGAAATGGTCAGAGAGACAGGAACCTAGAGGAGGCATCGACCATGAAGAGGGTAGCAATCAACGGATTCGGACGGATCGGACGCGTGTTCTTCCGATTGGCGTTCGGCAATCCGGAGTTGGAAATCGTCGCAATCAACGACCCATTCTTCACGCTGGATATGGCGCGTTACTTGCTGTCAAGGGATTCCATCCATGGGCGATACGATCGCGTCGTGCGAGAAGTGGATGGCGGACTGGAAGTCGACGGGAAGGTTGTCCAACTGCTTGCCGAGCGGGAGCCGAACAAGATTCCGTGGGGGGAGATGGGGATCGATCTCGTCGTCGAGTCGACGGGCGTCTTCCTGTCGCCCGACAAGGCGAGTCTTCACCTTCAGGGCGGCGCCAAGCGCGTCTTGCTCTCGGCCCCGCCGAAGGGAGACGGGATTCCTCAGATCGTCTACGGCGTGAACCACGACACGATCGAGCCCAGCATGAAGATCGTGTCGGCTGCATCGTGCACGACGAACTCGTTCGTCCCCGTCATGTACATTCTCGAGAAGGAGATTGGGGTCGCCCACGCGCTGCTGGCGACGATTCACGGATACACCGGCGACCAACGGCTCGTCGATACGCCACACTCGAAGCCATCTCGCGCTCGAGCCGCCGCCATCAACATCGTTCCGACGACGACCGGCGCCGCGAACGCAACGACGAAGATCCTCCCGTCGCTTGCCGGAAAGATGGACGGAGTGGCCTACCGCGTGCCGGTCGCCACCGGATCGGTCAGCGACGTCACCGTCGAGTTGGCGAAGAATGCCACGGCCGAAGAGGTCAACGACCTGTTCCGCCGCTACGCCGAAGAGAAGCTGTCCGGGATCCTCGGGGTGAGTGACGACCCGATGGTGTCCTCCGACGTCATCGGGGACGATCGTCCCAGCGTGGTCGATCTGACGACGACCAAGGTCGTGGACGGGCGATTCTTGAAAGTCATGGCGTTCTACGACAACGAGTGGGGATACACCAACCAATTGCTCCGTGTGGCGCTTGCGCTTTAGCCGCCTACTGAGTGCGGGACGACGGCTGTCGGCGACCGCGGCGGCCGTCGCTTTCCCCCCGCGATGTGTGCTGTGCTCCCGCGAGTTGCCGAGTTTGGAGGTCGTCTGCTCCAGGTGCGCGGAGGCACTCCCCTCTCTCCCGGCTCCTCGTTGCCGGCGTTGCGGTGAGGCCGTCGAGGACGCGTCGATCGACCTGTGCCTACGGTGCGGAACTCGCCATCACTTCGCTGACCGTATCTTCTCGCTAGGTCCGTATCGAGGCCAGTGGGGCGAACTTGTTCGCGCACTCAAGTTCGAACGTGAGATTGCCGTTGGCCGATGGCTCGGGGCACGGATGGCGGAACTCCTGATCGCCGTCGGGCTCGATCGGAACGTCGACGCGGTCACGTACGTTCCCATGACCCGACGCGACCGCCTCCGCCGTGGATTCAACCACGCCGAAGTGCTGGCGCGCGGGATTGCCCGGAAGCTGGACCTGCCCTTGGTCAGAACCCTCCGCAAGGCGCGTTCGACACCGCTGCAGAGCCGCCTGTCGGCGGTCGAGCGAGGCCGCAACTTGCGAGGCGCCTTCCGACGGCTACCATCTACGCAAGAACACGTACTTCTTGTGGATGACATCTACACGACTGGAGCGACCGTGGAAGAGTGTGCTCGGACGCTGAAGGACGGAGGGACTCAATCCGTCGTTGCCGTAACGGTCGCTCGGGCATAAGGAGTGTGCATGCGTGTAACGTCGGCTTGTCTAGGTCCATTGGGGACCAACTGCTACCTCATCAAACGGCAATCATCGACCTTGCTTGTCGATCCGGCCGAGGATTCGGCCGCTCTGCGATCGCTGATCGGTGACCGATCGATCGACGTCGTCGTCCTGACCCACGGCCATTTCGATCACGTCGGAGGGGCATGGGCGATCGGCGCGTCGGAGATCGTGATGCACCACGATGACCTTCCCTTTGTCGACGAGTTCTTCCCCCGTCACGGGCCGATCGACCGGTACGTGTCGGAGGGAGACGAGGTCCTCCCCGGCGTAGGGGTCCTGCATCTCCCCGGCCACTCCCCGGGCAGCGTCGTCCTGCAGGTCGATGAGTGTCTGTTCGTCGGCGACGTTCTGTTCGCCGGGTCGATCGGGCGAACCGACTTGCCGGGCGGATCGGAGTCCATGATGACGGATTCGCTCCGACGGCTGCGGGATCTGCCGGGTGACTTCGCTGTCTATCCGGGACATGGCGAGACGACGACGCTGGAGGACGAGCGTCGAACAAATCCGTACCTGCGAATGCTGAGGTGATCCATGCCGGGCCAACGCGCTGATGTGAAGGAGATCAAGGCCAGACTGGACATCGTCTCGGTCATTTCCCGCTACGTCGCGCTGACCAAATCCGGCTCCGGTTTCAAAGGGAAGTGCCCGTTCCACAAGGACGACACGCCGTCGATGACGGTCAGCGCCGAGAAGGGCTTGTGGCATTGCTTCGGATGCGGAGAGGGCGGCGACGTCATTGCCTTCGTGATGAAGATCGAGCGGCTGTCGTTCATCGACGCTGTCCGAAGGCTGGCCGAGGAAGTCGGATTGTCGTTCGATGCCGCCGATGACGGCGCGCGGGATGTCCTACGTGGCGTGATGGCCGACGTGGCCAACGCGTTCGTCCGGAATCTGCGATCGCCTGCCGGCAAGAAGGCGCGGGACTACCTGATCGACCGAGGCTACCCGGAATCCTGCTGGATGACATACGGGCTCGGATACGCGCTGCCCGGATGGGACAACGTCAAGCGGACGTTCGCGAAACATGGCGAGTCCACCTTGCTCAAGCTCGGCTTGCTCGTTCAGGGCGACAAGGGGACCTACGACCGATTCCGCGATCGCGTCATCTTCCCCATTCTGGACCTGTCGGGGCGCCCGGTGGGTTTCGGGGGGAGGGCGTTCGAGGGGGACCCGAAGTACTTGAATTCCTCTCAGACCCCGCTGTTCGACAAAGGCCGGCTGATGTACGGCATCTCGTGGGCGAGGGAGAGGATGTCGCAGATGCGAACGGCGGTGCTGGTCGAGGGGTACACGGATGTTCTGTCGCTTCACCAGGCCGGCATCCTCCACGCCGTAGGAAGCATGGGGACGTCGCTGACGCAAGGGCAAGCTGAACTGCTCAAGCGATTCGTCGACGACGTGATCATCGCCTACGACCAGGACGCGGCCGGTAGTGCCGCATCGCTGAGAGGCATGCAGATCCTTCGCAACGTCGGACTCAGCGTGCGCGTGGCGCAACTGCCTCCGGGTGACGATCCCGACGGATTCGTGCGCGCCCACGGGGGGGATGCGATGCAGGAACTCCTGGATGCGGCCCTTCCGTTCCACGAGTTTCTCATCGCGTCGCTTCGTGCGAGGCACGACGTGACGACGATCCGTGGGAAGGAGCAGTTGCTGGAGGACGCTCGCGGGTTCTACAGCGAGATCCGCAGCTCGGCGCTGCGCGAGGAGATCGAGCGGAAGATCGCCGAGTTGCTCGATCTGTCGATCGAATCCGTCCGCCGCGAGTTGCCCCGCCGCCCTCGGGCACGAGACGACGACGAGGCCTCACCGCAAGATATCGTGGAGCACTGGGGCGTCGAGGAACACATCCTGGCCCTGGTTCTGCGGGGAGATGTCGCGTGGGACAACATCGCGTCTCACCTCTCCGCGGACGACTTCTCTCCGGTCAACCGACCGATCGCTGAACGGTTGGCGAAGGGGACGACCGATCTGTCCGAGTTGATGGATGACCTGGACGAAGAGGGGGGGCGTCGTGCAAGCTTTTACGCATTGGCCCCGCTCGAGATCGACGTCGACCAGGCGGTCGCGGATGCTCGACGTTGGATGGGGCGCTTGCCGGCGATCGAGAAGCGACTGGCCGAGCTCGATCGTGAGATCGAAGCGTGTGGCGAAGCCGAGGATTGGGCGCGATGGGAAGAGCTTGTGAAAGAGAAGGAAGAGCTACGCGTAGCCTGGAAGCAAGAGCGGAGGGGAATCCATGAGCAAGACAAGCAGCAAGAAGAACACGAAAGTGAAACCTCTTAAGGACGAGCCTGTCTCCGAGATTCGTGAAGACGAGCTCGACGAGAAAACCGTGGAAGAGACTCCAGCTCAGGGGAAAGATCAAGACGACGATGCAGACGCCGAATCCGGCGACTCGTCGGAGGACGACGATCTGACGGATCCAGAGGATCTGATGGAGGACGACGAGCCCGACGACGACTCGCTCGAAGAAACCAAGCCTCAATCGCGCGCATCCTCGCGTGCACGCCAAGACTGGATCAACGGGAAAGCGAACGCACGTCGAGAAGACCCGGTCAAGACGTATCTGCGGGAGATCGGGAAGGTCCCCTTGCTGACCAAAGAAGGGGAAGTCGAACTTGCCAAAGCGATGGAGATGGGCGCGTACGCCGAGTTGTCGATCGCAGTAATCATCGGCAAAGAAGCGGCTGCCAAGCTCAGGAAGGACAAGGATCTCTCGGATGTCGAACGCAAGCAATGCGAGGATCTGGCCGAGAAGGGCGACGCGGCGGCGGAGTTGATGATCTCGTCCGCGTTCGAGGAGAAGCTCGGCGACGAGCTCCCGAAGACGACGGACCGCACCGAATTGGAATCGTTGGCTGCCGTTGGGACGGAAGCCCGCGACCGGCTCACGATCTCCAACCTGCGCTTGGTCGTCTCGATCGCCAAACGGTACATGAACCGGGGCCTGTCGTTCCTCGATCTGATTCAAGAGGGGAACATGGGACTGATGAAGGCGGTGGAGAAGTTCGACTTCACCCGCGGGTACAAATTCTCGACGTACGCCACCTGGTGGATTCGACAGGCGATCACCCGCGCGATTGCCGACCAGTCGCGAACGATCCGTGTCCCCGTTCACATGATCGAGACCGTCCGGGAACTCAACCGCGTGAAGCGGGAGTACATCCAATCGCACGGATCGGCCCCGACGCTCGAGGACCTGTCCGAGTTGACGGGGATGTCGATCGACAAGATCAAGAAGGTCGAATCCGTCTCGCAATACACGGCATCTTTGGAGAGGCCGTTCGGAGAAGAGGACGAGGACACGCTCGGGGATTTCATCGAGGATCCGTCCTCCCCGTCGCCGACCAAGGAGACGTTCCGAATGTTCCTGAAGGAGCAGCTGTCGCGCGCGCTCGATCAGCTGGACGAGCGGGAGCGGGAGATTCTCAAGCTCCGCTACGGGCTCGAAGACGGACACCCGCGCACGCTCAAGGATGTCTCGCTCAAGTTCAACATCACGCGAGAGCGCGTCCGCCAGATCGAGATCAAGGCGATCGAGAAGCTGAAGCACCCGTCTCGCAGGGCCGAACTCAAGAGGTTCCGCGAGCTCTTGCTGGCCGAGGACTAGCATGGACGGGCCGCAGGATGCCCGAGCTCCGGTGCTTGTCGTCCTTGGGCCCACGGCGACGGGAAAGACGGCGGTGGCGGTCGAACTTGCGCGCCGATTGAACGGCGAGATCATCTCGGCGGACTCCCGCGCCTTCTTCGTTGGATTGGACATCGTCACCGACAAACCGTCGATCGAGGAACGCGGCGGAATCCCTCATCACCTCTTGGACTGCGTTCCGATCGACGGGAGCTACGATGCGATGTCGTTCCGCGGCGATGTCAGTCGCTTGCTTCCCGAAATCCGCGGCAGAAACCGGCTCCCGCTGATCGTCGGCGGGGGGACCCTCTATCTGGGGGCGATCCTTCGTGGCCTCTTCGAGGGGCCGGAGAAGAACCACGCCCTCCGCTCCGAAATGGAGACGCGGCCGCTGGACGCACTGCACGAGGAACTTGCATCCGTTGACCCCGCGGCCGCCGAGAGGATTCACAAGAACGACAGGCTACGCATCGTCCGCGCTCTCGAGGTGTTTCGAACGACGGGCAGGAGAATGACCGATTGGCAGTCCGACGCCGAGCCGCTGCACGAGACGTTTCGAGTGGTGGGGTTGCGGCGAGATCGTGCCGAGCATCGCGCCTTGATCGAAGTGCGCGTCCGGCGGATGCTCGAGCGAGGCGTGCTCGAGGAGATCCGCGCGTTGCGCGCCCGAGGGCTGTCCCCGGATGTGCAAGCCTTCCGCACGGTCGGCGTTCCCGAAGCGGTCGAGGCGCTGGAAGGACGGATGAGTTCCGATGAGTACGTGCATGCCGTGTCGAATCGGACATGGCAGCTTGTGCGGCGTCAGATGAGCTGGTTTCGGCGGGAGGACGACGTGCATTGGATCCGAATGACGGGTCAAACGGTCGCCGATGCGGCCGACGACGTTCTCCGATGCCTGCAACTGGCGGAAGGGGATGGGTGATCGACGGATGGCTCCCGATCGAGCGTGGATCCTGACGGCGGCGCAGCAGCGGAGGCTGGATGAGGCGTCCGTCGCGGCCGGCACGCCGGACGGCCACCTGATGGAGTCCGCCGGGACCCACGCCGCAGAGTGGATCCTGGAGAATCTTCATCCCGAGTCCGCTGTCGTGTTGGCGGGGGCGGGCGGTAACGGCGGCGACGCGTTCGTTGTCGCCCGAATCCTTCATCGTGCCGGGATTCCTGTCCGAACGTTTGCCTCGCGAGAGATCGATGCGTGCGGTGCGTCCACCCGCGAGATGGCCGAGCGCCTTGTTGGTCTCGGAGCGGACATCGACATCCTGAACGGCGATGGGTCCGAGCTGCAGGCGGCGACCTCCGATGCAGGCTGCGTGATCGACGGGCTGTTCGGCAGCGGGCTATCGCGACCGCTTGCCGGCGACGCCGCCGAACTCGTCGGCCACCTCCAAGACCTGTCGATGCCTGTCGTCAGTCTCGATCTTCCGTCCGGGCTCGCGTCGGACACTGGGGTGGTGCCGGGCGTCTCGATCCGGGCCGACGTGACGTTGGCGATGGCGTTCTACAAGCCGGCCCACTGGCTGTACCCGGCCGCTGCTCGCTGCGGCGACGTCCGGATCGTGGGAGTGGACTACCCGGAACATGTCCTGGCGAGTGTCGTTCCGACGGGGTACGTCCCGCGCATCGAGGAAATCGCGGCGCTGCTGCCGCCGCGGCCGCCGGCGGGGCACAAGGGCACATTCGGCAGCGTTCTCGCGGTGGTCGGATCGCAAGGCATGACGGGAGCGGCCATTCTGTGCGCCCGCGGGGCGCTTCGCGCCGGCGCGGGGCTCGTGACTGTCGCCCTCCCTGCATCGATCGGGCAGGTTGTGCAATCCGCGGTCCCCGAGGCGCTGACCGTGCTTCTGCCGGATCGCGAGGGGCGGCTGGTTGCCGACAGCCTGACGGAGGGCTTGATGTCGGCGCTGAAGAGCGCTGACGTGCTGGCCATCGGGCCCGGGCTGTCCCGCAATCCGGAGACGATGCAAACGGTTCGACGCCTCATCGAAACCTACGAGGGCAGCCTCGTGATCGATGCTGACGCGATCCACGCTCTCGTTGGGCACGTCGATCTCTTGACGGGACTAGCCGATCGCGCGGTCTTGACCCCGCACCCGGGCGAGTTCGCGGCCCTCGTCGGCGGCTCGGCGCGCGACGTCGACGCGAACCGAATGGAGTTCGTGAGAACGTTCGTGGGACGGGGGTCCCCGACGCTCGTGCTCAAGGGACGCCCGACCCTGATCGGCGCCCACGGGCGACCCCTGTGCGTCAATCCCACCGGAAACACGGGACTGGCGACCGGCGGATCCGGCGATGTCCTGACGGGACTGCTCGCCGGGTTGATCGCGGGAGGGAGCCACGTCGCCGATGCGGCGGTGGCGTCGGCCTACATTCACGGGCTGGCTGCGGACCGATGGGCGGCCGAGGCTTCGGAGCGCGCGCTGACGCCGTCGGACGTCATCGATGCTCTCCCACGCCTCCTCAAGGAGTTGGAATCATGAAATGGATCGATACCCATGCCCACCTCGACGATCGAGCCTTCGACAAGGATCGCGCCGCTGTGGTCGCACGGTGCGCGGACGCGGACCTCGGCGTGGTGACGATCGGCGCATCGGTTGCCTCCAGCCGTGACGCCGTCCGTCTGGCTCATCGATACCGCAACATGTGGGCCACGGTCGGGGTGCATCCGCACGACGCAAAGTCGCTCGACGAATGCGCTCTTGATGAACTCACGGCGCTGGCGGGAGATGCTCTCGTTGTGGGAATCGGCGAGATCGGCCTCGACTACTACCGTGATCTTTCGCCGCGTCCGCAGCAGCGGGATGCGTTTCGAAAGCAGCTTAAACTCGCGATCGAGCGGAATCTCCCCGTCTGTTTGCACAACCGGGAATCGACGACCGACCTGCTTGCGGTTCTGAACGATGCGGGCGACACACACCGGGGCGTCGTGCATTCGTTCCTCGGCGACGAGGAGCTGGCGAATGCGTTCCTGTCGATGGGGTTTCACTTGGGCATTGGCGGACCCCTCACGTTCCCGAAGAACGGTGCGTTGCGGGCTGCGGTCAAGAGCGTGCCTCTCGAGAGGATTCTCCTCGAGACCGACTGCCCGTATCTCACGCCGGTGCCGTATCGGGGTCGACGAAACGAGCCGACGTACATTCGCTACGTGGCGGAAGAGATCGCCGATCTGAAGGGGCTCGATCTGGATTCGGTCGCGTGCGCCGCGACTGAGAACGCGGTGCGTCTATTCGCGCTCTCCCGGTAGATCGGTCAGCGATCTATCCGCGCTGACTGCGTCGCCGCGGAGGGCCGCGATGTACGCCCAGACATCGATGAGAGGAGGCGCCTGGAGGCCGGGAAAATCCCGCTGAAAGGCATCCCCGAGTTTTACAGACACCGTCGCCCCATTCTCGTCCAGGCGGTAGAATCTTCCGTCCGTCAGGGCGGCCTGGATGTCGTTGACGCCATCGCCATCGAAGTCACGAATGTCGATCTCGCGGCACTTCGCCCGAATGCGATCGGGGTCAGGGTTGTCGATGACAAGATACCAAAGCTCGCTTCCGTGTGGGATGTCGTCCCGAGTGGCGGCTCCCAGATAGTCGTAAGGAGGCCCCTGGCCGGAGATGTTCGTTTTTCGGAATGCGAACAAGGTTTGAGGGTTCCACCACTCAGTTGCGAGCGCGTTGTTGCTGGCACTGAGGACGACCAGTGGGGCATCCTCCCCGCCGACCAAGCCCGTGGCGATCGTCCGGATATATCCCGGGTGCCAATACTCAGCCAGCAGCGTGCCCGATCGATCGAACACCACCAGCTTGCACGGCTCATGATTCACGTGGACGAACGCCACAAGGATCTCGTTGGAGCCGTCCTGGTCGAGATCGGCAACGTGAATGACGTCGACCAGATAGCCATCGTACGTCTCGGTGCTCGACGCATAAATGCACTCCCCGTCGGGGACAGCGTATGACCACAAGGTTCTCCCCGCCGAATCGAGCACGCAGATGGCCCCATTGATGCCGTTCGCATACTGCGTTCCGACGGCGATCCGATCTGCCGCCCCATCAACCTGTGAGGAGTAGACCTCGGTCCGGCGAATCGGCGTATCGAACGACCGAATCCAGGATGAGTGCAGTGTCAGCTTCTGCGCATTCATGCCGATAAGTTCCCCTCCGTCCTCGGAGACGCGGATCGATGCCAGAGTGAACGTATTCAGTGAGTAAACCGTGAATCCCGCGAACGCAATGATGGCTGCAAGCAACGCTGCACCGAGGGCGGTGATCAGATTGGCTCGGAACCGGCGTCGCAGGCCCCTCAATTCGCGAAGCCCGTCTTGTGACAGGGGAACCGCCACCGCACTGTCGATGCCGAAGCGCCGCATCATCCCCTGACACACTGCAACCAGCCGACCGGAAGCGAGCACGGGGCTTCCGCTGTCGCCTGATGAGATGGGAATATCAGTTACGATCGATACACCATCCGCCCGATCTCGGACGTCGATGATTCGTCCTTTCATGCCCGGCTCATGCAGTGGGCTCCGTGTCGACACCGATTGGCCAACGGAGAGGTTGTCCGGGCTCTTGGGAACGTGAATGGGCACGACGCCTCGGGCACACTTCCCGTGACCGTGAAGTCTGAGTACGGAGAGGCAGTCACGTCCAAGTGCGGGCGACGGCAGAATCGTAGCGCCTCCGCACGGGGCTCCGTCGACGAGCACTGAAGTCGAGCGGCCTTCTTCGAGGAGTCCCAACAAGTGGCCAGGGACCAGAACAACATAAGGACGCCGAGCGATGACAACGCCGACCCCCGTATCTTGGCAGTCAGCCGCTCGGATTGTCACCCTGACGACGGAACGTCGTCTCTCGGACGGAACCTTCTGCGACATCCACCTTCCTACAAGTCCTCATGCAATCGCTCGGCCAGGTCCCCGAGGCTTTTCCTCAATGACCGCCGCCGCTTCGGATCCAATGCGGCCTGTTTCAGCGTCTTGATCGCTTCCCGGATCGCGCTTTCT
This sequence comes from uncultured Thermotogae bacterium, assembly GCA_964643395.1. Lineage (GTDB taxonomy): Bacteria > Bipolaricaulota > Bipolaricaulia > UBA7950 > UBA9294 > SPBW01. Next base: position 14,654 of record CAZXQL010000021.1, read on the forward strand.
GACAAGGGCATGCCGTGTTCCCAGCCGGACGCATCGATAGGCGGAGACGTCCTCCGGGAGGTCGGAATGCCGTCGATGCGCTGGCGCAATCGTTCCTCTCGCTCGGTCCGGGCGAGGTTCCACAACTCATCCTCGCTCGTTTCTAGACAAGTCGCTAGGGCCGTGACAATCGCATGGGGTGGCGCTGGCTTGCGCCCACTCTCCAGCGCTGAGATATACGTGTTGGAAACCCCGGTGCGTTCGGCGATCTGCCACTGAGTGAGGCCGGCCTGTTCGCGCAGCTCGCGAATCCTGTCACCGAAACGTCTCATGAACTCTCCCTCCCACATACGAAGTATACTGCAGGATCCATGCGATTCTGAAGCTCGTAGGCCCCTATCGAGTTGAAGGGCCTTTACGTTCAAGGTAGAATACACCAGTTTGGTCAACAACGAGAAGTAGTCTCCACGAAGGGTGTGGCGCAGCAACTTGGGGGCTCTGGCGGAAGACGTTGGAGTACTCGATGGGAGTTCGGCGGGGCCCCCGCCTCCTTCAGTCCAGTGCTGGTAGCGCGAAAGGCGAATCACGATCCTTCAAGTGCGTTGGTTGCGTTCACAGCACAGATACCTCATCCGCTATCGAGTTCCGCCTGTTGAACAGCTCCTGCGTTTGATATGATCCGGCAACTCTGGCGGACCCGGAGTCCGCTTCCTCGAATTGGGAGATGATGATGGACTTCCACAGCAAGCTGACCGATCTTCGCGCGCGGCCGATCGTAGCCAAGAATCCAACCCGCGACCAACTGATCCGCGACGCCGTCGCTCGGCGCGAGGCTGTCGTGAGCCTTCACGGGGCTCTCGCCACGTGGACACCGCCGGAATCGACCGGACGAAGTCCTCAGGACACACTGACGGTCCGTCGCGTCTCCAGTTCGCAAACGATCGATTGGGATTCGCCGAACAACATCCCGGTCGATGAGGATACCTTCGACATGCTGATGGAGGATGCGCTGGCGACGTTGAGCGCAAAGCCTGCTCTCTACGAACTCCACCGTGTGATCGGGGCGGATCCCTCTTATGCATTGCCGGTCACCTTCGTCACGGATCGTGCGCTGTCGTCGCTCTTCGTCGACAACATGTTCCGGCCGGTCCCTTCGGACATCGAATCGTCCGTCTTCTTCGACCGACCGTTCACGCTGCTCTCGCTGCCGTACGATCGGCTGGACCCGCATCGATACGAGGGGCGCCTGCGGCGTCTCCCGCGTACCGGGTCAACATCGACGATGGCGATCGCGATGGATCTGGATCGGCGCATCGGCATCGTCTATGGCTCGGCGTACTGTGGTTCCGTCAAGAAACTCATGTTCTCGGTCATGAACTACCTGCTTCCGGGGGCGGGGATTCTGCCGCTGCATTGCTCGGCCAACGAAGGCCCGGATGGAAGCGTCGCGCTCTTGTTGGGACTCTCAGGAACGGGGAAGACGACCCTGTCCGCGGACCCGCGTCGCGCTCTACTCGGCGACGACGAGCACGGGTGGTCGGACAACGGGATCGCCAATTTCGAGAATGGCTGCTACGCGAAACTGATCGACCTGAGCCGCGTCAAGGAGCCCGAGATCTACCACGCGATCCTGCATGAGGACGAAGCTGAACGGCACGGGGCGATCGTGGAGAATGCAATGATCTACCCGGACGGGCGCTTCGATCTGTCGGACGACCGACTGACGCCCAACTCCCGTGGTTCGTACCCGTTGACGTATCTATCGAACGTGAAGGCTTCTTCGATGGGTGGCCACCCGTCCACCATCCTGTTCCTCACTGCGGATGCCAACGGCGTACTCCCTCCGATCTCCCGCCTGACCGACGAGCGGGCGATGCTGTGGTTCTTGATGGGCTACACGAGCAAGTTGGCGGGAACGGAGACCGGGATCGTCGAGCCCAAGACGACCTTCTCGCGCTTCTTCGGAGAACCGTTCATGCCGAGGAACCCCGACGTTTATGCGCGCATGCTCGGAGAGCGGTTGGCCGCGCACGGAACCGACGTTTATCTCGTCAATACCGGATGGATCGGGGGGCCCTACGGCGAAGCGGATCGCGTGGACATCGATCGGACGCGTGCCATGGTCCACGCCGCGATGTCTGGAGAGCTGAGAGGCGTCGGCTACGTCGAAGATCCGCTGTTCCATCTGGCGATTCCGACAAGCTGCCCCGGCGTTCCGGATGAACTGCTGGATCCGCGTGCGTCGTGGAGCGACACGGCCGCCTACGCGGCCCGCGCGTCCCGACTGGCGTCCGAATTCTCAGCGCACTTCGACGCGGCCTACGGGGACAAGGGAATCGCTCCCGAAGTCGCAGCCCAATGCCCGGGGAAGTGAAGCCCGCGCGAGAGTCGTGTGACGTCAACGGAATCTTCGGCGAAGCTGCCGCCACAGATCGCGTAACGCGAATTGCAGCTTCTGCATGAACGGGAGGTGCTCGGACTGCGGCCATCGCCAGACGATCCCAATGACGGCCAGGACGATCACCACCGTGAGCAGAAACTGAAGCAACCCTGACGACAAGCCGAGAACGATGACGATTGCGAGTACGGCGATACAGAGCGCGAGGTCGGTCGCCGAGCTGCAGCGGAATTGATCGCAGGCAGCGTTCTGTGCGCCGCGGTAGGCCAGCCGCAGCTTCGCGAAGGGGCGAGCACGCAGCCCTCGAGGCCATTTCCACATCAGGATGACAATGCCGATCACGATCAGTGCATCGAGGAGATTGCCGAGAACTCCCAGGATGACCGCAAGGACGATGGCCAACGCGTCGAGCGCGAGGGCGAGGAGCAACAGGCAAATCGATAGCGCCGTCATCCGAAACGACCCGAAGAAGGCGCGAAACGGCACGATGACGGGAAGCAGGAAGGCGAGCAGAACGCTTCGTACGATCCAGATAAACGTCATCCTAGGCTCCTCCGATCCGGGTCCGCAGCATCCACGGCACCATTATACGAGTCGATTCAACGAAGCGCCGGGTCGGGGGGAAGACGACCGAAACCACGCCGCATCGCGGACTAGATCGATGATTTCGAGAGGGAATTCTCACAAGGCTTGACATCGTAACAGTGTGATGTTACAATGCAGTAGGATCACACGAGGAGGTGTCGCCCAATGAGATCCACATACGAACTGGAATGGTTGGGGAAGGCCATGCATGATGATAGAATCAAGAGCGCGAAGCAAAGACGATTGCTGAGGTCCGCAAGACGAGATGCGCACCCTTCGGATGCATTGGAAGTCTACGTGCCCGTCTGTGACTGCCGCGCTCAATCTAGTTAAGGGAACAGTGTGTTGTTGTAGAAGGAGGAGCCCATGGGAGATGAGCAACTCATTTCCAAGAAGGACGTCCTCGATCAGATGGGGATTTCCTACGGTCAGCTCTATCGATGGAAGCGAAAGGGATTGATTCCCGAATCCTGGTTCATCCGTCAATCGACGTTCACTGGGCAAGAGACGTTCTTCCCCAAGGACAAGATTGTCGAACGGATCAGCAGGATCAAGGACATGAAGGGCGAACATGCCCTGGACGATCTCGCCGAGGTGATCTCGGAGCACGTCAATGCGAAGCTCCAAGTGGCCTTCGAGAAGCTGTCGCAGCTCGGATGGTTCGATGAGTCGCTCTTCCGCTCCGTCGGCATTGCGAACGGAGCGACTGGTACGCTGTCTCTCCGGGATGCCTTTCGATTGGCTGTATTGAAGAAGCTGCGAAGATCGGCGAGAGA
>CAZXQL010000022.1:0-18117 GCA_964643395.1 uncultured Thermotogae bacterium
TTGAAGCCGATCACTCCAGCGCAAGTCGTCACCAAGGACTGCCCCCCGGTTTCCGCATCATCGATGCGCAGAACGAGTTGGTACCCGTCGCGGAAGCTCTCGACATCGACGGTCTGCGCCATCAAAGCCGGCTGGGAAGCGTCGCCGCGGAACCCGAGACTGGTGCAATGCTCGCCCACAATGCGATCACTGTTGGCCCACACTTCGTCGACGCACTGAAACGCGAACACCGTGTCGAAGTCGAGCTCGCAACCATCCGCGATGCCCCGGATCTCCTCGAGTAAGTGAGGCGTCCACGTCTCGATGGCCGACAGGAAGTCGGTTCGACCCACGAATCGGCGGATCGCGTCATCGGCGGGGAGTTCGTACTCCTTCTCCAGCTCGGCCTGCCATCGGGAGATGACCTCATGGATCTCATCTCGAAATGCCCGGCCGTGCGATCGCCCGCATTCGTACGGGGACCCGGTGAGGTGCAGCGGCAGGTTGCCTAGGCGTTGCGTCATGACGAACCTCCTCAGGGAGCGAGTGTACGCGAGGAGGACGTCCCATGGTATGTATGGTGCGGGAGTCGGGCGCGCGAGATCAATGACGATGCGGACGCGGCCGAACCCACATTGGCGTGCGGGAAGACTGGCAACGTCGTGGAGGCGGCCATGCGTTGATGGAGGCGTTCGAGCAGTTCCTTCGCGATCGAGGGATTCCAGGCTACCGCGTGTTTGCATCGTCCTATCATGCCAAGGGCGTCTCGTTCTATCGGCGGCTCGGCCTGGAAGGGCTCGGGGAGTTCCAGTGGAGGCTCCATGACGGTACAGGCTGGAGAGTCGTCATGGAGCAAGTTTTCGTGAAGGCGCTGGTATCCCCGTGAGTGGAGCGCCGTTTGGATTGGCATGAGGACCCATGGTAGGGTCCGGAGGTGCCTGCGACATTCGTCGTGAGGTCTGCGTGGGGCAATAGGGAGGACGGCATGTTGGGAAACGGTGCAGGCACGAGCTCAGGGCAGCTGACTGCGGGGCGGAACGTCTCGATCGACTACTTGCGGTCGTTCGCGATACTCCTCGTGCTTCTGCACCATGCCATTCTGGCGTACGTGACGTTCGGGGACGTTCAGCCCGGTCGTCGACAGCATGAAGTGGGCCGGTTTCGATCGAATCGCTTTGGTGAACGACACGTTCTTCATGCCTCTTCTGTTCCTTGTCTCGGGGCTGTTCGTGTGGCAGAGCCTACGCAACAAGGGCGCTGTTCGCTTCGTCCTCGGTCGACTTCTCCGGTTGGGCATTCCGTTTGTCGTGGGTCTGTTCGTGATCATCCCGACGGCCTTCTATCCCACGATGCTGGAGATCAACCTGGTGTACGGGATTCAACAAGGGTTCGGCCAATTTTGGCTCAGCTTCGTGAAGGGCGGACTCAACCCGCCCGGCCCGTTGTGGTTCATCTGGCTGCTCTTGGCATTCGATATCTTGGCCGCGTTGGCCTACGCGACTGCGGGACGACTCATTCCGCGACGCGACCGGCCTGCGCGATCGGGCATGGGCAGAGGGGTGTTGTTTGCCCTGATCTTGTTCGGACTGTCGATCGCCGCGTACATCCCGATGTCGAATGCGTTCGGCGCCAGCCGATGGTTGGGATGGGGACCGTTTGAGGTTCAGATCAGCCGCATCTTCGTGTACCTGCTCTACTTCCTGGCGGGAGTTGCGATCGGTGCGCGGGGATTGGATCGCAGCATCTTGAGACGAGACGGCCCGTTTGCACGGTACTGGTGGGCGTGGCTGTTGCTGGGCGCCGGTTCGTACGCGGGACTCACGTGGATCTTCACGGCGGCGCCGCAGTCTCCGTGGGTGCGGTACATCTTCTTGGCTGAGATGGCACTGGTCGTTCTCGCGCTAACGTCGCTGTTCGTTCGGTTCGCCCGGAAGCGGGTGAGGTGGCTCGACAGCCTGAGTGCGAACAGCTACGGCATCTACCTCGTGCACTATCTGGTGATCATCTGGTTGCAGTACGCGGTACTGCGCGTCAGCCTGTCGGCGGGAAGCAAGGCGATGATTGTATTCTTCGGCGGCGTCGCCGTGTGCTGGGCTTCCGTCGCCGCGCTTCGTCGAGTCCGAGCGATTCGCAAGATCATCTAGACAAGAAGGGACCTGAACATGAAGGATCCAGGCAAGAGGAGTATTCGAGCATGGATGGCGGCGGCAGCCCTCGCCATGGGCCTTGCCGCTCTCACGGGGTGCGTCCCCTCAGCTGAGGAACTAGAGGCGGTCGAATACGCTCCAGTCGCCGGGAGGGACTGGGAGGTTTCGACACCCGAAGCACAGGGACTGGATCCGATGCTCGTTGCGACGTTGTACTACAACGCGGCACACCTTGAGACGATTCGCAGCCTGTTGGTCATCAAGGACGGTGTCCTCGTTGCCGAGGACTACTTCGGCGGCGGAGCGATCGACAGCAAGGATCGGCTCCAGTCCGTGACCAAGAGCATCACGTCGGCTCTGGTGGGGATTGCAATCGACCAGGGCTTAATCGGAGGCGTCGATGACAAGATGTTGGACTATTTCCCCGACGCCGGCCAGATGACGGATCCCCGAAAGACCCAGATTACGATTGGGCAGTTGCTTCAGATGAGGTCCGGCTATCCGTGGGAGGAGACCGACGCAGGTCTCTGGGCCGGTCTGCTTTCGGGCTACTACGTGCCGCTTATCGAGGACTTCCCGCTCACGGCGGATCCGGGAACCCGATTCCAGTACAGCAATCTGTCGTCCAATTGGCTGGGAATCATCGTTTCGCGCGTCACCGGCACGACAATGAAGTCGTACGCCCAGGAGAACCTCTTCGGCACTCTGGGGATCGAGCCGGGAGACTGGGGAACGGATGCACAGGGCCACAACAACGGTTGTGGAGATCTCTTCCTGACAGCTCGGGACATGGCGAAGTTCGGGCTCCTCTATATGAATGAGGGCATGTGGGGAGACACGGAGGTGATTCCGGGTTGGTGGGCCAGACGGTCGATGCGGACGTACTCGGAGCGGGCTTGGGACAACGTTGGCAGCTTCCGCGACATCGGATACGGCTACCAGTGGTGGTCCGCTCAAGCCGGTGAGTACCACGTCGACTTTGCCTGGGGACATGGCGGTCAACTCATCGTTCTGGTGAAGGATCTGAACCTGATCGTGGTCACGACAGCGGAGCCGTTCTGGCTGGAACATGACGGCCAGTCCTGGAAGCACGAGAAACGGCAGCTCAAGCTGGTGAGCGACTTCGTGGCCTCACTGCCCTAGACCGAGGCCGCCGCTTCGCGGACTCCATGCAGGCTTCGGCAGCAGTGCATCGTGGCCGGGCAAGCGGTTTCGGGCTGGCGGACTACCCGGATTGCACCGCGATGACCACCTTGCCGTGAGCGTGTCCCTTGTCGAGATACCGCATGGCTTCCCCGACGCCGGCGAGCGGAAACGAACGGTCGATCACCGGACTGAGCTTCCCGGACTCGATGAACTCCGACAGTGCGAGCAGATCCTCCAATCTCGGTGTGGCGACGTAGGTGCTCCCCTGTCGCCGAATGAACAGGGACGCGACAAGGGCCTTGATGACGTAGGACATCCCGCTGTGTCCGCTGTTGGGCAGATGAATGCCATGCGGCGCCAGCACGCGCCGGCAATCGGACAGCGAGTGATTGGCCACGTTGTCGAGAATCAGATCGTACCGCTCGTTCCCTTGCGTGAAGTCGTTTTGCGTGTAGTCAATGACGTGATCGGCGCCGAGGGATCGGACCAATCCCATACTGCTCGTGCTGCACACGCCGGTCACCTCTGCGCCTAGTGCCTTCGCGATCTGGATGGCATATGTACCGACGCCTCCGGATGCACCGTTGATCAAGACCTTCTGACCCGTACGGGCGTGGCCGACGTCGCGGATTCCACGAAGCGCTGCAATGGCCGAGGTCGGTACGGCGGCGGCCTGCTCGTATGTCAGACGTTCGGGTTTCTGCGCCCACTGCTTCTCGGGAGCGCATGCGAACTGTGCGCAGGTGTGGGAGACCGATCCATACACCTCGTCCCCCGGCCGGAATCGTGTGACGGCCCTGCCGACGGATTCCACGCGGCCGGCAGCGTCGTATCCGGGGACGTAGTTCCGCGGATTCGGAAAGCCGGCGACGAATCGCGTGAAATACGGGATGCCACGCATCATGAAGACATCGCCTGCGTGAAGCGCGGCGGCGTGAACGCGGACCAGCACCTCGCGATCCCTGGGAATCGGCGTTTCCACCTCCCGAAGCTCGAACGAGTCCGGCGACCCGTAGGCTGTCTGGACAATGGCTTTCATGGGCTCCCTCCCTGACGATGGGCGTCGGTGACGAGAACGATCTTGCCTGCATACGTGCCGTTCTCGAGGAGTTCGTGGGCTCGCCGCGCGTCGAGGAGAGGAATCCGCTCCGCCACGACGGGCCTCAGTCTCCCGTCGGCGAGCAGCGCGAGCAGCTCGGACAGCGTCTTGGAGACGTAGGGGCCGGCATTCGGAGCGAGAGGCGCCCTTCGGCCATCCGGGATCAGGGAAACGAGCAAGCGCATCAGCAGGCTGGAAGGGATGACGCGCATCCCCTGCCGCTTGGTTGCGGCGACGCCAAACCAGACTAGGCGCCCGCCCTTGCGCAACGTGCGATACGAGGTCCACAGCTGCGCCCAGCCGCCGACGGGATCGAATACCGCGTCGACACCGTCCCCAGTGAGTGTGCGGATCCGTCGGACGACATCCTCGGAGTGGTAGTCGATCGGCGTCGCTCCGAGTCGGGACACGAGATCGTGATTCCGCGGGGACGCCGTCCCGTACATCTCCAGATCCGACAGGGATCCCAACTCGAGAAGGGCCGTTCCCACGCCTCCGGCAGCGCCTTGCACAAGGATTCTCTCTCCATGTCGCACCTTGGCTGCCTGGTGCAGCAAGACGTGAGCTGTGACATAGTTCACGACGAGGCAGACCGCTTCGACGGGATCCACGCCTGACGGGACGGGCACCCACTCGCGGGCTGGCATGCACACGTACTCGGCGTAGCCGACGCCGACGCCGAGAGAGAATGTGCCGCCTGCGACCGTTTGCCCGACCTCGAAGCCGTCCACGTCGTCACCTAGCTTGTCGACGATGCCGACGACATCCTCTCCCGGCGTGAAGGGAACACGAGGAGTCCCCGGAAGGAGACCCGACCTTCGAAACATCAGATCGTAGGCCGAGACGCCCGCCGCCTGGATCCGGGCACGGACCTGACCGGAGCCGGGCTCCGGGACTTCCTGCTCGAGGACTCGCAACACCTCGGGCCCTCCGTGTTTGGTGACGACGATACGGCGGTACTTCATCCGAGTTCCTCCTTCTCCTTCGTGTCACGGGTATCACGGGCTGCGTCTTTCCTGAGGGACTCCCCACTTCGCTCGTCCCGGACGGCGATCACGATCTTGCCGCGAGCGAATCCGGAGTCGAGATACCGGAACGCGTCAGCGGTCTCGCTCAGCGGATAGGTCTTGTCGATGATCGGCCGGATGGCCCCGGTCCGAAGGAGTTCGAGCAGCCTCCGCATGTCCTCGGGCTGATTGGGCCGCCAGGAAGTCAGTAGGCCGACCCTCTTGCTGCGTGCCACGGAGTTCCACGGTCCGAACAGCAGAGCCTGGAAGAACGCGGCCATGGAGCCTCCGACCAGGATGCACAGACCATGGCGACGCAACGCCCGCCGGTAGTCGAAGACGGACCGATGGGATACCACGTCGAGAATCAGATCGTATCGCTTCCCTTGCTGGGTGAAGTCGTCCTGTGTGTAGTCGATGGCGTGATCGGCCCCCAGGGCGCGGACGAGATCCAACTTGCGCCGATGGTCTACGCCGGTGACTTCAGCTCCCAGCGCTTTGGCGATCTGCACGGCGAAGGTCCCGACGTTGCCGCCCGCGCCGTTGACGAGGACGCTTTCGCCGCGACGAATCGCTCGATGGTTGCGCAGCGCCTGCAGCGCGATGATCGCAGCGGAGGGGACCGCTGCCGCTTCTCGGAACGTCAGCCACGTTGGTTTGATCGTCAGCGAATCCTCGTGAACGCATACGTACTCCGCAAAAGCTCCGAAGTGGCCCTTGAGCGGCGACAGGTCGCCGAAGACCTCGTCGCCCGGGTGAACCCGCGTCACTGCACTGCCGACGGACTCCACGCGTCCGGCGACATCCGAGCCGAGGATTCCGTACTTCGGTCGGAGGGGCCCTCCGATTCGAACCACGAACGTGCCTCGCAGGTTTTCAGCATCCGTGGCATTCAGCGACGATGCGCAAACCTGAACCAATACCTCGCGCTCACGAGGACTGGGCTTGGGAACATCCTCGAGCTGCAACACGTTGGACGAACCGTAGTGATGATAGACGATAGCTCTCATGCGAACGTGTGCCTCTCACTCCGTCGGATCAATCGGGTTCCTGCGCAGGCAACGTAGTGGAAGCGCAAGCCTCGGGTCAAGTCCGACGATTCTGTTCGATGTCTGCGGGATCGACCGCGCACGAAATGCGCAGCGGATTCGCCAGGCTATTGCGACGGCACGGATGCGGCGACGCGAAACCCCAGGTCGTGGTCGGTGAACCACGGATCGTTCATCCCACGGCACGTGGCACGAGCTCGAAGGTCCGGAGAGAACCATGACCCTCCCCGCGTGACGCGCACTCGTTCGCCTTCCGGATCCTCGCGTCCGTCGAGTGGATCGTACGGGTAGGGTACGAACTGCGATGAGGTCCACTCGGACACATTGCCGATCAGCCCCGAAACTCCAGAGGAGGACTCGCCAAGCGATGGTTCTGCATCGACGGGACGAGTTCGCCCGAGTCCACCTGAGCGTGTGTTGCAGAGGTTGGAATCGAACTCCTCTCCCCACGGGTAGAGCAGCCCATTCGGTCCGCGCGCCGCCTTCTCCCATTCCGCTTCGCTGGGAAGGCGAACCGACCGGCTGAGGCGCAGTGACAGCCAAATGCAGAATGCGACAGCCTCGTACCATGACACACCGACGACCGGGAGGAGATCGCTGCCGGTCCAGAGGGGGTTCGCCCAATGGTCGGGGCACGTCCTCGCCATACGGTTCCTCCATTTCCATCCAGCGTGCGTCCAGAAGGCCTCCAACTGATATCCGTCCTCCTCGATAAACTGCCGGTACTCACTGACAGTGATTGGACGTTTGGCAATGGAGTACGCGGGCAGAGCGACCTGGTGAGACGGTTGCTCCCTCTCGAATCGGCCTTCTCCTCTCCACGCTCGCGCCTCATCCAATGTCGCTGTCAGGCGCCTGAGTCGAGCGTCTGAGATGCCCATTGTGAATGGACCGGACGGAATCGAGACGAGTTCGAGCATTGGTTTCTGCGGCATGATGTTGAGTATACCCGTCAGCGCAGATCGCCTGCGTAGAATCTTCTCTGTGCGGATGGTACGCTGCATGGCTGCGGCCCCGGGCACTTTGGCGATCGCGGGCTCTGAATCCCAATCCGCGTTACTGGACTTCGAACGATCTGTAACAGACGATCTGTGTGTCGAGCGAATCGGTGGAAGAGCCTGGACAGCGAGGTGGCGAGCGCCACACAGATGTCGTCAAGTATCGAGTAGCGCGAAGGAGAAGATGGCGAAGCAAGTCTTACTCATGGTTGTGTGCTGTGGCCTGCTCTGTGGGCTCAGTGCGCTTGCGGAAGGAGATCTCACGGCGACCCCGTATGGACCTTGCGGGCCAGTTGAACGTAGGCGGGGCTTCGGCGTTGGCGTATTCTCCTGATGGCAACTATCTCGCAGTGGCCACAGGGGATGTGGTGAAGCTGTTTCGGACCGATGGGTACGAGATGGTTCATGAGTTGGGCGGCCGCGGCAGCCACGTTCTGTGTCTCGCCTTCTCACCTGACGTGATGACGCTCGTGTCTGGCTCTGAAGATCACAGTGCCGACCTCTGGAGCGTAGCCTCAGGAGAGCATCTGCATCTCTTCGCCGATGCACAGGACGCCGTGCGCTGTGTGGCCTTCTCGCCTGACGGGGAAACCATCGCAGCGGCCTTCGGCGGCTCTGTACACCTATGGAATGTCCCTACAGGCAGGCTTCTGTGCACCCTGCGTGGGGATCAGGGGACCAGTCTGGCCGCCTGCTTCTCACCGGACGGCCTCGCGCTTGCCACTGGGGGAACGAGCACCACGATCGATCTGTGGAACGTGGCAGCAGAGGAAGTGCAATCCACGCTTTCGGCTCGCGCAGCGGTCGTTTCGATGGCCTACTTCCGGGACGGGAGAACGCTTGTCTCCGGTTCGCGGGACGGCGCGGTCACGCTTTGGGATGTCGAGACGAGTACAGCATTCCGAACCGTCGAACGGCATCCAGGATCCGTCCAATCCATCGCGCTCTCCCCCGACGACAAGAGACTTGCAGTTGGCTTCACGGACGGTGCCATCGAGTTGTGGGACCTGGCGGAGTTCGATCTCCTCACAACCATCGCCGGCTATCCGCAGTACGTATCCTGCCTCGCGTTCTCCCCGGATGGGGAGATGCTCGCCTCCGGTTCGTCCGACGGTGTGGTTCTGATCTGGGGGATCCCGAATCGTAGTTGGGTCAACGCCACCTGTGCGACTTGTCAGCCTTTGGCGAGCGTTCCCATGAGACATCCATGAACCGTGACTCAGGACACGGTATCACGAGCCACGCGCTGGCCGCGCGATAACCGCCGGACAACGCAGGAGCGAGCGCATCAAACGTATTCGCGACTATCCGTCTCCCAATTGCGACGTGCAGTTCGGACAGCGTGTGGCCGGAATCGGAATCGCTGATTTGCAGAACGGGCACTCCTTCGTTGTGGGTGCTGATGGAGTCTTCGGCTTCTCCAGTCGCTGATACCCCTTGACGAGCAAGAAGACCACCAACGTGATAATCAGGAAGTTCACCAGCGTGTTGATGAACGCGCCGCAGTAGATGGCGGCCGCACCGGCTTCGCGAGCGGCTGCAGCCGACTCGTACGCTTGCCCGGACATGTTCACGTACAGGTTGGCGAAGTCCACGTTGCCGATGAGTTTGCCAATGATCGGCATGATGAGATCATTGACGAACGACCCAACTACGGTGGCGAAGGGCCACGCCTAGAATGAAGGCGACAGCCAACTGCACGAGGTTTCCCTTCATCATGAAAGCCTTGAAGTCCTTCCACATGTCGTACCTCCTGTACTCCACCAAGTGACGCTCCCAGCTTGCACCCAGCCTCAAGAGCATTCTAGGTGATGGGGTGCCAGACAGTGAAGTGCATTCAACGAGAGAGAGTGGGAATGGATGAAGAAAGGGTCCTCGCGAGGTGCCGTCGCCCGCGAATTGTGCGAGCCGCGCGTTTGCTGCGACCTTGGAGTCAGACGAAAGGCGGTCCAGAATCGAGGCGCCTTGGAAGGATCTCCTGTGAGACAAATCTGCATCGTGACGCACGCCGAGGCCACGCATCACATGGAGGGTCTCGTTGACGGATGGTATAACTCTCCCCTGGCGGAGAAGGGCAGACTGGACGCTCGGGCTTGTGGCGTCCGGCTGCCGGAGTTGGGATGGGCGTCCGCTCCCATCGTCTCGTCCGATCTGAGCCGCGCTAAACAGACGGCCCGCGAAATCGCGGCGTGTCTTGGAAGCAAGGTCGAATACGATTCCAGACTTCGCGAGATGTCATTCGGCCGTGCGGAAGATCAGCCAATTGCGGTGACTGGTCCCATCTTGTTTTCGTGCGGCGCGGAACGCTTGGATTTCCGGAATGCCTTCGGCGGCGAAACGAAACGCGAATTCACGATGAGGCTCTGCGAAGCCATGAGCGAGATCGTGACTGGTGACAAGGCTATCCTCTGCACGCATGGACACGCCGCGGCGTCTCTCATGGCCTGCTGGGTCCCCATGCCGCTGGAGTCTGTCGTGTACGTCAACTTTCACGTTCCCTCCGGAAGCATGACACTGCTGGCAGAGAACGATCTGAGTCGGGATCGGATCGTCGAGATCTTGGGCGACACGTCACATCCAAACGGCTAGAGACGATTCTTCTGTCGGGCCATCCCATGCGCTACGGCCAAGCGCGAACGAGAACGGGCTCGCGGATGGTCCTGGCCGCGACTGCCGCAGTAAATCCCGGAACGGTCTCAAGGAGCTCCACCTTCCACTTCCGTGGAGCGGTTGGATCGCGAGCATCGCTGACAAGACGTGCCCGTCCTGCGGAGTCGATCCCGACGACGAACGAAGGAAGTCGATCGAGAATGGTTCCGCCTCTTGCCTTGACGTACGCCTCCTTGCAGACCCAGACATGGAAGAAGTGGGCAAGTCGGTCTGTCGAAGGGCACGCCCGCAACGCGTCCTGCTCTTGCTGCGAGAACACGCGGTCGGCGATCGAGAGAACGCCCGCATCCGAGTTGATCCGCTCGATGTCCACACCGATCGGCTGCCCAATGGCGACGGCCACAAGCGCGTGACGATGGGAATGGGATAGGCTGAAGTAGGTCCGGCTGGGCTGACCATCACGCAGCAAGTGGGGCTTCCCGTTCTTGTTCTGATCGAATTGCAGTTTCCCGGGAGCGATGCCTTCGTACGCAGACAGAATCTCTCGAAGCCTAGCGTGGGCGACGGTGTAGCGAACGCGGTCGACTTCTCTGCGGAATCGAAGCGCGCAGGTTCGCTCGTGTAGCGATAGCACACGCTCTAGATGCGGAATCTGCGCTTGTGGGACATCCAATTCGACGGACCATACGTGGGCCTCTTCGGAAGGAAGGCGACGCGGCGCGAGAGTCACGGACACCTGATTTGCTGAGCGTTCGATGCGAGTCTATCTTCGCCGGAACGAAGCCGCGGCGATTTCGGGGTACTGGTAGCCATGCCGCGTGGCAACTGTGGAATGGCACGGGCATCTCGTGGCAGCACGGTGATTCCCTCCTGGAGGCGCATGTCCCATTGTACCCTGCGGCTCGGGGTAACGGGAGTACGTCAGCGAAGAGAATGAATCGCGTACAGTGTTGTTGATCTTGAACCCATGAGAGGGATATGCGCAATGAAGCAAGAAAGAATGGCATGAGAACGACAACACCTCTGACACTCGTAGGCAAGGCTTTATCCCATCCCGTTCGTGAACAGATGCTCCAGCTGCTGGCGGATGGAGAGCGATGTGGGTGTGCGTTTGCTCCGGAACTCGATATCGATGCCTCGATGGTCTCACGGTATCTTGCCACGTTGGAACGGGCAGGCCTCGTCACGTCGCGACGCGATGGCGTGCGCGTGATGTGGTCGCTGGTCGATCCGAAGATTCTCGAGGTTCTGGAGCGGCTTGCCGAACTGACTGGGGAGAAGGCGGCGTGACGTGAAACGAGAGTTCAGAGTCTTCGCGATCATCGCGAGCGTCTTCCTGGTTGCGTACTTGATCCCGTTGTCAAGTCCAACGGTGCGAAGCGCAATCATGAAAGCGTTTTACATGCTTCAGGAGTACGCACGACAGCATGTCCTCTTGTGTCTGGTTCCAGCGTTCTTCATCGCGGGAGCGATTGCGGTCTTCATCTCGCAGGCGAGCGTCATCAAGTACCTGGGAGGACAGGCGAAGAAGGTCGTTGCGTATGGTGTCGGGGCGGTATCCGGCGCCATCCTGGCCGTCTGCTCGTGCACGGTCCTACCGTTGTTTGCCGGAATCTACAAGCGGGGCGCTGGGTTGGGCCCTGCTGTTGCATTCTTGTACTCGGGTCCTGCCATCAATGTCCTGGCGATCATACTGACGGCACGCATTCTCGGGTTTCAGCTCGGTCTGGCCCGGGCGATCGGCGCTATCGTATTCGCTGTTGTCATCGGCCTGGCCATGCAGTTCCTCTTCCGCAAAGAGGAGGCGGAGAAACAGGAGGCGGCGATGACTGCTCCGGCTCCCGAAGACGGCAAGCCCATCTGGAAGACGGCGATTCCCGTCGCTGTCATGATCCTGATCCTGGTCTTCGCGAATTGGGGCAAGCCGGGAGATGTATCGATCGTGACTACCACTGGAGCGACGATCGTTGCAACGCGCGCAGGAGAGACGACAGACGAGATTCTCATCAAGCTCCCAGGCTCGGACGCGTTGACCGGCGTCGCGAAGAGCGAGATCGAATCACTGCAGTACGCGCCGTCGCCCTACACATCGATCTACCATTCTCGGTTCTACATTGCAGGCGCCTTTCTCGTTCTCCTGATCATCCTGATGAGCCTGTGGTACAAGAAGGACGAGGCCATGGCGTGGGGCGCGTCAACCTGGTCGTACGCCAAGCTCATTCTTCCGTATCTATTCGGCGGCGTTCTGATTGCCGGGTTCCTGCTCGGACGGCCGGGTCACACAGCGTTGATTCCCCCAGACTGGATCGCGAATGCAGTAGGCGGGAACAGCTGGCTCTCCAACATCGTGGCCAGCGTTGCCGGAGCACTGATGTACTTCGCGACACTCACGGAACTCCGTATCCTGCAGGGATTGCTCGGTTCCGGCCTGGGGAACGGTCCGGCGCTTGCGTTGCTCCTGGCAGGCCCGGCGCTATCGCTCCCCAACATGCTTGTCATCAGGAAGATCCTCGGAACGAAGAAGACGCTCGCCTACGTAGCGCTTGTCGTCGTCGCGGCGACGCTGACGGGCAAGATCTTCGGGACCATTGTCAAATAGCCAGGAGGAGGACGAGATGAAGATTGAGATCCTGGGCACGGGCTGTCCGAAGTGTGAGCAGCTCGTCAAGAACGTGAAAGCCGCAGTCGCCGAACTCGGGCTCGACGCCGAGGTGAGCAAGGTGACAGACATTATCGAGATCGCCAACCGCGGCGCGATGCTGACGCCCGCGCTGTCCGTGGACGGCGATGTCAAGCTCGTGGGCAGGGTCGCGACGACGGCTGAGTTGAAGTCGCTTCTGGGAGGGGAGACATGAGACTCCTAGCGGAGTGGTTCCCCGAGTTTGCGGAGAAGCTTGAAGAAGTCGACGCTATCTATCGCAACAATCGGACCATTGACGAGAAGACGTACCAGTTCATCTGTTTCGCGCTATCGATCAAGAACCGCTCCAAACCGTGTCTCTTGAAACACTTCAAGGGAGCGATGGAAGCGGGTGCGACGTTGAAGGAACTCGCCTATATCATGGCGCTGACGTTCCGCGAGAGCGCGGGAGGGGACGACTGCTGGACACATGACGCTCTGGGTGATGTACAGAAGTTGCTGGCTGAGAACGTCCAGTGCTGCCCGAAGTAGAGGGTTGAGCACCGCTGGATGGGCAATGCTTCCATGGCCTCCGGGATCGCGAGGTGCCTTCCCTCTCAACGATTCGCCGCGTCTGTCCGCATCTGGTTGAAGTGCTGCCTGTATTCTTTCTGGCCGATCATGGGCTGGGACACGGCAGCCAGCGTCTCAGCGCGAATCTCTCCTGTGGATGCAAGCTCGAGACCAGCCTGCTTGGCCGCAAGGAGGATTCCAGCGGCGTCTCCTCCCGGACCGAACGCCATGGCTGCATGAGGCCTGAGGACAGCGCCCGCAAAAGGGACCGATGCATCTTCGGCAAGTTCACGGGCAATCCGCACGACGGTGTCCGTGTTTTCGATCTCCCACCAGCCACTGGTTGCGACCAGAACGATTCGCGAGATCCGTACGTCTGCGCGCATCCTGCCGCGCGTTCGGCCATCCCTCGTTTCCAGGTCGGGATCGACAAGCGGGCAGAGTCGGTTGAGTACGTTCTGCATCTCGCCGGGTAGTGGAATGTAGACCGGAGTCCCGATAACGAGTGTCTCCGCGTCGCGAAGGACGGGATAGAGAGCCTGCATCGTATCCTTGATGTAGCAGTGACCAGGATCCTTGAACCAGCAATGCAGTTCTCCCGTGCACGGAGAGGCCTGAATCTCTTGAACATCGAAGAGCTTGGCCTCGTCGCCTCCCGCCTCGAGTCCGGTCATGAAAGCCGTGAGGAGCCGAGCCGTGTTTCCGGACTCGGGCGATGAGCTGTAGTAGACAGCCACTGATGTACGCATGTCGCACCTCCTGAATCATTCTGGACTTGCCCACATCACGAATACAAGCGGAGAGATGCAACGGGTTGGCGCGATCTGTACGGCACGTCATACCTCACGCTACACTGTGGCTTGGGTCAGGAAGGGATGTGTGCGCAAAGCCGCACCTAGGCTGTGCGGTGCCACTCAAGCCTTCATGAGGGGGATTCGTGGCCGAACGCTGGACAGTGAGTGACATTCCGGATCTGACACCCAAGGTGGCTGTTGTGACGGGCGCCAACGGCGGAATTGGGCTGGAGGTGGCACGGGAGTTGACACGCCGCCACGCCACAGTCATCCTTGCGTGTCGAAGCGAAGCCCGCGGGACGGCCGCCATCCAATCCATCCGTGCGAGTGTTCCCGATGCGCGGGCCGAAACCCTTCTCCTAGACTTGGCGAACTTGGCGTCCATCCGGCAGTTTGCGGCGACGTTCCAAGAGACGCACGGCCGACTGAACTTACTGATCAACAATGCCGGCGTGCTCTTGGTCCCGTACGGGACGACGGAAGATGGCTTCGAAAGGCACTTCGGGATCAACCATCTGGGGCACTTCGCCTTGACGGGGATGTTGATCGACCGATTGCTGGCGACAACCGGGTCGCGCGTTGTGACGGTCAGCAGCCGGGGGCACGCGCGGGGAGCGATTGACTTTGCTGACCCGATGTTCGCAGGCGGGCACGGATATAGCGCGTGGCGGGCGTATGCTCGCTCCAAGCTGGCGAATCTCCTGTTTAGCTACGAGCTTCAGCGCCGTCTTGCCGGCTCGCGCACGATTTCGGTCGCGGCGCATCCAGGGGGAGCGGCCACAGATCTCGGGCGGCACATGAGCGACCGGAGGCTCTACAGGCTCCTCCTGCCACTTCTGCAAGGGGTGAGCCAAAGCGCGGCAATGGGAGCTCTCCCCATCCTCCGAGCGGCGACCGACCCCGCTGTCGTTGGAGGGCAGTACTACGGACCCGGTGGACCTCTCGGGATGCGAGGGGCTCCCGTGATGACAGAACCCAGTCGGCGTGCATTGGACGAGACGAGCGCGTGCCGGCTCTGGAAGCTCTCGGAGGAACTCATCGGGGTACGCTTTCTATCGGACGAGAATTCGTAGGTCATGACGCCGTAGGGTCGGGAATTGCGAGCAGTGCGAGCACGCAGGTTCGTGGCCTCCGAGGCGTCGCCGCGACGCACCTCATCTGAATGGTAACGATGTAAACAACATGACGGCACGAAGTGCCAACTGCTCCCTTGCTGCGTGAAGGATTTCCTTTCGTGTAGAACAGTGTCTGCTTGACAGGGCAGTTCCTGTGAGTTAACGTTGTAAACATGTCACGGAAGAGACAGCTCATTGAAGCGGCACGGGACCTGTTTCTCAAGGAAGGGCTAGCAGGCATGACAATGCGGCGCGTCGCGAACGCGGTAGGCGTCACGGCCACCGCCATCTACCGCCACTTCGAGAACAAGGACGACCTGTTGAGAGAGGTCGTGAGCGTCGGCAGCGAACGCTTCGCGGCGTACCTCGTTCGTGGATTGCGGGGAGAGTCACCGATCGAACGCCTACGCAAGACAGGGGAAGCGTATCTCGATTTCGCGTTCGACTACCCGGCGGACTACAGGATCATGTTTCTGTCGTGGGATCGTCTGAGTATGGGCGTCCACTCCGAGGCGGGAGAGGCGCATTCCTCACCCACGCTACGATTCCTGCTGGACCGCGTGGCCGAGTGTCTTCCGGCGGAGCTGAGAGAAGATCAAGAGGCGATCTTGCGTCACGCACTGCTCTTCTGGGCCCAGGTCCACGGCATGGCGAGCCTGTATGTCGCCGGAGGCGGTCAGCAGCTGTACGAAGGCGAGACGTTTCGTGGGATGGCCCGTGAGCAGGCAAACGCGCTCGTCGATCTCTGGGAGCGAAGCCTCCCTGCTGCGCGCGAAGACAACTGATTGCTAGGAGCACGGAGTGCAGAGACAAAGAGTGCGACGAAGGCTGATCGCGATCTCCGCGGCGTTGTTCCCGGTGACATTCTTCTACCTGTCGCCGTACCTGATCATCATGGCGGCGGGAGAACGAATCATCTGCGGGGCGTTCATCGTCTTCGGCGCGCTGTTCGCCGCGTCGCTTGTCCTGGGACGAGCGTTTTGCGGTTGGATCTGTCCGGTCGGCGGCATTGCGGACGCGAGCGCACGGATGCGCAACAAGCGGATTCGGCGGCCGTGGCTGGACTGGATCAAGATTGCATACTGGCCGATGTGGCTTGGCGTCATCGTCTACGTGAGCGCACGAGCTGGCGGATTCGGACGAATCGACTTCCTCTACCAAACCTGGCACGGCATCTCTGTCTCCAATCTGAGCTCAGCCCTGCTGGCGATCGTCATCGTGGGAGTCGTTGCGGTTCTTACGATCACGATGGGCCGCCGGGCGTTCTGCCACACCCTCTGCTGGATCGCGCCGTTCATGATTCTGGGGACGTGGCTGCGCGACCGGTTGCGGCTTCCCGGGCTACGACTCACGGCGACACCGGAAACCTGCATCGCGTGCCGGGCTTGCACGCGCGCATGCCCGATGAGTCTCGACGTGCAGCAGAGCATGGTCGGAAAAAACCGCATGCGACATCGGGAGTGTGCCCTTTGTGGAAGCTGCGCCGACACGTGCCCCACCCGGACGATCTCGTTGCGCTTCGGATCCGGGACGTCAAGGGCGAACGACCGGCTGGGCTGACGAATCGGGAGACGCCAAAGAGACCGCCTCGCCCCCCTGGTGTTTACGTTGATCGTGACCGATCATTGATACATCGGACGCTCGGTGGGAGCGGAGCAAGGAACATCGAGATGCCGAAATCCCCAAGCCCGTGCAGATGCATCGGCCGGACATGCGGTGACCAACGTGGTGAGACGAGTCGTATGGATAGCCCTCTGCGGAGCCCTGCTCTCGGCATTTGGCATCTTGGTGCTAGCCGAGACCGCGGCTCCTCAGTACGGACTTGCCGGGCAGCTGAATGTCGGCGGGACCCAGGCGATCGCCTATTCGCCGGATGGCGGAACCCTTGCCGTGGCCACGGGGAACGTCGTGAAGCTGATCCGTACGGACACGTACGAGCTAGTGCACGAACTCGTCGGACATCTCGCCCCCGTCTTGTGCCTTGCGTTCTCTCCGGACGGAAGGACACTCGCATCCGGAGCGGCGGATCACAGAGCCAACCTCTGGAGCGTGAAGGCGGGCGAGCATCTCCACTTGTTCGCGGACGCGCAAGCTGACGTACGGTGCGTGGCATTCGCCCCCGACGGACGAACGATTGCGGCGGGGGCGGGTGGGACCGCCTACTTGTGGGACGTTCCGACCGGCAAGCTCCTCCGTGCTCTACCCGGATTCCAAGATGCCATCCTGGCCTCCGCTTTCTCGCCGGACGGCCAAGTGCTCGCGGTTGCAGGAACCGAGGACACGATCGTGCTGTGGGACGTGGCGACGGGGACCGTGCGGACCGTGCTCTCCAGTCCCGGCGGGGCCGTTGTCTCCATCTCCTACTTGCGCGATGGGGAAATGCTCGCATCCGCCTCGAGGGATGGTACGGTCACGCTGTGGCAGACGGAAACGAGCGGAGCGACACTGAGCCTCACCGGGCACGGAGGATCGATCCAGTCCATGGCACTCTCTCTCGATGACACGGAACTCGCGGTTGGGTACACGAATGGCGTGATCGAGCTCTGGAGTCTCGCCAGTGGCGAGAGCTTGGCGGCCTTTGCCGGTTATCGCGAGTACGTTTCCTGTGTCGCCTTCTCCGCGGATGGGGAGACGCTTGCCTCCGGTTCCACCGAAGGACCGCTTCTATTCTGGGATGTCTCAGATGGCGGGTGAGTTGGTGGCTCATGCACGGGAAGAGAGGAACCATCGAGGCCGGCAGCTCGGCGTGCGGTGACTACACGAGGATGGCGAGATCCACTTCCTGTTCGTCGCCGGCAGTGACGGTGACCGACTTGGAGGCAGCGTCCGTCGCGTTCGGCGATCCTGCCGTGACGGTGTGCTGACCGGCCGTAGCTTGGAACGAGTACAGCCCATCGGCATCCGTCGTTGTGACCTGCTCCCCATCGAGATAGATCGGGATGTCCGGAAGCCCCGTTCCGCACTTGCACGTCACGATACC
>CAZXQL010000023.1:0-17958 GCA_964643395.1 uncultured Thermotogae bacterium
GCTCGACGTCCTCGCACGTGGTCGAGGACCGTCTGGAGCCGGTAGGCTCCCGAACCGCGCCTTTCGTTTCGTCTCGTGTCACGTCCCCGGTGCGTTCATGAACGGATCGAACGCAACGGTCCCCGAAGGGACCGAAACAACTAAGCTGGGGAGGACCGGGTGCGTCCCTCCCCAGCCGGTGTGGTGGCTATCCGCAAGGAGGTTTAGCGGAAGAGCGGCATTTCTGCTGCTAGCCTCAAGAATGCCCGGCGATTGTGAGCAAAGTGTGAAGACAGCGTGTGGTTCCCGTGGAATCGCAGACCCGAATGTGCTGTCCTGCTCAGCTGTTCCGCCGCAGACAACCTATCGCGACGGGCGACCTATGCTGCTGGGTTCTAGCCACTCCTAGCAGAAGACTCGTGGCGATCGACCTTTGCGGCCTTGGCGGCGACACCAGCTTGGAATCGATCGGAATCGATGATGAACCGGGTGTGCGAACATCGGCCGATCGACTCGAGTTCATCCGCGCAGGCCACGTCGAACGACAATCTCCGGCCCTCGATCGCGGTCAACGTAGCTTGGACGGTCACGCCCATTCCCGGTGGTGTTGCCGCGGTGTGTTCGAGAGAGACGGACACGCCCACCGTCTGCTGCCCGGAGGGTAGATGCGGATCGATCATCGTCTGACACGTTTCCTCGCAGAATCCGACGAGGACCGGCGTGGCGAGAACGTCTACGTGTCCTGATCCGAAACGGCTGGCCAGGTGCTCCTGGGAAACGGTCCACGTCATCTTGTGGGTCGAGCCGATGTCGAGCATGGAGGTCTCCTTTCCGCGGAAGGTGTCTGGAGATGGTAGATTGCTGACACGTTCCGATCCGCGATCAGAGGCCATAGAGATCAGGGCGCCGATCGCCAAGCTTGTCGTTGTAGATCGTCACGGACTTGTCACGCGCACGCTTCGGATCGATGTCGGCGACCCCGACTTCGGCTCGATCGGGCGACAACGAGACAAGCACGCTCCCATCCGGCGTGACGATCTGCGACTGCCCAGTGTACGTCAATGATTCTTCCGTGCGCGTTTCCGTACCGATGCGGTTGGCGGTCGCCGTGTAGACGCCGTTCTCGACGGCTCGGGTTCGCATCGTGCGCTGCGCCATGTCCGGGAGAACGAGATTGGCAGGGTGGGCGATCACGTCCGCACCCTGCATGGC
Organism: uncultured Thermotogae bacterium; assembly: GCA_964643395.1. Classification (GTDB taxonomy): domain Bacteria; phylum Bipolaricaulota; class Bipolaricaulia; order UBA7950; family UBA9294; genus SPBW01. The sequence continues at coordinate 1,192 of CAZXQL010000023.1, forward strand.
CAGGGAGCGGGCTGACTCCGGAAACAGGTGATCGAAGCAAATCATCATCCCGATTCTGGTTCCCTCGACGTCGATGACAGGGAATGGTCGATCCCCGGGCGCGAAGTTCAGCGTCTCCTGATAGAACAGGTGGACCTTGCGGTAAGCGGCCAGGAATCCCTTCGGTCCCACCAGAACGGCGGCGTTGTACACGCGTGTCCCATCGATCTCCGGCAGGCCGGCCACGATGTGGCAATCGTGCGCCTGCGCGTGGTCGACCAAAGCCTGTGTCGTGAGGCCCCCGGGCACCTGCTCGGCGAGTCCGCGCGTCTCTTCGGGATCGCGGAATTGATAACCGGTGGCAAACAACTCCGGTAGCACCCACAAGTTGGCTGACTGAGAGGACATGAGTTCGAAGCATGCTTGGATGTTCGATTCGATTTCGCCGAAGGTCGGTGACGATTGGACGATTCCGATGCGCATATGCGGATTGTACCCCAGACGCGGGACGCGCTGCAGCGAGCCACGGCAGGCCAAACGGCAAACCTCCGAAGAGTGGCGCTTCGCACTAGGTGTCGGCGACTTCGTCGCATGTTGCGTGTACGGGGAAGGCCAGCTAGAATGGATTGAGAAATGCCTACTGCGATGCCTTGCTCTGAGGACCGCGCCGCTCTGCTCTCGTATGTCTTCCCGTCCGTTAAGCTCTCGGCCATCGAGGAGCTCTGTGGGTTCTGCTTCGAGGTCCGACATGGCCCGGACGAGCTCATTGCGCAAGAGGGTTCGTATGCGTCAGGGATCTACATTGTCCAGCAGGGACTGGTGAAGATTGGCAAGTACGCCAGCCACGGCGGTGAGAAGAGAGTCTTGCGTTTTCTCGGTGTCGGAGAGCTATTCGGGCTGGAGTCCGTCATTATCGATCACTCAACGAACGTCCAGTACGCAAAGACCCTGATGAAGACGACGCTTGTGTTCATCGAACGTAGCAACCTATTGCGGCTTCGCAAGCGATATCCCGAGATGTGCAGCGATTTCTGCCGCTGGCTAGCCCGCGAGGTTGTCATGCTCGAGTTCAAGCTTACACGTGAGGCTGTCGAGTCGTTGGATCGAAACCTCGCATTGCTGCTGATCGCGCTGGCCCACAACTACGGCACTCGGTCAGATCGAGGAGTCTCCCTCGATCCACCGGTTTCGCGCAAGACAATGGCGGAGATGCTGGGCGTCTCGATCGAGACGCTGATGCGGGCGCTGAAGCGATTCCGAGAGCGGAACATGATTGAGTCGAGAGGGAGAACGATCCTTATCACTGACTTCGACGCGTTGAAGGAACGCGCCCGGACGACCCCCTTCTACTTGTCCATCATCGAGGAAACCTTGTAGTCCAGTTGTCTGCATTTGCTGGCAGATGCCCCATCGTCATCCCCGACTGTATCACCGCGCATGTCATTTGACACTCGCGTAAGGGGTGGACTGCCACGAGTCAACCTGTCCGCCGTCAACTTGAGCATGGCAGATGACAGGCCGGCCAGCGGAAATTGCCCGACTGCGACTAGGCAAGATCCATGCACCTCACGAGGTTTGGCCGGCAGAATCACGACATCCTGCGATAGCAGAGAGACGTTGCCAAACCTCCCTGTCCCGCAGACGGATGGCGGAGCGGCCACGGTTGGCGAATGGGAAAGGAGACCCGATGAGGCGGACAGAAGGTGTGGGAGTCCTTGAACGGCCTATGCGGAAGGAGAGGAGCCTCTCAGAGATCTGCCGAATGCAGCTATTGCGAGCCGCTGGGGTCATGAGCTTGGATGCATCTCTACTGCACGTCCTGGAGCACCCTGCGAATGAAATCACCGTGCACTTCCCGGTCCGAATGGACGACGGACGACTTGAGATGTTCACAGGCTATCGGGTTCAGCACAATAACGCGCTGGGGCCCTATAAGGGAGGCATGCGCTTTCATCCTGACGTGAATCTGGACGAGGTCGGCGGACTTGCCATGGCCATGACCTGGAAGTGTGCCGTTGTGGATATCCCGTTCGGTGGCGGGAAGGGGGGCATCAAGATCGATCCTTCCAGATTCTCAACGGCTGAGCTTGAGCGAATGACCCGGCGCTTCACGTTTGCACTCAGCGCAAACATTGGGCCCGAGCACGACATACCTGCTCCTGATGTGAATACGAATGGGCAGGTCATGGCATGGATGCTCGACACGTACCTGTCGATTAGTCCTTGTCTTGAACGCAACAGGAACTTGCATGTTGTGACTGGGAAGCCGATCGAAGTCGGTGGCAGTGTCGGTCGGGAAAAGGCGACAGGACAAGGGATTGTGTACTGTATCGAGCAATGGTTGACCGACCACGGGAGTTCGGCTCAGGACACGAGCTTCATCGTCCAAGGATTCGGGAACGTGGGCTCATGGACGGCGCGCCTACTCCACGAGAAGGGTGCCACACTCGTTGCCGTCGAAGATCACAGTGGGGCGATCAGTGGAGGATGCATCAATCCGGACGAGTTGGCTGCGTACGTGCAGCGGACAGGTGGAGTACTCGGATATCCCGACGCCGTAGCGGTCACACATGAGGAGTTCCTATCCACCCACGCTGATGTGTTTGTCCCTGCGGCTCTGGAGAGTCAGATCACGGAGGAGACAGCACCTCTTCTGGACGTGCGCGTCGTTGCCGAAGGGGCCAACGGCCCCACGACGCCGGAAGGGGACAGGATTCTTGAACTCAATGGGATTGACGTGATCCCCGACATCCTCTGCAATGCAGGGGGCGTCATCGTCAGCTACTACGAGTGGTTGCAGAACAAGCGTTCGGAGTACATGGATCTGGAAGAGGTCGATGCGAGGCTGCGGAAACGGATTCTCGGAGGCTACTTGCGCGTTCAGGAGGCGAGTCGCGTGCGCCGTGTCGATTGTCGTACGGCCGCATACATCGTTGCACTGGAGCGTGTAGCGAAGGCGTACGCACGGCGAGGAATCTTCCCGTAGGGAGGCTGCGAATGACCTATCGTATCTGGAGCATGGTGACGGTTCGCACGCCGGACGGCAGTCTGCGCATCCAAGGTCCGTTCCACTACTCCGCCCGCACCCCCCAGGAAGGTTATCAGCAGATCGAGTCGCTTCGGAAGCGACTCTCGACCGATGAGGCTGTGGAGCGAAGCACCTTCGGTCTGGAAATCAGAGACAAAGACGTCTGGAAGGAGTGGTACGATGATGGTGGACTCGATGTGATCGAACGCTTCGAAGGCGTCTCGCCGCTGCCGGCTGAGAGCACACTAGTCACTGTCTGAATGCTGCGCGCACTTGATGCGACGGCCTGTTTGAGCCTGAGAAGACCGGCATGTGACTACTGACTGCATTGCCGCGATCGCCGACTTGGCAGACAGGTACGGTCCCGATGCGCGTGTGCCAATTCGAATGGCTCGTCGACGCCACCCACGTGGGAGGATCGCGAACGGACTTCGACCTAGAGATCGGCGACGGAAGGGCTACACTGCGGGCTGTGAGTCATCGGATCGGCAAGCAACGGGTTCCCATTGAAACGTTGCCCTGTCGAGCTTCGCAATCTGCCCCATACCCGGGAACGGCATGTGCGTGCTCAAGACGAGCGCGCCCGACTGTGCGATGTGTTCGACAAGCCAAGCTCGGCTTTGCGAAGCCTGCTCGAGGAAGGAATCCGTGACGTTCGGCCAATCCGGATGTTCGACGAAGACGGAGTGGAAGAACGCATCCCCAGAGTGGATCAGCGGCGAGTCCGCGGTCGCAAACTCGTAGACGCCGTGTCCGCTCCGGTGACCGGGAGTGGGGAGAAAGCGGATGCCGTCAGCGACGACGGACTCTCCCTCGATCAGACGGATGCGGTTCTCGAATGTCCGAAGCAGCTTCCGATAGAACGCGCCACGGTCCCGATCCAATGCCGCCAGCGTCTCGGCCTGGCTCAGATGGTCCCATGCATCCTTGCCGATCACGTGCCGTGCTCGCGGATACGTCGGGGATCCGTCCGGCAACAGAAGGCCGGCGACGTGATCGCGATCCGCGTGTGTGAGAAGCACGATCTCGATATCCTCCGGCTGCACATCCATCGCTTCCAACGCACCGGCAACCGTGTCGGGATCGTAGCCTCCGTCAATGAGAACGTGGCGGCCGCGATGGCGTACGTAGCAGCAGGTGTACGCGAACGCATACTCCACGTCGGCCTCCGCGCGGTGTTCGTCCTCCAAGAATTCGCCCAGCGAGACGATCTCGTCGTCGAGAGTGCGTATCACTGCACCCTCGGTGTCATGATGAACGAATCGTCGAAGTTGATCTTCCATGCCGTGTCGCTCTCCTTTCCCAGCATCTCGTGGGTGAGAATGTCGGCTACAGCGGCTGCTGGATCCAGCGGAAGCGAGCGTCCTTCCCCCCGTTCGCCAGCTTCCCGACGTTGGTGACATCGAAGTGCGACCCGACGATCCACGCATCCTCGGCCAACGCGCGCCGAGCGATCTTCTCACGGGTCGTGCACGCCTGCACCGGCCGATACTCACGGGAGAGGACGAGTTCCGGGCGTTCAAGGAACAGGGGATCGAACGCCGCATCGCCGATGTGGAACAGCACACCCTCACCGGAATCGAAGCGGAAGACGCTGTGGCCGATGCGATGCCCAGGCGCAGGGATCGCGCGGACACCGGGCCAAATCTCTCGCTCGAGTTCCAGCAACGTGCACCGGCCTTCGATCAGTTTCGCCAGACGAGAGACCATCTCGGTCTGATCGGCGAAATACAGTCCGGCACACGGATCGCTGTTCAGCGCCCGCCATAGGTCGATGTTCAGCACGTAATGTGCGTCGGGATAGGTCAGGTCCCCGCCGCGCGTGAGCAGACCGGCGACATGATCCGGATCGCCGTGCGTGAGCAGCACGATGTCAACCGACGCGAGCGTAATGTCTTCCTTCTTGAACGCAGCCTCGGCGGTGTGCTTGCGCGGCCCACGCTGCGGGCCATTGCCGCCGTCGACGAGGAACCGTCGCTCGGGCGTATCGACGACCATCACGCCGCCCTCCATGAAGACATCGCGCCCGACGAGATCGGAGGGGATCTCGTCGACAAGATCGGACAACGGTCGCGGTCCGCCTGATCCATCCTTGGCGATGAGAAACTCGAACGAGCCGAGCCGGAACCGATAGCTTGCACTGCTCATGTCCGTGCCTCCCTCTACGTCGGCGGTGAGCCTATGACGGAGTGCGAAGGGTGTCAAGCCGCGTCCCGAACGTCCGGCAGCCGGCGAACGCGTTCGCAGGTTGGCGTGACTCACACCTCGCGTTGTGAAGCGACAGGCTCCAAACGGAAGAATACGGGGTTGAGACCATCGGTGCAGCAGCTGACAGCCGTGCCGGGCTCAGTGTGGTCCGGCTGGATTCCCCCCAGAGCAACCCAGGCGACGTCACGCTGGATATCGGACCACGCCCATGAACAGAACCCCTCTGGCTGGACCACGCCGCGGGAAACGAACGACTGGCCGTCTGCGAACCGAGCGCATGGCACGAGACGCTCCTTCGCGTCGCCGTGGGTCGCGTACTCGCGGATCAGGTCCTCGTTGACCATCCGCTTGACGACGGTAATCCGCACATCGTTCATCATGCCTCCTCTCAATGATCGCCGACGCGCTCGATCTTGAACACGACGGGCCGACGGCCGTCGGTGCAGGACGAGATCATCGTGCCCGGGATTCGAATCCAGTGTGGATCTGCACCGTAGCGCAGCATCGTGACGTCGCGCTGGATGTCGGCCCACGCCCAGGAGCAGAACCCGGCGGGTTCCGGGTAGTCGGAACCGCCGCCGACTTCGAACACATCGCCCTCATTCATCCAGCACGTGCCCCAATGTCCGGACGGGGCGTACTTCTGTGCCAAGTCGGGTACTTCGAGGCACTTCAGGACGGTAATGCGGATCTTGGGCACTTCAGGCTCCTTCCTCGAGCGGCTCAATCAAGAACGTGACCGGTCGGAATGCGTCCGTGCAGCTTCGGATCCAGGCATTCCTCGGCCGATAGTCGTCGACCTTCCCCTCGAACGCCGCAATCCGGACGAACGACTCGATGTCATGCCACGCCCAAGGGCAAAGTCCTTCGGGACATGCCACGGGCTGCCCGATGAGGAACGACTCCCCGAGCTCGTGGCTGCACGGCCCGAACGTCTCGGCCGCGACCGGGTCCATGTGCCGTTCGACCAGCTCCTTGTCGAATCCCACCTTGATCACGGTGACGCGGACGTCTTTCATGTCCCTTCTCCTTTCGATTCCTTCAAGCTCTCGAACAACCGTACGGCCGATGTCATCTTGACCCGTGTCACGCGCGGAATCCTCGGCGTCATCGCTGCCCCCTGCGCTTGCTCGCTCCCGAGCGTGTTGCCCATCCATCCTCCGGTCGACGGCCCGGAACGGGGTCGTCCCTGCAGCCGCCTTGGTGACATGAGGGGGATGGCTTGAAGCGGTTTGCAGGGTGAGGTCGATCGAGTCGCGGCATTGAGGGCGAATGCCAGCTAAGACGATGATTGCCGACGACCGTTGCACGATCGTCTCACGTCGCCTGCAACTGCTACCGGCGAGTCGACGGGAAGCGACCCCAAAGCGGATCGGCGGCTGCAGACGATCGTTGAAGGATGGTTTGTGCGGCGCGGATCGCGGTCAGCTGCAGGAACCGCCGCTGCAACTCCCGACGTAGAACTTGACGAGTAGGATGATCGCGACGAGCACGTACACCAGCGCAGAGAGATCGTATTCCATGGGTCCTCCCGGATGTGTTTGGCGAGATTGTACCCAGCTAGTCGCCAAACTGAAGGCTGGCCGCCTCCGGGGCATAGCGAAGAACGGCCTCGGGAAACGCGAGGATCGAGCCGTAGACCCAAATCTCTCCTGCCTGCCTCTCCAGCCCGACCCGCAGGCAGTCCCCGATATCTCGAAAGATGCCGTACCGGGTGTCTGACAGGACGTTCGGCCGGCCGGAATCATAGGATGCCTGCACGGTCGCTCCCCAGCCCGACTCAGCTTCCACGGTCAGGGCCCCTTTGAGGGTCGCCAACCCGCTGATATCCAGGGTCCCGGAGAGGGTCAGCTCAGACGGCTCGGATTGTGCTGTGAAGGCGAACGACAAAGGGCCGAGGTCGTCCTCCAGCGCATCGTACGGCAGTGAGGCGCTCAGGCTGTACGCGTCGGTCGCCCAGTTGACGTCCAGATCGACCTCCTGGAGTGCGGCTGCTGACACGTCGTACGTGAGCGTCGAGTGCCACTCGAGGTCGGCGCCCCACTCCAGATCGATCAGGATTGGATCGATCGTTGCCGCGGCCAGGTCGACGCCTCCGTCGACGCGTACGGTGACGGAACCCGGCGACCGGAGGCTCCACCCGATGTGCGACCGTGCTTCGATCTGATCGAAGTCGAACGGGCTGCCGCCGGACACGAACGTGCCGTCATAGGAAAGGCTCATCCGGTCCGTCTCGGCGGGGAGGGAGACGGTCAGTGCCGTGCGTCGCCGATCCTGCTCGGCGGCATACAGCGTCGCCGCGAACGCGAACGACGGTGCGATGTCAGCGCCCAGTGCGTGAAACGGTTCGACGGATCCATCCAGTGACACTTGCCAGCGCTCCGCTTGGCTCGTGAGATTCCCGTCCGTCCATTCTCGGATCCATCCGGCGCGGAACGAGGGTTCGATCGAGAGGGTTCCCACAGTCACGGCGTCGCGAGAGACGTCCACATCCGGCAATCGCTGAGTCACGACGTTCTTGTCCTCGCTCCAGCTTCGAACGGCACTCGACGAGAGATGCCACGCCCCAAGGTCGCCGTCGACGTGAGCGGAGAAGGAAAGCGACGTTGAGTCGCCCTTCAACGAGTAGTCCACCGTGGCGGACCCATCCCACATGTCGGACAACGTGATCGTATGATTCACGGACACCCGATACTCCGAGTCCCCAACGACGGCGGGGAATGCGTACAGATTCACATCGCCGTGCTGCCGATCGGTTGCGTAGCGGAGGATCAAACCGCCGCCCAGCTCGTTGTAGCGGGAGAAGTAGTCGAACAGAACGGACCCGTACAGAGATTCACTGACATAGAAGGGCACGCTCCACTTGAGGAACCACCCACGGAGGGCGCTGCGTCCGATGGCGGGAAACAGCGGGCTCTCGAGCGTCTCTTCAAGGGGTTGCACATAGACGGGCAGCCAAAGGACCGAAAACCCGCCCAATCGGCCGGTGAGACCGAACGCCACGATCAGCTTGGAAGGGTAGACGACGAGTCGATTGGCGCGGATCGTGTACGGCTGCGATCGAAACGGGAGACCACAGCAGTCACACGTGGTTACCTCGCCGCGGCGAACCTCGATCGACACGACGTCTCCATCGTCATCAAACGCGATGCGACCGGTCTCCCCCTGGAAATACAACGTGTGCTTCTCACCGGAAGAATTCTCGAAATCCGATTGCCCTTGGAATCCGGACGATTCAAGAGACAGCGCCTGTGCCCCTGTCTCCGATATGGCTACCTCTGCGGCAACGCGATCTCCGGCCAGATCGAAGTCAGCGAAGTCGAGCGTGACATGTCCGGTGGCCTCCAGGTGCCACTGCTCGTCCGACTCCTTCTGAAGGTGAAGCGTGTCGGCGCGGAGCTGCGCGCCCTCGAGTTCGGCATAGACCGATCCCTCGGCGGTGACTTCGGTTCGATCCGTCGAGATCGAGAGGTCTTGGCACTCCATGTGCAGCGGGACCGTTTGCGTGTGCGCACTCCAGCCGACCACACAGACCAGCAGGAGGGTCGTCAGGAACGGCAGACGGCTGCGCAGGCGGTTCCACATGTCGCGTGAGGCCAGCCGATCGACGCGTGCGAGGAGAAGGCCTCCGATGATTCCGAATAGAAGGTTCGGAATCCAAGCGGCCAGTACGGGCTGCATCGCGCCACGGCGGCCCAGCGCCTGCATCCAGAAGTAGGTCCCTTGATACAGACCGATGATCAACAAGCCGATAATGATGCCGGTGGAACGGTTCTTCGACCCGAACATCAGGCTTATGGTACCCCCAACGAGAACGAACAGGATCGCAGACAGCGGCAGCGCGAATCGTTGATGCAACTCGACGACGGATTCGTTCGTTGGCAATCCGCTGGCCCTGGCGCGCGCGATCCGATCCAAGAGCTCCCCAATCCCCATCTCGGACGGGGATTTGGATTGGGACCAGATCTGATTGACGGTTTGTCCCACAGGGAGGGTCAGATTCTCGAAGGTGCCCGAGTACGTGAGGCGCCCTTCGTCATCGAATCCGTAGACGTGGCCGGAGGAGAGCTCCCAATTCTCGTCGATCCACATTCCGGAAGCCGCGGTCAGAAGAGTGATCCGTGACTGGGCTTGCGGGAACAGACGGCCGGAGACGTCGTAGATCATGACGTCACGGACCGATCCATCGTCGGCATCGTACTGCCGTACGTAGAAGTACTGGTCGCTGTTCCCGGTGAAGAATGTGTTGGCGGAAATGCGGGGCAGCGACTGCGTGAACAGAATCTGCCTGTACGTCTCCTCCGCGGCCTGCTTGGACGCAGGCATGGCCCAATTGTAGACGGCGAACGTAACGAGGCTCAGCGCGACAGACGCCAGTAGAAGCGGACGAAGAATGCGTCGTAGCGACACACCGATCGATTCGAACGCCATGATCTCGCGATCGTGCTCCATTCGCCCGAGTCCAAGAAAGACGGCGAACAGCGCGGCCATCGGAATGGCCCAGGCGACGAGTTCCGGCATCCATAGGATCAGTAGGCGAAGCATCTGAACAATGCCGATGCCGCGATCGACCATCAAGTCCGATAGACGAAGAATCAGATTGAGCAGGATGAACAACGCAAGCCCGGCCAGCGCGAGGAAGAACGGGCCGACCATCTGACGCAAGAGGTAACGGTCACATCGGCGCAGGATCATGACACGCCAGTGTACCGAACGGAGCAAGGGGGAAACCAGGGCAGTTGTCGCATGCCGAAATGGCAGTTCCCTACGCTGATTGATCCCGGTTTGCGGATAGAGTATAGTCACCGCAAATCATGGGAATGCGCGTATACATCGAGACTTGGGGCTGTCAGATGAATCTCCGGCAATCGGAAGGGATCGCCGGGATCCTTGCCGATGTGGGGTATGACATCGTGTCCGACCTGGGTCGTGCGGACGTGGCGATCTTCAACGCCTGCATGGTGCGGCAGAAGGCGGAAGAGAAGGTGTTCGGGCGCATCGGGGCGGTGGTCGAAGAGCGCCGGGAGCGTTCGCTCTTGCTCGGGATCGGTGGGTGCATGGGGCAGATCTACGGCGAGAGGCTGCTCGAACGATTCGGATCGGTCGACTTCGTCTTCGGATCCGGAGGACATGCGGCGCTTCCCACACTGATCGAGCGAGCGCGATCGCAGCGAATTGCCGAACTCGCGGAGCCGATCTTCGCTCCCGAATTCCAAGCACGCCGCGCGAGTGACGTCTCCGGCATGGTGACGATCACAGAAGGGTGCTCGAACTTCTGCACGTACTGCATCGTGCCGTCTGCGCGCGGTCCGATGCGAAGCCGACCTCGGGAATTCATCCTCGCCGAGGTAAGAGCACTGCAGGATGCCGGATACCGGGAGGTTCTCCTTCTCGGGCAGAACGTCAATGCGTACGGAACGGACAGGTCCTCGTACGGCGACTTCGCAAGCTTGCTGTCGAGCGTCGCCCGAACGGGGATCTCACGCGTCCGCTTCACAACGTCGCATCCGAAAGACATGTCGGTCGAGATTCTGCGTGCCATGGAGGCGGAGCCCAACGTCTGCCGCCACCTCCATCTGGCTTGTCAGTCGGGATCGGACGCCGTGCTGGAGGCCATGAATCGCAAGTACGATCGATCCCGCTATGTATCGATCGTCGATACGGCTCGTAACATCCTCCCCGGCCTCAACGTGACGACCGATCTGATCGTCGGGTTCCCGGGCGAGACGGATGACGATTTCGAACGGACGATGGACCTCATCGACCGGGTGCGCTTCGGGTCCGTCTTTGCTGCGAAGTACTCGCCTCGGCCGCAGACGCAGGCAGCCAAGCGACCGGATGACGTTCCGGAAACGGTGAAGGAGGAGAGACTGGAACGGGTTCTGGCCAAGCAGCGGGCCATCGCGCTCGACGAGAACAGCCGCTTCATCGGCCGGGAACGGGACGTGCTTGTCGAAGGTGCGACGAAAGACGGCACGGCCTACGGGCGTGCGGACGATCACCGAACCGTAATGTGCAGAGGAAGTGCATCCATCGGAGAGATCGTCACGGTCCGTATCGATGGGGCTTCCGCATCGTCGCTGTCCGGCGGTATACTCGTCCGTGAACGACTTGGAGGACTGACATGATCGTAACCGTCACCATGAATCCGGCCGTTGACAAGATGTACTGGGTGGAGGGCCTGAGAATCTGCGATGTCACGCAGGAGGAATTCCTGACGCGAGCTACGCGGAGTTCGACCTCTGCCGGGGGCAAGGGCGTCAATATCTCCGTCTTTCTCGCCCGATTCAAGATGGAGAGCGTCGCGATGGGATTCGTCGGCGGCCACACTGGCCACGTCGTGGTGCGCAATCTCCGAGACGAGGGGGTCACGACCAACTTCGTCTGGACACACGGCGAGACGCGCATCAACGTGACGTTGCTCCAGGAGGGCCGCGAGCACAGCCCGAACCTTATCAACGAGCCAGGCCAAACGGTATCTCCGGAAGAGGTCGAACGTCTGATGCGGCGGTACAAGCGCTTGATCGGACGCGCGAAGTGGGTCGTCTTGGCCGGGAGCCTGCCGCCGGGCGTCGATCCGGGGATTTACGGCGAGATGGCGCGGCTGGCCAAGGATGCCGGTGCGAAGGTCATTCTCAGCACGGGGGGCGAGGCTCTGTCCCGGGCGCTGGATGCGTGTCCATACATCGTCAAGCCCGACACGCGCGAGCACCTCACGTTGGAGGGACGCGGCCTGACGTCGGTGGATGCGATCGTCGATGCAGGCCGGCATGTGATCGCGTGCGGGGCGGAGATCGTGATCATCTCGCATGACGTGACGGGCGACATCGCTATCACGCGCGACGACGTTTGGGAGATCAAGGCGTCGACGCCCACGTCGAAGTTCAAGAACCTGGTCGGAGCCGACGACGTGTTCCTGGGAGGCATCCTCTACAAGCTGGTCTTGAACGCTCCGGTGGCCGAAGCGCTGGAATTCGGATTAGCCGCCGGCCTGGCCAGTGCAAAGTCCGAGGCGAAGATCTGTCGAGACATGGCAACGATCGAAGAAGAGATGAGGGACATTACCCTGGCGAAACTGTGAGGAGGAAACCGTGAAGGTTCGCGACATCATGACCAAAGACCTGACGGCGGTGGAGAGTGACATCCCCGTTCGCGAGTTGATCTTCATCCTCAACAATGCCGAGATGCCGAACGTCCCCGTTGTGGATGGAGATGGGCGTCTCACGGGGTTCATTTCCGAGAAGGATCTCATCCGCGCTGCGTTGCCCGGCTACTTCGAGATGCTGCACTCCACGTCGTTCATTCCGGACATGAACCAACTTGCCAGGAAACTGGGGCAGATTGCCGATGAGCCGATCGAGCGGTTCATCCGAACGACCGTCATGTCCGTGACCGAGGACGACGACGATCTGCAGGCGGCGGACCTGATCATCCGCAAAGGCGTCAAGAACGTCCCGGTGGTGGACGCGGACGGACGGTTGGTCGGACGCGTGCGAAGGATCGATCTGCTCCGGCACTTCCTCTAGTGCCGACCGCGTTCCGCTGGGCCGATCTCGGGCTGACCACCGTGTGGATAGACGGCCCCGGGGGCGGCATTCTCTACGATCTGGAAGAGGATGCCCCCGCTCCAGGGGGGAGGCCGGTCCCTTCCGGCATCCTCCGAATCAGCTATCCGGCGGTCGACGATATCGAACCGGTCGACGGCGTTCTCGACGTCCGGGCTCTGGCTCGATGTCTATTGCCTACCCTTGCCGAGCACCGAATGGACATCGTCTGCGATCGGTACGGCCTCGGCATCGGCGAGCCGGAGGCGGAGGCGCTCGTGCACGTCCTCCGTGCGCTGTTGGAGGAAGCGGTGGGGCTGGATCGACAGGTTATCGCCCTTCTGGCAGAGCTGTCGCCTCCTCCGATGTCCGACATTCTCGCGCGCGTGCTCGTCATGCCAGTCATGACGCCTCCCGCCGAACCCTCGGACGCGCACGCGGGAGATGAGGTCTCGCAGCCGACGCCGATCGTCGCGTCGAGCGCGGAAGCTTTGGGACCGGCGGGCCCGATTGCCGAGTCCCTCGGTACGTTCGAGAAGCGCGACGGACAGCTGGCGATGGCCGCGGCGGTCGAGACCGCGTTCAGTGATGGACTCGCGGCGCTGGTCGAGGCAGGGCCGGGGACGGGCAAGACATTCGCCTATGTTGTCCCGGCTGTGCTTCACCTGTTGCAGAACCCCGAAGATCGAGTCGTCGTCTCCACGCGCACCCGTCAACTGCAAGAGCAGCTATACGGCAAGGATCTGCCGTTCCTGATTGACAAGATCGCCCCGAGCTTGGAGATGGCGCTGCTCAAAGGGCGTGAGAACTACCTGTGTCTCCGCAAGTGGCACGCACTCATCGGCGAGTTGTCGGAGAGCCTGGAGCGAGACCTTGTTCTCCCACGGCTTGCGCCACTCGTACGCTGGATTGCGGAGACCGAGACGGGAGACATCGAGGAGAACAGCGCGTTTCTGTCCGACCCGCAGTCCCGATCTCTCTGGTACAGGTTGGGCGACTCGCCCCACCATTGCACGGGGACGCTCTGTCCATTCGGCGAGGAATGCTTCTCGGTTCAGGCTCGTCGCCGCGCCAGACGTGCGGATCTCGTTGTCGTGAATCACTCCTTGCTCCTCAGCGACCTCGTGGTCGGCGGAGTCATTCTCGGCAAGTACACGCATCTCGTGGTCGACGAGGCCCACACGCTCGAGGCCACGGCAAGAATGGCGTTCACGAGGCAGCTGACGGAGCGCTCGTTCTTGATGCTGGTCGACGATCTGGCCCCGACGGGCCGAAGAAGAAGAAGGGGATGGTTGCAGCGGACGCCGTTTGCCGGCGGAAGGGACGCCGTAGCGCGCGTCGAGGATCTCCTCGTCCGCGTTCGCAAGCAGGCGTCGTCCGCGTTTCGTCAGCTTGAACGCAGCCTTCCCGACGGCGAGCGGCGTGCGGCCTTCACTTCGCTGACCGAAATCTGCGACGAGATGGGCGAGGCGCCGCTGTTGTTGACGCAATTGGAGGATGCTCTCGACAGCCTGTCCGACTACGTCGAGGATGACGAGCCTCGCAAGGAACTCGAAGGATACGTGCGGCTCGTCCAGGAGCTAAGAAGCGTGGTGTCGACCCTATCGCTGCCGCCATCGGAGAACGTCGTGCATTGGTACGAGCGTCATCCGCACGCGCTGACGTTTCACGCAACGCCTCTCGAGATTGCACCATTCCTGGCGGAACTGCTCTACCCGAAACTGAAGGCACTCGTGATGACGTCGGCAACGCTTTCCCTGGGAGGGACATTCGACTACCTGCAACGATCGGTGGGCCTATCGAACGAGGCGCTGCCCATTCGTACCTTGATCGCGGCCAGCCCGTTCGCCTATGACGATCGGATGCGCATCCTCGTGCCAAAGTACCTGCCCCCCGTCAATGGTGAACTGGATCCGTACGCGGAGTCGATTGCCGACCTGATTTCGGTGCTCTCCGGCACGCTGGCCAGAAACGGATTGGCGCTGTTCACTTCGTACGCGATGATGCAGGCCGTCAAGGGGCATCTCCCACCCACGATTCGTACGTTCGTTCAGGGTGAGTTGTCACGTACGTCGTTGATTGCCGGCTTCCGCAACGCCGTGGCGCCAACGTGGCTGTTGGGGACGGAGAGCTTCTGGGAAGGCGTCGACTTTCCGAGGGACGAGCTGGAGATCCTCCTCATTGCGCGGTTGCCGTTTCCGGTTCCGACAGATCCCGTGCTGGCGGCCATGGGGAAACGCGTGACGCAAACCGGGCACGATGCATTCGTCGATCTGTCGATCCCCATGGCAGGACTCAAGCTTCGCCAAGGGATCGGGCGACTGATCCGCACGACGGGAGATCGCGGGCTCGTGTTCCTCACGGACGAGCGGATCGTGACTCGGAGCTACGGACGGATGTTTGCACAGTCCCTGCCTGTCAATCTGGAGGTTGTAAACGACCCGGAGAGCCTGCTCCGTAAGGCGCGGTCCTGGTTTGGAGAGGACGCCGAATCCTCGACGGGCTGAATCGGTGTGGGGCAGTCCAGGATTGACTTGCGCGGTGGTAGCGGCTAAAATGCATGCGATAATCGGGGAACAAGATAACCGTTCAACCGTTTCCAGCTGATCATATGGGCGTTTCCGTGGTGGTACCCGCATACAATGAGGCTGGGCGAATCAGCTCCGTTCTGCGTCCTGTCCTGGCCAGTGAATGGGTCGACGATGTCATTGTCGTCGACGACGGCTCGGATGATGGAACAGCTGACGAAGCCAGGCTGTTTCCAGTTCAGGTTGTGACGTTGCCCGAGAACCGGGGCAAGGCTGCAGCGCTGGACTACGGCGTCTCGTTTGCCAAGAACGATACATTCCTGTTTCTGGACGCGGATCTGGTCGGCCTGACGACTGCACACGTCGACAAACTGATTCATGCCTACCAGGACGGAAAGCTTGACATGGCCGTCGGCATATTCGTCAACGGTCGAAGGAACACGGACATCGCGCAGAAGATCAACCCGTACGCCTCGGGCCAGCGGGTCCTGACCCGAAAGCAGTGGTTGCGCGCGAAACAATGTGTGGAAGTAGAGGAAGTTGACTTCGGCATCGAAATCGCGCTCTCGCGCCTGGCGGCCAAGGAGGACTGGGCGAAGGAATACGTCAAGCTGGAAGGCGTGACCCACGTTCTCAAGGAAGAGAAGCGAGGCTTCAAGCGCGGAATGATCGACCGCTTCAAGATGTACGGTCACATGATCAAGTGGCTGTTCAAGAAACTGAGGATCTGACGCCCGGCCGGTTCTCACCGAGCGTCGATGCCAAGAGATTGAGCGCACGCTGGGAACCGACCTGTCGCGCGAATAGCCGCGGGGAGTTGCCGGAATCCGCGGCAACAGGAGTTCAATGACGTTCCAATGGATTATGTTCGTATTGTCGGCCACCGCCATCATCCTGGCGGGGATCCGATTGGCCCCCTACGGGGAGGCCATCGGACGGCACACAGGGATCGGCCAGGGATGGATCGGTCTGTTGTTCCTGGCCACGATTACATCGATTCCGGAGATGACCACGACGATTACCGGGGCCGTGATCGACGCCCCCGACATTGCGTTGGGGAACGCGTTCGGCAGCAACTTGTTCAACGTGGTCATCATCGCCGTGCTCGATGTGTTGCTTCTGGGGCGGGGCCCCTTCCTTGCCAAGACGCGCACCTATCACGTTCTCAGTGGCAGCGTCGCCGTATTTCTGACTTTGGTGGCCGCGCTGGGGATGGTGATCGCTTCGCCGGCCGCCTGGCTCGGGATCAGCCCATTCAGCTGGCTCATCCTCCTGGGATATGTGGGAGGGGTGTTCCTGCTCTTCCATGCCGAGAAGAAGGAAGTCGAGGTCGAAGAGAAGACGGAGAAGACGATGTCCCTCCGGAAAGCAATCCTGGGGTTCGCGATCTGCGCCGGAGTCGTCATCGCTGCCGGATTCTTCCTGATCCAGTCGAGCAAGGCGATATCGCTCGGCACGGGCTTGTCCGAGACATTCATGG
>CAZXQL010000024.1:0-581 GCA_964643395.1 uncultured Thermotogae bacterium
ATCCATGTCGAACATCGATTTGATCAGGGCGGACATGCGCGACATCGGCGGGCAGAACAGGTACTGCACGATCGTCTCGCTATTCACCTCGTTCGGCTATTTCGCCGACACCGAGGAAGATGCCCGCGTCTTGCGGTCCGCGCATCGGGCACTTATGCCCGGCGGGACTTTCCTGCTGGACACGCTCAATCGCTCGCACGTCATCGCACGCCTCGTTCCATCCGAGGAATCCAACTGCGGCGGTAAACGAGTCAGTATTCGCCGGCGCATCACGAAGGATGGGCTGCGAGTCGAGAAGGAAACTCAGATCACGCAGCCCGGATCCCCGGAGACGACGTACCGCGAGTCCGTACGGATGTACACCAAGCCGGAGATTGGGGCGATGCTCTGCGACGCCGGCTTCACGGGAGCTCGCTTCTACGGCGCTCTCGACGGCCGATCGTTCTCCGATGCAGCGCCCCGAATGGTGTTCACGGCTCGCAAGGAGGTTGAATGAAGCCGACGATTGATCCGGGCATCCTGTACCCAAACGCCCAGTTCTTTCTCGACTACATCCGTCACGACAGCGCGACCGAGTTCTT
>CAZXQL010000024.1:591-17859 GCA_964643395.1 uncultured Thermotogae bacterium
GAGGCGGCGGTACTGGATCGCTTCGCTGAGGTCGCTGGCGGCGAGGGCGTCGCGACCGGCCAGGTCGGCGATGGTCCGCGCGACGCGGAGGACCTTGTCGTGGGCGCGGGCGGAGAGGCCCAACTCGCTCATCGCGCCGCGGAGGACCGGCAAGTGGCACTTGAAGAGGACGTTCGTTCACACGTTTGCGATGCAATGGCCGCCTATAACCGTCTGCTCGGGGCGTCGCCCGAAGCCATGGCGAACGTCGAGCAGCTTCGCGATCCGGACGCACTGTGCGTAGTCGGCGGACAGCAGGCAGGCTTTCTTGGCGGACCGGCCTTCGTCCTATACAAGATTGCCTCGATCATCCGCACAGCAAGATGGGCCTCCGAGCGTCTGCACTTCTGGCTCGCCACGGAGGATCACGACTTCTCGGAGATCAACCGCATCCGATGGCTGGACGACGCCGATGCGCTGCAGACAGTCTCCTTCGATTGGGATGATCGCGGCCGCCCCATCGAGCAGCTGCCGCTGACCGACGCAGTCCGCGACGCCTTTCACGAGGTGATGCAGCAGGTTCCTTCATCCCCCGCCTTCGATCCGATGTCCTTCGGCCCGGCGGCGAGGGACACCTACAGCCAGTGGCACGCGCGCTTGTGGTGCCGCCTCTTCGCCTCGAGCGGTCTCATCCTCCTCGAACCCCATGTCCTCCGCCCGTTGGCCAGGCCCTTCTTCGCCCGGGTCCGTGACGAAGAGCAAGCGATCCAACTCGACCTGCAACGTACTGCAGCACAGCTGTCGCTGCACGGCTATCCGGTGCCTCTCGAGCCCGACCGATCGGGCAGATTGTTCGTCCTCTCCGAGGACGGGCGCCGGCGCATTGAAGCGTCGGATGTGTTGGACGAGGTGGAAGCATCCGCCGACGCTGCGCTGAGGCCGGTGCTCGCCGACTCACTGCTTCCGACGATCGCCAACGTCCTCGGGCCGTCCGAGCTGGCGTACCATGCGATGCTCCTTCCGATCTACCGTCGGTTCGGTGTCCCTCAGCCGCTGGCCGTCCCGCGATTCGGCGCAACGATCATCGACCGGCAAGACGCCGATCTGCTGGAAGACGCAGGGCTCGAGATCTCCGACGTTCTCGACGAGACGTTCAACGTCGCCGAACTCGCCCGGAGCTGGGCGTCGCCGGAACTGCAGGCCGAGTTCTCGCAGGCCGAATTGCGCCTGGAAGAAGCGCTACTGCCCTTGCGCGAGGTTCTGGAGCGCATCGACCCCGGAATGGATGCGCGCTGGCATCAGACGCTCGATCAAGCCAAGCATTCTCTGACTCGCCTCGAGGATCGCGCCGTGCGGGCCGCGCTCGCCCGCCGCGGCATCTCCGTGAAGCGATTGAATGGACTCAAGATGCGGCTTCTCCCGACCGGCCGGCCGCAGGAGCGCATCCTTGCCACCCTCTCGATCGTCGCACGGTATGGTGTAGAATGGCTTCGCGACCTCATCGTGCGTGGAGAACCGGACCGGTTCGAGCATCAACTCATCGTACTCGGAGAAACGCATGGATAAAGCGGACATCGTTGCGTTTGCAGCTCACCCGGACGACGCAGAAATCGGGTGTGGCGGAACGCTCATCAAGCTTGCTGACGCCGGCCACAAGGTGGTCGTCGTGGACCTCGTGCGCGGTGAACTCGGGACGCGCGGCAGCGTCGAGATCCGGGCTCAAGAGGCCGAGGCCAGTTCGAAGATTCTCGGCCTGCATGACCGCGAGAACTTGGAGCTCCCCGATGGCGATATCCACGTTTCGTCCGAGGCGAAACGACGCGTCGTCGAGGCCGTTCGCCGGTGGCGACCGCAAGCCGTCTTCCTTCCGTACTGGGAGGATCGTCATCCCGATCACGCCAATGCATCTCATCTGATCTACGAGGCGGCGTTTCTGGCGGGACTCGCGCGGTATGAGATGGAACTGCCGGCTTGGCGACCGTCCCAGCTCTTCTACTACATGGGCTGGTACGAGTTCGATCCAACGTTCATCGTCGATATCAGCGAGCAGGCCGAGCGCAAACTGCAAGCGATCTATGCGTTTGACACCCAATTCCGTGCCGACGCTCTGCGCGGGCCCCAGACCCGGCTGACTTCACCAACCACAGACTGGCTCATCCGGAGCCGGATGGCCCATTTTGGATCTCTGATCCGCGCCAAGTTCGGCGAAGGCTTTCTGATTCGCGGCAAGTTGGAGGTCGACAACCCGCTCGACTTGGCGTTCGAAACGTTCTAGATAGGAAGGCATCATGAGAATCGGAATCTGCTGCTATCCTACCCACGGCGGCAGCGGCGTCGTCGCCACGGAACTGGGCAAGCACTTGGCCGAGCGCGGTCACGAAGTTGCTTTCATCAGCTACTCCGCGCCGCTTCGCTTGAATGGATTGCCTCCCCGTGTCAGTTTCCACGAGGTCGAGATCGAGCAATACCCTCTGCTGAAGCACTTCCCGTATACGCTGGCTCTGGCCTCGAAGCTTGCCGAAGTCGTCCAGACGAACCGTCTCGACATCTTGCATGCCCATTATGCCATCCCATTCGGAGCGGCGGCCCTATTGGCCAAACAGATCGCGCATGACCCGAATCTGCGGATCGTCTTGACATTGCATGGAACGGACATCACCTTGGTTGGCAACAACGCATCATTCCGACCTGTCACCAAGATGACGATTGAGGACGCGGACGCCGTCACCGTGGTATCGAACTTCCTCCAGGAGGAGACGGTCCGTCAGTTCGGCGTCCAGCGCGACCTGGACGTTATCTACAACTTCATCGATCCCGAGCGGCACGAGATGGTTCCGTGTTCCTGCATCCCACTGTGTCCGGAAGCCTCGCAGAAGACGATCATGCACATCTCCAACTTCAGGCCTGTCAAGAGAATCCGAGACGTCGTAAGCACTTTTGCCCGTATCTCCGAAACCGTCGACAGCCGCCTCATCTTGGTGGGAGACGGGCCGGATGCGCCGGTCGCAAGAGAGATGGGACAGAAGCTAGGCATACTCCATCGCATGCGTTTCGTCGGCATCGTGGATCGGGTTGCCCCTCTCTTGGCCCACGCCGATCTCCTTCTGCTTCCAAGTCAGACCGAGAGCTTCGGTCTGGTCGCCCTCGAGGCCATGGCCAGCGGGGTTCCCGTCATTGCCTCCGACGTCGGAGGACTCCCCGAGGTCGTCGAGCACGGACGGACGGGCTTCCTGGCGCCGGTGGGCGACATCGACGCCATGTCGGCGTACGCCGTGCAACTTCTTCAGGATGATGCGCTCCACGGCCAGTTCTCGAGCGCGGCCCAGGGCCGGGCAAGGCAGCAGTTTGACTATCGTTTGATTGTCCCGCAGTACGAGCAGCTTTACGAGATGACGGTTCACGGTCGAGCAAGGACAGCCGCTTGAATCGACAAGGCACGCTTCGCCGTCACTCAGGACCATGAGGCGGCCAAGGGAGGCGCCATGATTCGTTCGTATCCCCGTGTCACACTCGCGATTGGGGCTGCCATCGCCTTGATCTCGCTGGTTTCGGTCGCGCAGACGGCCACGCATTACGAGATCGACACATCCCTGGACTACGACCATGGAACGTTCCATGGACAGGTCACCGTCGAGGTCCGCAACGAGTCGAACTCCCCGGCCTCGGAGCTCTTCTTCCGCCTTTTCGCCAACGACGCATCGACCTACGGCTCAGCGTTCATCCACGTCGACGAGGTGTCCGTTCAGTCCGCGAGCCTACCGCTTTCTCTGTACGTGAATAACACCGTCCTGATGGTCCCGTTAAGCGAACCCCTGCAGCCCGAGGAGAGCATCGCTGTTACATTGACCTTCGACGGCCAGACGTCGACGTGGCCCGAAGACAGTCCCGGAGGATCGGATGAAACCGGGTACGGACTTCTGACCAAGTCGGGGTCTGCGATGACGCTGACCGCGTTCTACCCAATCCTCGCCATGCACACGGATGGAGCCTGGGCGTTGAATCCGGGCACCGGGTTTGGCGACCTCCTGTCGGCCGAAGCGGCCGACTACGACGTGCGCCTGACCCTGAAGGCAGGCCCGATTCCCGTGACGACAGGTGCCCTTGTGTCGACGCTCACGGAAGCGGACGCGGCCACGTACGTCTACGAAGCACAGAGAGTGCGAGACTTCTCGGCCGTCCTTGTCGACCCCGCCTACATCGCCCTCGAAGTCCAGGGAGCCGACACCACGGTACATGCCTGGTTCACGGCCGACCACGAGACGGCGGGGTTCGACGCCGATATCCTCGGCGTCGATGCCGCCAATCTGTACGGACAGATCGTTGCGCCCTGTCCCTTCATGGACGTCCAATTCGTCGAGGTCCCGCTCCGGTACGCAGCCGGCGTGGAGTTCTCGGGACTGATTCTGGTGGGGGCGCAGTATGCAGCGCGCCCGGATGATCCCTTCTTCACGATCATCATCTGTCACGAGATGGCCCATCAATGGTTCTACGCCGGTGTCGGCAACGAT
This sequence comes from uncultured Thermotogae bacterium, assembly GCA_964643395.1. Classification (GTDB taxonomy): domain Bacteria; phylum Bipolaricaulota; class Bipolaricaulia; order UBA7950; family UBA9294; genus SPBW01. The sequence goes on from CAZXQL010000024.1 coordinate 5,079, forward strand.
GCGTCTGAACATCCGTGGCTCGACGAGGGATTCGCGACGTACCTGTCGTACGAATTCCTCGATAGCCACGTGGGTTCGGCCGCCGCCGAGGCGGAGCTTGGCGCCTGGCGCGCCAGCTACGAGACGGCTCAAGAGGCGTGGCCGGCCCTTTCTGTGGACAGCCCGACGTATGCGTTTCCCGATTCTTCGACCTACAGCGCATTTGTCTACTCCGGCGGGGCAACGCTCTTGTCCGCTCTTCGCACCGCACTCGGAGATGATGCGTTCTACCGAGCCATCCGCGCGTACTACGGAGCGTTCCTGCACCGGATCGCCACGCCCGACGACGTGTTCCGAGCCTTCGAGGATGCATGCGATTGCTCGCTCGACGACCTGTTGTCCACGTTCGGAATCGCGCCATAATGGAACCTGCCCGGGTGTTCCCGTGTACATGAGTACGGAACAACAAAGGAGGCTTCAATGACTCGACGAGGCAGCATTCTTCTTCTTGTGCTCTTGGTATGGGTCGCGTCGTCATTCGCATACGCTGCGGATGTTCCGACGACGTTTTCGTCAACTCGCTACTACATCTTCTCGTTGGGAGCGATCTCGATCGATCTGACTTCACTCGTCACGACGACTCAATCGGCAGGGTACTCCGTCATTCAGTACGACGGTGACGTCCCCTCGATCTATCGTGGAACCGTGGCTGCCGATGTGGATGTCGCCACGGCACTCAGTGATTCGAAGGTGTTGGTGGTCGACAGCGGACGGTTCTACTTGCGCCAGCAGGGGGACGCGTACACGTTCACGGTTCGTGCGAACCAATCCGGCTATGATTTGGTCATCGATCCCACGCAGGATCTGAACATCAATGACACGCTAGCGTCCGTGCTGATGGATCTTCAGACCATCGGCATCCTCGGCAACGAGGTCGATCTCGAGTTCTCGTCGTTTGCCAAGGCCGATCTCAAGGGTCCCGCGCCGCCTGCCGACTTGCTGATGGATTCGACCTTGTACGGGCTTACCGTGGCCGAAGACTGGTTCGCCTACACGGCGACCCATGGTTTGACGCAATTCGGTCTTCGCGTCGAGGTCGTGGCGGAGAAGGTCCCGGGAGGCACGTTGGGGGCCGAGTTTACTGCGTACGTGACCGAGGAGACGGACTCACTGGCCAAGCTTCTGCTGCCCATCGACCAGCTGATCCCCCTTGCGGAGTCAAGCTCCGTCGGCTACGTGCGCCCTCCGTATCAGCCCTCCGTTCCGTAGTCGAAGGAGTCTACCATGAAGCGATTCTTCCTGGCCGCTCTCGCGATCGTGACTGCAGTCAGTCTGTCCGCAGTCAGTCAGGCCGACCTGCTCGTCGGCATCGACCAGAATCTGAGAAGTCAATGGGAGGCTGTTGGAGCCTCGTTCGAGCAGGAGTTCAACGCGAGCGTGAGCTTCCAAGGATACTCCCAGAGCAATATCGCACAGCAGGTCGTCCTGCAATCGTTCGCCAAGACCGGGCGCCTCAATTTCGTGATGGTTCCCCGCGCCTGGGGATCGACCTTGTATCGGTACTTGGTCGATCTCTCCGATCTGGAAAGATCGCTTCTCAACCGAGGCGTCGACGTCGTGTATGTGAATCAGCAGCCGGTCGGCGTCTCCATCCCGTTTGCGTCCGATTGGTTTCTTGCGATGACCACATGGCCCGACAACACCAATCTTGCACTCGAGTTCCTCAGCTACGTATCCTTGAACTCGAGCAGTTCGTCAGGCGCGACAACGGCATCCCCGCAAGCGGCCGTCGCGGCGTTCGCGACGAAGAAGATCGCCCGAGCCGAGCACAATCCGATCATCGACGGATCTCTCGAAGCGCTGATCGGCGCGGCGCAGGCGTCGATGTCCGCGATGGCCAATCAAGCTGCCGCAGCCATCCCGTCTGCTGCGCGAGCTGCGCTGCAGTCGCTGGCCAATGCGCTCGGAGTGCCATTCTCTTCCACCATGTCAACCGTCACCGTAGTCCTCGAGTCCCAACCCGGACGCAGCGCATCGACCGTTGCAGCGTTGAAGCGGATGGGCATCCACTCCAGCGCGATTGAATCCACGTCGAGCTTGGTCAAGGTGACCGTTCCGCTGACAGACCTGGAATCCATCGCCGTGCAGTTGTCAGGCGTGTCGTTCATCCGCCCACCCTACATCCCGTACCCGTTGGGGACGACGAGCCAAGGCGTCGCCGCAATCGGCGCCGATGCGTATCACACGGCAGGGGTGCGCGGCGCTGGGACGAAGGTTGCCATCATCGATCTCGGTTTCTCGGGGTTGGCCCAAGCTCAATCACGCGGCGATCTTCCCTATACGGCCATCCAGAACGATCTGACCGGAACCGGTCTCTCGACCGGGGTGAGCCACGGCACCGCCGTGGCCGAGATCGTTCACGACGTCGCGCCGGATGCTACGCTTTACCTCATCAAGATTGCCGATGAAGTCGACCTCGACCTCGCTGTGACATACTGCCTGAACAACGGGATCGACATCATCAATCACTCGCTCGGCTGGTTCAACACCAACTTCTACGATGGCACCGGCACCATCGCCGACATCGCGCAGCGCGCCATCTCCGGAGGCATCCTGTGGGTGAATGCGGCCGGGAACGAAGCGCAGAACCACTGGGAGGGCGTCTTCACGGATGGCAACTCAGACGGATGGCAGGATCAGAACATCACGTTCTCCGCATCTGCCGGGTCGCAGATCGTGCTGTTCCTGACGTGGGACGAGTGGCCGCAGGCGTCGACGGACTACGATCTCTACCTCTTCGATCCGTCGAACAACCTGGTGGCATCGTCCACGAAGCATCAGACGGGAACCGAGGAGCCGACCGAATCGATCCAGGTATCCGCAACAGCCGGCGGGACGTACACGATCCGCATCCAGGGCGTGGGGTCGCGGAGGCTGGAGCTCTACAACCTGTACCAGGCGGTGTCTCCGGTCGTCGCGTCGAGTTCGACTCTCGCACCGGCCAATGTCCCCGATGTCGTAGCCGTCGGCGCAGTGGGCTATTCCCAGTACAGCACCGGACCGATCGAGCCCTACAGCTCTCAGGGGCCCAGCAACAGCGGTCTGCCCAAGCCGGATCTTGTCGCGCCGGACAATGTGGCGACAGGCACGAGTCCGTACACGACCTTCCAGGGGACATCGGGCGCCGCACCGCATGTGGCGGGAGCGGCCGCCCTGTTGCTGTCGCAGACTCCTGGGCTGAGCGAAGCCGCTTTGCGCGCCGAGCTCTTATCGGAAACCATCCCGATGGGGAGCGTCAACATCTACGGAAGCGGACGGCTGAGCCTCCAGGCTCCCACGGGGATCAACCAACCCCCGAACGCATCGTTCACCTTCTCCCCCAGTTCGCCGACGGCCGGTGCGACTGTGTCGTTCAATGCGAGCGGCTCGTCGGATCCGGATGGATCGGTCGTCCAGTACCAATGGGACTTCAACGGCGACGGAATCACCGATGCGACAGGCATCGTCCAGTCGCGAACGTTCAGTGCCGGCACGTATTCCATTCGACTCACCGTGACTGATGATGACGGCGCGACCGGCATGCAAACCCAGACCCTCATCGTCACATCAACCCCTAATCAGGCGCCGAACGCCGCGTTCACGGTGTCCCCCGGTTCGGGACAACCAGGATCGCTGTTTGCATTCAACGCATCGTCCTCGAGCGATCCGGATGGCAGCATCGTGAACTATGCCTGGACCTTCGGCGACGGTTCCTCGGGATCGGGCGTCACCGTCTCTCATTCCTATGCATCGGCCGGCAGCTACACGGTTCAATTGGTTGTGAGTGACAACGACGGAGCGACGGACGTCGTATCCCATCCTGTCACCGTCCAGTCCGCGACGGCCCCGGATCTTGTGATCCCCAGCCTTGCGTACGCTCCATTCAACCCTAGCATCGGGCAGTCGGTGACGTTCTCCATCACTGTCACCAATCAAGGCACGGCGGCATCCGGGTTCTTCCGCCTCAGATTGCAGGGTTCCGCGTCTTCCACTCAGACGTACGTCACCCAGTTGGCGGCGGGCGCTTCACAGGTCATCAGCCTGTCCCTGCCCCTCACCGCCAGTTCCGAGACGTTCGTCGCCACGGCCGACGATCTCAACCAAGTTGCCGAGTCAGTCGAAACCAACAATTCGCAGTCCGTGCTGGTCACGGCCGCGGCCGTCCCGCTGATCGCCGAGGCGGGAGGTCCGTATGCGGGAACCGCCGGAACGTCTGTCTCCTTCAACGGATCCGGCTCGTCTGGATCGATCACAACCTATCTCTGGACGTTCGGAGACGGATCCAGTGCCCAAGGCATCGCCCCCACCCACAGCTATTCGGGACCGGGGACGTATTCGGTAACGCTCACCGTCTACGGATCGGGCAGTCAATCCGCCGTCGACACGACACAAGCCGTCATCAGTTCCGCCGTGCCGGCACTGACCGCGCAGTTGTACGTCCCGCAATCGACGTACCACGTTGACGATGCGCTCATCATCACGTACACAGTCAATCGCGCCGCCTACGTCTACCTGTGTGACGTCACCGCAGACGGTCATGTCACGCTGCTCCATCCCAATTGGCTGGAGCCGTCACCGTCCGTGACCGCGGGCACACATACGTTCCCGGGATCGGGGACCTATACGCTTCGGATCACGGAGCCGGTCGGGACGGAAACGTTGTACCTGTTCGCTGCCTCGGGACCGATTTCCGGATTCCCGACATCGTTCAGCTATGGGTTCCCCCTCCTGAGCACGAACCCGTCCACATTCCGCAATTCGATCCTCGCCACGATGCAGGCTCAGTTCACAAGCGGCAATTGGGCGTTCGATTCGTTGTCGTTCAGCGTCGTGGCCGCCACGCCGACGACGGGGACAATCCGCGTCCTCTCCAGTCCGAGCAATGCGCAGGTGAGGATCGACGGCACCTTCGTCGGCACCACCACGGTCGAGCAGTCCAACATCACGCCGGGCGGGCACACGGTTCAGGTCTCGAAGTCGGGGTATCAAACGGAGACGAGATCCGTCAACGTCATCGCCGGATCGACGAGCACCGTTTCCGTGACCTTGACGCCGGTTTCCGTCAACAATCCGCCGAACGCCAACTTCAGTTTCAGCCCGAGCGATCCCATCGTGGGCGACGTCGTTTCGTTCGACGGTTCGGCATCCTCCGATTCCGACGGAAGCATCACGTCGTACGTGTGGGACTTCGGTGACGGGGCGAGCGGCAGCGGTCAATTCCCGATGCACACCTACACCGTCAGCGGCACCAAGTCGGTCACCCTGACCGTCACAGACAATGAGGGAGCTCACGACTCGATCACGAAGTCCGTGGCGATCGGGACGACAGAGGATGTCGGCTGGGTGTCGCCTGTCTCGTTCGAGGATCCGGCTGCCAACTGGGTCGTCGAGGAGCGTGCCTACGATGACGACATCGATGACAACTACAACACGAATGCCCAGTACTACGGGCTATCCGCCGGGGACTGGACGTCGTACCTTATCCTCGACGCGCCGTCCGGGGGCCTGCAGTCCGACTACGTCCGAGTGCTGGTCGGCGATTCATCTCCCGGCGGCAATATCCTCGCTTGGCAAATCGACGTCTACCGCGATGGGGCCTGGGTCAACGTGTACACGGGGACCAAAGGGTCTCTGTCGGAGCACGATCCGGATGCCCAAGGACACACGTGGGTCGAGATCGCGTTCGACCCCGGGTTGGTCACCAGCATGCGGCTTCGGGCCCAAAACGACAGCGGTTCCGTCGGCACGCTCGCGCGTGTCTACGAGGCCGACTTCCACGACGCGACGGTCCCTCTGCCTTAGCCATCCTGCACGGCGGCGGTTGGCCCGCCGCCGTGCGCTTCTCGACGGCTTCGTGGAACGGCAATTGACCCATCACGGCTTCCATGCAAGAATGGGACACGGGGCGGTGCCGCACTCGGAGCATTCCTCGTGGGATCCAGGGGGTGAAGCATGATCAAGAGTCCCAATCGGCGATGGGTCTGCGTTGCCGTCATCGCGGCAGTTTGGGCCGTCCTGGCGACCGTCACAGTGATTGCGCAGACCGAGCCCCCGTGGTCGTGGGGGCCCATCTTGGGCGCAATCAGCGAGGACTCGGCGGCACTGACGTGGGAGACCGTCCGTCCGGTCGGTTTCGATTTCAACTACTCGATGGCCAAGATCTACGACTCCACCGGACAATGGGAAGAGACGCTGACCTACGACGAACACGAGGGTGTCGCGGAGATCTGGTTGCACGACCTGACTCCCGGGACGACGTATCGTTACCAACTCGTCTTCTACGAGGGTGACGCCGTCTATCCGACCGAGGTGGGGACGTTTCAGACTCTCGACCCAAACGCTCGATCGTTCTCGTTCGCCGTCTACGGAGCGACCGCATCGTATCCGGATCGCCATAAGTTGGTCGCAGACACGATCGCACGGCAGACGGACGTCTCACTGGTCATTCACGCCGGAGGGTTGGTCGAGTACCCGACCACGGAGCGATTCGACAACTTCTTCTGGGCCATGTCCGACCTCGGACGGAAGTGCCCCTACTTGACCGTCATCGGAGGACACGACGCAGACGAGGACCTCTACTACGAGGACTTTGCGCTTCCGCCGGGGGGAGGGACTCGTGACGAGCAATGGTGGTCGTTCGACGACGGGCCGGTGCACTTCGTCGGGCTGGACTCGACCGTATCCGCCTCGACGGACCAAACGGCCATGCAAGAGGAGACGGCGTGGCTCAAGCAGGATCTCATGCAGGCACGAGCCGACCATCAGATCGTCATCGTGTTCAGCGCGGATGCCTTGTACAGCTCGTCGTACGACTCCGGGAAGAACGAACGGCTCGTGACGTCTTGGGCTCCCCTCTTCCGCCAGTACGGCGTCTCCGTCGTGTTCAGCAGCTCCGTTCACAGCTACGAGCACATCTATGTCCAGGGCGTGCACTACGTGATCACGGGCGGAGGCGGTGCTCCGCTCGTCGCCATGCCCTCGCAGATCGTTCCGGGAACTGTGTTTCGCCGTTATGGATTGCTGCACTACATCGTGGGAACCGTCGCCGATGACGCGCTTCGCATCAGGGTCATCCCGGTCGCATCGGTCACCAACGACATCTTGACGCTATCGGCGAGCGGAAGGTCGATCGATACATTCGTCGTTCAGGGGGAGAACTAGGAAGTTGCAGTGGTCGGGACGCCCGGATTTGAACCGGGGACCTCTTGCGCCCCATGCAAGCACGCTACCAGGCTGCGCCACGTCCCGAATGCCTCATGGTAATCCGAACGTATCGGCGGCACAACCCGCGTCGTCCTTGCGTCAGTGCTTCCAGCCAATGAGTCCGCGGAGCGGGATCCGCGCGTGGTATCGGCTGGCCAGCGAATCGGCCTCGTCCTCGCTCAGCCCCGCGGAGAGGAGCGATCGGCGGAACGCCACACGCGTGCGCCGGCGCGTCCAGATCACCCCGATCGTGAAGCTGATGACTCGGCCGATGAGAACGGGGACGAGGACGGCAATCACGATCCCCGCCCAGACGGATCTCAGTCGTCTGATCGCAGCGCGCACGGCGATCAGTCGTCCTCGTCGTCAGACTTGGTGATGTTCAGGTTCAGGCCGTCCTTCCCTCCGAACACGTCGCGCAGGTTGATCATGTATCCGCGCGTCATGTCCATCGCCTGTTCTTTGGGGATGCCCGCGTCAACCAGCCGCTTGTAGAACGTGGCGACCGCGTCAGCCATGTTCTCGGCGGCGTCCTTGGAATACAGCACGTCCCGCAGCCCCCGGAGGATCCCCGGAACCTTGTCGGTGACGATCCCAAGGACCTCTTTGAGATCATCGATATCTTTGACCAAGTCGCTACTACTCATCTGGAACCTCCTCGTTGGATGAGATCAGTCGAATTCTGCGCCCGAGCAGTTTGAGGTCGCTTTGGATCGGAATGCGCCCCCTCTTGTAGCTCGCACCGAACGAAACGCCGAGCAGGAAGGACCCCAGATCGAAACTGGCCAGCGTCCTCCCCGTCGTCTTCTTCAGCACAGCGCTTCTGCTGCCCACGGCCATGCCATCAATTCCGTCGAGTGCGCAGCGAACCTCCATGTTCAGGCGCACGAGTTCTGCGAGTTCATCCCGGCAGTCGTCGCACTGCGCAAGATGGGCTGCCACTTGCCGGGCCTCCTTCGCCGACAGCGTTCCATTGACGTACCACGGGATCAGCTCGCGAATCGAATCGCACGTGTTCATGTCAGCGCCTCCGCCAGTTTCTTCTTCGCATGAAACATTCTCGATTTCACCGTGCCGGGCGGGATGCCGAGGATTTCGGAAATCTCTCCGTAGGATAGTCCTTCGTAGAATGTCAAATGGACGACTTCACGATGGTCGGCCGATAGCTCGCCGAGCGCCGCGAGCACGCGTTCGCGATCGAGAACGCCTTTCGAAGGATCGGGCTGCACAAGCTCCGGTGGTGGCGTCTTCTTGGCTCGATCCTCCTTGCGCAACAACGTGAACGCCTGGTTCCGAGCGATTCCGAAGATCCACGTCGAGACTTTCGAACGGCCGGCGAATCGTGCGGCTCCGTTCCAGACTGCAACCATCGTCTCTTGGGCAATCTCCTCGGCCAAGTGCTTGTTGTGAAGGATCGTCAGCGCGTAGCGATACACGCGATCGGCAAACAGGGCATAGAACTGGTGGAATGCGGTTGTATCCTTGTTGGCGATCTTGGCCAGCAACTCCTCGCTCTGAGACACCGTAGACTCCTTCGATCCCGCCGCACTCGGTGCACGTCGCCGATCCGTCACTCCGAACCTTCGGTACAAAGGTCCCGAGAAGCGCCTTTCACCTCCTTCACACGTATGTGCACATCGATGAACGGACGGTTCAATCGCTCGCGAAATCTCGGGCGGCTACTTCCCACTGCGGAAGAGCGTAGAGATGATCGGGAATGCGTGACACGCCTTGTGGTCGAACAGACGCTAAAGCCACCGTAGGATGTCGTCGTCTGTGAGGTTGTCCGGGTGTCCTGCATACTCGATCAGCCCGATGCGATCGATGAGGAACGTCTTGGGGATGCCGACAACACCGAACAGGGCCTTGACGTCCCTGGCGGCCTCCAAGGATCCCCACAGTACGTTGTCTGTCGAGTAGCCGTTGTCAGTCAGATAGTCGCGTGCCCGCTGCGCAGTCTTATCGAGGCTCACGACCAGAAGAACCACGCCTTGATCCGCGTACTTCGATACCAGGGCATCGAGCCCCGGAAACGACTTGCGACACGGACTGCACCATGACGCCCAGAAGTCAATCACGACGACGCTCCCGCGCAATCCCGACAAGGTGACCATCTCGCCATCCAGGCTTGGCAGACTGAAATCGGGTGCGAGTGTCGGAGCGTTGTCCGGACCCGGAAGCACGAGGGTGGCGACGAGAACCGCTGCTAGCGCCAATCCCACCCAGAAGCCGACGTTTCTCATGATGTCCCCTCCCTCTCATGAGCTGCGGGTGAGTGTATCCGCGAACGGGGACCCCCTCAAAAGACAACAGACACGTGGGAACGGATGAGATGACCGTCGATTCGGCAGCTACTTCGCGACGGACTGGTCCGGAACGGCAAGCCCGATGAACCGATCCTCTCCGTGATCGGCGAATTCCTGAAGAACGTACGTCTTCACAGCAAGGTTCAGCTCTTCTTCGACGGATCGGCCGTTGGCTGCAGCAATGAAGGCCAAGCATTCCAGCATTGTCATGTCCAGGACATCGTCCGTGTCTCTCCCAGCCAAGGCCCATCCCCCTTGCTAAGAACCCCACATATCAATACAGGAAGATTTCCTCGCTCGTCAAGCGGCACCTGTCCCACGCTGAAGCGCGGCGTGAAGGGGCGGAACGCCCCGTGCAACGAGAATTCGTGCGCTCGTGTAATGTGGCTCACATTCGACGAATCGCCCTATAGAAGCCACTTCCCTTTCATCTAGGGACGTTCGTCACCTTTGCGCCCGTCCTCGAAATAGATGGGACAGTATTCACGTCATTCGCCTCACCTTCTGTCATGCCGGGCCTCCACTCATCCATGCCGTATACTTCCCGCATGGGAAGGGGAGCACGATGACGCCATCATTGACGCGGTTCATCCGGTCGGTCGAGGAAGCCTCGGAGGAGAACGCGACCTTCCAGGCTGTCGAAGCCATTGAGGGCCCAGGGCTGAAGGTCCAGGCGTCAGTTCGACGTGCTGAATCACGACAGATCCACGTCGACTACACAGCCTACGAGTGTGCGTGGCAAGCCCTCGAGGAGACGCTCTACGGACACGTCGAGTTTCTTGGCGACGAACTGCGCGACCTCCAGCTTCGCTACGACGCCGGATCGACGTGGGTGTACGATCCGTCGAATCGCACTGCGATCCACAAGCCCGGACGTCAGCTGTTCGAGCCCATCCCCGGCGTCACCATGCTGGGAGAGATCTCGTTTCTTGCCACGATCGCACGCGATTTTCTCCTTCGTGATCTCGGCGAGCAGTCGTGGGAGGGAGGGAAGACTCGTCGCATCGGCCTCAAGCCCAAGTCCTCCTACCGATCACACTTGCTGTCCGTCGTGACGTTCCCCATTCGCCGGGCGACGCTCGATGTCGACCTGGAAACGCTGTTCCCCGTTCGCATCGCATTTGTGCCAACGCCGGGCTCGCCAGCCGCATCGATCGTCGGCCCGCAGGCCACAGTCACGATCACGTACACGGACGTGCAGAAACTCGACGGCAGGGCTGGTTCGGCGCCGTTCGAGCCCCCAGAGGACGCCCGCGTGTTCATCGAGTCCTCCCACACGTCGCTCGCCGACCTGGCACAGTCCGTGCCGTTTCCGATGCTCCTATCGCCCATTCATGTGCACGGATTCGTCGACGAAGGCTCGTCCATCGATCTTGCTCTCGATCATGACCATCAGCGCGGGTACGCGCTCGTCAGCGTCTCGCCGGGCGGCTCGGACGCGGATTCCAACTCCCCAAACCGTCTCACGATCCTGGTCGGCAACTACGTGTCGCGCAACATGGCTCGCCGCCGCGCCGCATTCTCCGAGGCTGGATACCCGGCCGCGAGCGACTCCTCGGTGCGTCTGGTGGCTCGCAGCGCGCTGTGGGAAGAGAGGCTTCCGGGGATCGAGACGACGCATGCGCCGGTCGAAGCGTTCTTCGAGCACGATGGCGTGTTCTGGTTCCTGAGTGCAACCGGTATGGACCTGGACTCGATTGAAGCGATCGCCCGCGACCTGCTCCAGGCGCAGTCCGGAGGCAACACCGCTCCCGACGAACCGGCCGCTTGACAGTGAATCGTTTCTCCACGACTCTGTTCTCACCATGACTTCTCCCGAGCAGGAGATCGCGAAACTCCGAGCTGAGATCGAGCGGAACAACCACCTGTACCACGTGGAGAACCGACCGCAGCTGACCGACGCCGAATATGACGCGTTGTATCGCAAGCTCGAGGCGCTGGAGGCCCAATACCCCGATCTGGTCACACCCGACTCGCCGACGCAGCGCGTCGGCTCCCAACCGTCGGAATCGTTTCCGACGATCGAGCATTCGATCCCGATGCTCAGCTTCGCCAATGCGTTCGATCCCGAGGAACTCCGCGACTTCGATCGTCGGGTTCGATCGTTGCTCGGCGCAGCAGAGGTCGTCTACGTGGCCGAGCCCAAGCTGGACGGTCTGGCCGTCGAACTCGTCTATCGCGACGGCAGGTTCGTGAGCGGCTCCACGCGAGGCGACGGACGCGTCGGCGAGGACGTTACCGCGAATCTCCGCACGATCCGCAGCATCCCGCTGCGTCTCCGACAGGACGATCTCCCGGTGCCCACACTCCTCGAGGTGCGGGGAGAGGTGTTCATCGAGAAGCAAGCCTTTGAGGCCCTGAACCGTCGGCGCGCGGCCGACGAGCAGACGGCATACGCCAACCCCCGCAATCTGGCCGCCGGCACGTTGCGCCAACTCGACCCGCGCGTGACCGCCGAACGCCCGCTCAGTATCTACTGCTACGATGTCGGGCGTGTCGACGGGATCTCGATTGAGTCCCAACGAGATCTCCTCGATCAGCTTCCCAGACTCGGAATCCGAGTCAACCCGTTGTACCGCGTGTGCCACGGCATCGAGGAGGCCGTCGATTTCTACGGCGAGGTGCAGCGGCTTCGCGATGACCTACCGTACGAAGCGGACGGAATTGTCGTCAAAGTCGACCCGTTTGATGCGCGCCGGCAGCTGGGCGCCGTCAGCCGGAGCCCTCGTTGGGCCATCGCCGGGAAGTTCCCGGCGTCACAGGGCGTAACGCGGCTGAGGGACATCGTCGTATCGGTTGGAAGAACGGGGGCCCTTACGCCCGTTGCGGTCCTCGAACCCGTTCGCGTTCACGGGGTGGAGATCACCAGCGCTACACTGCATAACGCCGATGAGATCGAGCGCAAGGATCTGCGCATCGGCGATTCTGTGGTCGTCGAGCGCGCAGGCGACGTCATCCCGAAGATCGCTCGCGCCCTTCCCGAGATGCGCACCGGCGGCGAGCGCCCGTTTCACATGCCGACGACCTGCCCGGTGTGCGGATCCGAGGTCGTTCGCGTCGAAAACGAGGCCGCGCATCGCTGCCTCAATACGTCCTGCCCGGCCCGATTCACCCAGTCGGTCCTGCACTCCATCTCCAAAGGGGGACTGGACATCGAGGGCATGGGCCCCCAGTTGATTACGCAGCTGGTCGACCGCGGGATCGTGCACTCGTTGGCCGACATTCTGCAACTTGATCGTGAGACGCTCGTTGCA